>NZ_JAIOUU010000004.1:0-235177 GCF_019931125.1 Aestuariivivens sp. NBU2969
GAGAACTCTAGAAGATTTTGACCCTTAAAAATATTCATATTTCTATATGTTTACTAATAACAAAGATAGGTGTTTATCTATTGACCTCTATAATTTTAAAATTTCTCAATACAGGCAAATTATGCCTGCTTAAACTTTTCATTAAAACACAAGGTATAATTTATTTATATCTTTACGTAAAAGCTAAAATGAAAAAGATTCTTTATTTAGTGGTATGCTTAACTTTAACATATATTGGTTGTCATACACAACAATTAGAAGAAAACAACACAAAAGACATCGATGAAGAACTTCAAACAACTTTTAAAATTTTGGCTTTAGGTGACAGTTACACCATTGGACAAAGTGTGTGTGAAAGTTGTAAGTTTCCTGAACAATTAAAAGAACAATTGGCAAATTATTTTGGAAAAGATTACCAATTTGAATTAAAAGTCATTGCCGCAACAGGGTGGACGACAACAAATTTAATTAGTGCGATTGAAGAAGAAAACCTAGAAGATTCATTCGACTTAGTCACACTCTTGATTGGCGTTAATAATCAATATCAAAAAAAACCGTTTTCGATTTACGAGGATGAATTTCCAAAACTTGTAAATAAGTCGATTAATCTAGGAAAAAAAGACAAAAATAATTGCATTGTTATTTCCATTCCCGATTATGCTTACACTCCATTTGGAAATGGATATGAAAGTATTTCATTGGACATAGACAAGTACAATAATTTCGCCGAAAATTATTGTATATCAAAGGATATCACCTACGTAAATATTACAACAATAACTAGATTGGGATTAGATCAACCTGAGTTAGTGGCTTCAGATGGGTTACATCCGTCTGAAATAGCTTATAGCAAATTTGTCGAACTTCTACTACCTCATGCCATAAATATACTTAAACAACCTGAATAATGAACTAAAGGCTATAATACAAAGTAGACCTTACTAATTTAGGTTTTTCTTATTAATAAACTTTAAAATTTCAACTCTCTGGTGCTAGTTCTAATTCCAATCCTTGCATGTCTGGTGTCATTTGAATTTGACACCCTAGTCTTGAATTCACCTTTACATCAAATGCTTCTAATAACATTGCTTCTTCTTCTTTACTCATTGACGGTAATTTAGTATCACTATTTATATAACATTGGCACGACGCACACATGGCCATTCCACCACAAACACCTATAGTACCTTCTGGTGCTAATTCATGTGACCGAACTACTTCCATTAAATTCATAGCCATATCTGTTGGTGCTATAATTATATGTTTGTTTCCCTCCCTATCGGTTACTTTTATTGTAATATCACTCATTTTACTATTATTTGTTTTAGTGTTTGGACAAAAGTAAACCTATTTGTTTTTAATAACAATATTATTCCTATAGAATTAATAGGTATTAATAAATACAAAAAAAATGAATGAATATGTATAGAAAAGTTAAAAACGAAGCGTTTTTACTAGATTAAAAAATTATTGGGGTTTTTGGTTGCCATTATTCCAATATTGGGGTTTAGAGTCTTCTGTTGCTTGTTCCCAATAGCCACGGGTTACCTTTTTACCATCAAAGGTTTCCAATTTACGCTGGTAAACCCAAATGGTTGGATTAAACACCATATCGGTAACTGCAACAGTATAAAGTTGTGGGTCTTCTTCTGTTTTTCTTTTATCTTCTTGAATAATGACTTCAAATCCATTATATTCCAGTAGTTTTTTTAAAAACTCACTTCGATCTTTATCTACTCCCTTTTCAACAAAAGTCACTCTTGTATCTTCAATGGAACCGAATTTATGTTTACCTTCTAATGACATCTTTATCAATAAATAATTTTACTTAGTTCATAAATATAATCGTACAATGGACTGTAAATACCTAGAATTAAAATACCAACTACGGTAATAAGCAATCCCATTCTCATATACAATTTGTTTTTAAAATAAGGAATGGCATTGTCGCTTGTTCTTAAAAACATGGCTCTTACTACCAATAGATAATAGTACAATGAAATGGTAACATTAAACACCCCTAAAAACACCAAAAAATAATACCCCTCGCTTGCTGCTGCTGTAAACAAAAAGAATTTTCCAAAAAAACCAGCTACTGGCGGTATTCCTGCCAAAGAAAATAATGCCAACATCATTACCAAACTTAAGTTTGGATTAGTACGATACAATCCTTCGTAATCCTTAATATTTTCCTTTCCTGTCTTAAGTGAAATGGCCTGTACAACTCCAAAGGCAGCTAAATTTGAAAATATGTATATTAAAACAAAATAGACTATAGTTGCTGTCCCTAATCGGTTTCCTATAATCAAGCCCAACAACACAAATCCAGCTTGTGCAATAGATGAAAAAGCCAAAAAACGTTTCATGTTTTGCTGGCGTAAAGCAAATAAATTACCAATAAACATGGTAGCTACAGCTATAACATAAATCAAGTTCTCCCAAATTTGCATTAAAGGTTTTAACACGGTAAATAGTAAAATCATCATAATAAAAATGGCAGCACCCTTAGAAATTACCGATAAATAAGATGCTATACTAATTGGCGCACCTTCATAAACATCTGCTGTCCAAAAATGAAATGGCACTAATGAAATCTTGAACCCTAGTCCTGAAAAAAATAGTACTAATCCTAAAATTGAAAGATTGGAAGTGGCGGTTAAATTGGTTATATCATTAAAATATATTGAACCTGACATGGCATATAACATAGAAATACCAAACAAAATAGTACCTGAAGCAAGAGCTGAGGAGAGTATTAGTTTAATTCCTGATTCACTTGAAATTCGTTTTGAAGTTTCATAAGCAGCCAATGCAGCAACTGGTAAAACAGATAATTCCAAACCTAAATAAAACATTAAGAAATCACCTGAAGAAATCATGAAATACATTCCCAAAAGTGAGGAGAACAAAAGCATAAAAAACTCAACTCCTCTGTTTTCTTGAATGATTTTTTCTTGAATCCAATCTGCAGATTGCAACAACAATATAAGTACACCTATGTTTAGAACATTTTTAAAAAACTGAATCAATGCAGTGGTGTGAAACATCCCTCCAAAAAGACTTCCATATTCAATAGTTAAAAATCCAACAGCGGTATGAATACCAAACAAAAAAACAGATAGATGAACAATTGAAGTTTTCTTGTGCAGAGGTGTGAAAACTTCGGCTACAACCAAAATTAGAATGATGGCTAAAAGTAGCATTTCATGTCGCATCAATATAAAGCTATTAAAATCCATGTTTAATTTTATATTTTAATATTATAATACCCCTTGAATAAATGGTTCTAAACTTTCCATAATGATATCGCTTAACCAGAAAGGAACTACACCAATTGCAATTACAGGAATCATTAATAACAACAGTCCTGTTTTTTCATACCAAGTCGCCTTGGGTAAATCTGTGACTTCATTTATCAATAACGGACCCATCATTACTTTTCCTACCAGTCTTAGAATATATACTGCAGTCACCACTATAGAAGAGACCACTACAATAGTTAATACCCTATGAAACATATCTGGCTGTTGAAAAGCACCAACAAAAATGTTCATTTCTGCTACAAACCCACTGAATCCTGGCAATCCTAAATAAGCTAATCCTGTAATGACATAAATAGCACCAATAAATGGGAGTATTTTCATCATTCCTCCTAATTTAGCCACATCTCTAGTGTGCGTCCTGCCATAGATCATTCCAATAAGAGCAAAGAATAAGGCTGTTAACAGACCATGTGACAAAGACTGAATCATGGCACCGTTCCAAGCTATTTTATTAAGGGTTAATAAAGCAAACAACACCAAGCCTAAATGGCTCACAGATGCATAAGCATTTATATATTTTAAATCGGTTTGCTTGATGGCTGCAAAAGCACCATAAACCACTCCAAATGCTGCCAAAATAATAAAGAACCAAGACCAATGTAAAGCACCCGCTGGTAACAAATACATAGCAACCCTAAATACACCATAACCACCCAATTTCATCAATACACCTGCGTGTAACATAGAAACAGCTGTTGGCGCAGAAGCATGTCCATCAGGTGACCAAGTATGGAAAGGGAACAAAGCGCTAATAACTGCAAAACCAACAAATACTAATGGGAAGAATAGTTTTTGAGCTGCAATTGGTATATTAACTTGGGCTATATCCAATATATTAAATGTTAAAGGCCCTCCATCTGCATTTGAATTAAAATAAATTCCTAAAATTCCAACCAACAAAATAGCTGAAGCACCCATCAGCATTAACGTTAATTTCATTGCCGAATATTCTCTCGGACCAGATCCCCAAATACCAATCAATAAATACATTGGTATTACCGCTATTTCAAAAAATACGAATAATGTGAAGAGATCAATGGATATAAAAACACCATAGACTCCCAATGATAATACAATAAGCGAAATGAAAAACTCTTTGGGAAGATCTTTCATTTTCCATGAAATAAAGACACCTGCTAACACAACTATGGCTGTCAATGCTAAAAGAGCGACTGAAATACCATCAACTCCTATGTTATAGTGAATATTAAAGTTTTTAAACCAAACAACATCTTTAGTAAAAACCATGATGTCATCATTTACAGCACGTTCTTTTAGGTAGGCAAACACTAAATTAATTGCCATTCCCGCTTGAATGATACTTCCAATCATTGCAACTACCCTAGAGCGCTCCAAACCTTTTGAAAATACCAAGGCTATTACAGTTAGAATAGGTACGATTATGAAAAGAGATAAAATATCCATATTACTCGTTTAAATTGTCCATAAATAAATAAATACCAATGCCAATACAACAGCTCCAGCTATAAATGAGAATGCATAATCCTGAACCCTTCCAGATTGCAAACCTTTTATTTTTTCTGAAGTCCAAACTGTTTTATTACCGATGCCAACCATTGTTCCGTCAACATATTTCCTGTCGAATTTTGCAAACGGCGCAGAGATCCATTTGAAAATGATGTTTTTTGTGATAAACAAATAAATTTCATCAAAGTAAAATTTATCATAAGCCCATCTATATAAAGCTCCAAAAGCATTTGCATATTTATCTGATAAGCTGTTTTCTTTTTTATAGAAAGCCCAGGCCAATACAATTCCAATTAATCCAACTGTAGTTGCAATGGCTGCTAAAGGATAATTTAAATGTGCTTCAAAGCCTATCTTATCAGCTGTTACAAATTCACTGAAAGGGATAAAACCTACTACAATACTCAATAGAGCTAAAAACAATAGTGGAAACGTCATTGACAATGGAGATTCTTTTGGGGCATAATCATACGCTTTTTCTTTGCCCCAGAATATTCCGAAGTAAATTCTAAACATATAAAAAGCAGTCAATCCAGCTACAAAAACACTTGAATAATATATAAGTTTGTTATTTTCGAAGGCAGCTACCAAAATTTCATCCTTACTCCAGAATCCTGCAAAAGGAGGAACACCTGCAATGGCTAAGGATGCAATTAAAAACGTAATATTGGTAATTGGCATATACTTTCTGAGTCCACCCATATCTTTTAAATAATTGCTGTGAACTGCATGAATAACAGACCCAGCACCAAGGAATAGAAGTGCCTTAAACATGGCATGTGTGAACAAGTGGAACATGGAAGCCATATAACCTACCCCTTCATGTCCTTCGTAACCTGAAACTCCAAGAGCCAACATCATATAACCCAATTGAGACATGGTAGAAAAAGCCAGGACACGTTTAATATCGTTTTGTGTTATGGCTATAATTGCAGCAAATAGTGAAGAAATAGCTCCTACATAAGCCACAATGTTAAGGGCAAAACCATCTTCAACAAAATAAAACATTGGGAACAATCTAGCTACCAAAAATACTCCGGCAACAACCATTGTAGCTGCATGTATCAATGCTGAAACCGGTGTTGGTCCTTCCATAGCATCGGGTAACCAAATATGAAATGGTAACATGGCTGATTTACCAGCTCCGCCCATAAAAATTAAAATTAAGGCCCAAGTAATAACTGACAATCCCATGAAGGACGTAGAAGCCCAGTTTAAAAGTAAACTTCCCCCTTCCGGACTTACAGCATTTAAGGTTTCAAAATCAAAAGTGCCTGTTGTAAAACCTACAATCAAAATTCCTACGAGGAATCCGAAATCTGCAAAACGTGTTACGATAAATGCTTTTTTTGCTGCAGCAACTGCAGATGGTTTGGTATAGTAATACCCAATCAACAAAAACGAAGATACTCCAACCAATTCCCAAAATATGTATATCTGAAAGAGATTTGTTGCCAAAACCAATCCATACATTGAGAAGGTAAACAATGATAAGAAAGAAAAAAACCTAGTGTAACCATCATCTCCTTTCATGTAACCTCGACTGTAAATGTGAACCATCAATGAAACCACTGATACAACCACCAACATCATCACAGAAATTGGATCAACAAGTATTCCCATATCAATTTGTAGGGTTTCAGTGAATTTCATCCATACTGCTTTCTCAATAAAAGTTTGGTAAACCCCATCCATTTTACCACTTACAAAAAAGTATTGATAAGCAGCATAAAATGATAAAGAGGAAGATACCAAAAGGCCAAGCACGCCAATATATCCTGATACAGCTGGTTTTATTTTCTGATTAAAAAGCCCTAACAATATAAATACTGCTAAAGGAATAAACGGAACTAAAATTATATAACTAATGTCCATATCTAAGAATTAATACTTCATGACTTCAGTGTCCTTAACCTCAACAGAACTTATCTGCCTGTAAAGATTAATTATAATAGCTACTGCCAAAGCAGTTTCTGCTGCTGCAACAGCTATAATAAATATTGAAAACAATACGCCTTGTAACATATCTGGGTATAAATATTTGTTGATTACCACAAAATTTACAACCGATGCATTTAAAATCATTTCAATGGAAATTAAAATTGAAATCAGATTTTTTCTAGTCAAAAACCCATACACTCCAACAAAAAACAGTATAGTGGTGAGGGTTAAAATTTCATATATAGATATTCCTTCAATCATAGTGTTTCTTCATTTTTATCTGATAATTTTTTTCCTTTAGCAATTACAATTGCACCTATCATAGCTGCCAATAAAACCACACTTATGACTTCAAAAGGTAAAATAAAACCTCCTTCACCATAGCCTAAAAGTTTTGAACCTATTTGAGCCGTAGTGGTTATGTTTGAATTTTCAACAACTTTAAATGGATAAGAATATATGGTTGTCAAAAACACTCCTATACCAATCAAACAACCTATTGCAGTAATAATTTGTCTAATTGGTTTTGCCATGTCCAATTTCAATTCGATATGATGAACCAAAAGCACTGAGAAAATGATAAGTACTATAATCCCTCCAGCGTAAACCGTTAATTGAATTGCGGCAAGAAAATTATAATCTATTAAAAAGAAAATGCCTGCAACTCCACAAAGAACAAACAATAAATAAATCACAGATCGAAGCATTTTTCTACTGGTTACAGCGGTAATTGCAAATACAATCATCATTACTGCCAAAATGTAAAATATAATTTTTTCCATACTCTTATTCTTCTACTCCAGGAGCTAATCTTGACCCCGGTTTGTTTAATACTCTTGTTAGCTTAGTTCTATCATATACCGAATTTTCAAAATTCTGCCCCCATTTGATGGCATCGGTTGGGCATGCATCAATACACAATCCACACATGGTACACATACTTAAATGATAAACAAACTTGTCAATTTTCTTCTTGTTTTTACCTGTATATTCATCAATACCCCTATCCCAAACAATCTCAATAGTTCCATTTGGACAAGCGATTTCACACTTTTGGCAACCCGTGCATCTATGCTGATTGTTATCGTCATGTGGCATAATAACCTCACCGCGAAAACGATCAAACATTTTTAAGGTTGCTCTGTTGTCTGGATATTGTTGTGTGATGGCTCCTTTTCTTGAGTGTAGAAAATATTTTCCGGTAACACTCATTCCTGTTAACAGGGTTTTCACGCCCTTATATATATCTGAAAAATAACTCATACTTTAAAACTTAATTGTTAAGTTAAGCCAAACAATCAATGCCATAATCACAATATTTACAAGATTTATTGGTAACAAATATTTCCATTCCAATGTAAGCAACTGGTCTACTCTCAGTCTAGGGAATGTCCATCTAAACCACATCATTAAGAATACCAAAACCATTGCTTTTGCTAAAAACCAAAACACACCCAACCATGGAATTGATTCTGTAATTCCGAATGGTGACAACCAAGCTCCAAAAAAAACAGTTGTTGCAATAGATGCTATAATGAACATGTTTATAAATTCAGCTAAAAAGAAATAAGCGAATTTCATTCCAGAATATTCCGTGTGGAATCCAGCTCCCAATTCAGATTCAGCTTCCACCAAATCAAAAGGTGCCCTATTGGTTTCTGCTGTTCCTGCAATCATATATACCATAAATGCTATAATTGCTGGAATGTGACCTTGTAGAATCAACCAACCGCCTTGTCTTTGTACCTCAACAATTTCGGACAATTGTAAAGACCCAGTAATTAATATCATCGTTAAAAGGGACAACCCAACTGAAAGTTCATAGCTTATGGTTTGCACACCACTACGCATGGCACCAATTAGAGCAAACTTATTGTTACTTGCCCATCCACCCAACAAAATACCAATGACACCAATGGACGAAACAGCTATTAAAAAGAATATTCCAATATTAATATCGAAGGCTTGAATCTGTTTAGAAAATGGGAAAACTGCCAAACTCATTAATGCTGTAATAATGACAAAATAAGGTGCCAAATTATAAAGTAATTTATCAGCTTTTATAGTACCCGTCAATTCTTTTGAAACCAATTTCAAGGCATCTGCCATAGTTTGCAGAAGTCCTTGGTAACCTACTCTGTTTGGACCAATCCTCAATTGAAACCATGCTGCTACTCGACGTTCCAATAAAACTAAAAATAAGCCTGCTACAGCAAAAAATGTCAAATACCCTAGGGCTATCAATATAATCTCTAAAATACTCAAAGACTCTTTAGCTGTGGTGCTTAAAATCAAAAAGTAACTACTGTTAATAATACATGTCATAGTTAAATAATATTATCGATCTATATCTGGTATCACTAAATCCAATGTTGCCATAATCGCTACCAAATCTCCTATTTTGCTTCCAACAGCCATATGATTTAAAGCTGATAAATTTGAAAATCCTGGTGAACGGAATTTTAAACGGTAAGGATTTTTGGTTCCTGTACTTATAATATAGACTCCAAGTTCACCTCGAGCCGTTTCTACTTTTTGATAAAACTCACCTTTTGGTAATTTGATAACCGCATTTGTCTTTACCCTATGCTCTCCTTCAGGAATATTGTCGATTAACTGTTCAACCACATATAACGACTCCCATAATTCTTGAATCCTTACTTGATAACGAGCAAAAGTATCGCCTTCAGTTCTTAAAACTTCATTGAAATCTACTCTGTCAAAAGCACTATAAGGATGATACTTTCTAACATCACAAGAATAACCTGAAGCACGACCAACAGGACCTGAAACTCCAAATGAAATAGCATCTTCTTTAGATAAAATCCCTACACCCTTTGTTCGCTTTTGGAAGATGACGTTTTCAGATAAAAGTCTGTCATATTCTGGAATTTTAGTTTTAAAGTGGTCAATAAATTTTTTAACTCTACCAACAAAGTTTGGATGGATATCGTACATCAAACCACCAGGAACGTTATAATTCATGGTCAATCTTGCACCACAAGTTTCTTCAAAAATATCATTGAGCATCTCTCGATCCCTAAAGCCATAAAAATAGGTGGTCAAAGCTCCAACATCCATTCCCATAACACCCCACCACAAACAGTGCGATGAAATTCTAGTAAGCTCTCCAATAATGGTTCTGATTACTTTAACTCGATCAGGTATTTCTAATTGCAAAGCTTTTTCTACAGTCAAACAAACTGCTTCGTTATTAATGTTTGCAGACAGATAATCCATTCGGTCGGTTAAATGCACTATTTGTTGATAGCTGTCACGCTCGCACATTTTTTCAATTGAACGATGTATATACCCAAGATCTGGTTCTACTTTTTTAATAATTTCTCCATCAATGGTCAACAAAAGGTTTAAAACTCCATGGGTTGCCGGATGCTGAGGCCCCATATTGATTTGATATGGCTCAGTTTTAAAGTCTTTGTCTATTTCGATAAATTCTTTCATAGCTTACATTATAACCATGTTAACATCATCTACATAATCTTTCCTTAATGGAAAACCTTCCCAGTTTTCAGTCAAGAAAAGACGTTTTAAATTGGGATGATTATTGAATTTAATTCCAAAAAAATCAAACACTTCGCGTTCATGAAATTCGGCAGTTCTCCAGATATCCCAAACAGAATCAAAGTTTGGGTTTTCTCTGTCTGATGTCTTAACTTTTACCACAATAGTATGTCTGTTTGCGGTTGATTCTAAATGGTAAACAACCCCAAGTTCTGGTTCCCAATCCATACCTGTTAAACAGAACAAATAATCAAAGCATGTTTGCTCATTACTTCTTAATTGCTCCATTAATCTATAAAGGTGTTCGGGTTGTACAGTGATATTTAGGAATTCAGAACCTTCATCAGTAAATTCCAAAAGGCTTTTGTTTATTGTTTGAGAAGGTTTGGATTGTGCTTCTGTTTGCTCTGTAACTTCTGGATTCTCTTTAGTTTCAGAAGTTACTTCTGTGGCTTCAGGGTTAGGAAACCAACTTCCTATTAGATTTTGTAACTCTTGGTTTGTCATCATTTTTTATAAAATCCTTCGTCAAAACCTTCTATAGGATTGACTTTTTTCTTCATATTTTCAGTTCGTATCTTATCCTGCAACATAAGCATTCCTTCCAATAATGCTTCCGGTCTCGGTGGGCATCCAGGAACATAAACATCGACTGGAATCACATGATCAGCACCTTTTACAACAGAATAGGTGTTGTAAAAAAACGGCCCACCGGAAATGGCACAAGCTCCCATAGCTATGACATATTTTGGTTCAGCCATTTGATCGTAAAGACGTCGTAATACTGGAGCCATTTTATTAACAATGGTACCAGCAATAATGATTAAATCTGCTTGTCTTGGAGAAGGTCTTGCCACTTCAAACCCAAATCGTGAATAATCGTGTCTTGCTGCACCTGTTTGCATCATTTCAATAGCACAACAGCTTGTTCCAAAATACAATGACCATAGTGAATTGGAACGCCCCCAATTGATAATTTTATCCAATTGAGTCACTACTATATTAGCCCCATTTCCTGCTTCAATTACTTTTCCCGGAAAATCTTCCGGCATTTTATATGTATTGTCTACTCCCATTTTAAAGCTCCTTTTTTCCATGCGTACAACAGACCTAAACCTAAGATTATTAAAAATATTAGTATTTCAATAAAAGCTACACTCCCTATATCCTTAAACACAACAGCCCAAGGCACCAAAAAGGCAACCTCAACATCAAATACTAAAAATAAAATAGCAAAAAGGTAATACCCTACTTTAAATTGGACCCAAGTTGGCCCTTTGGTTACCATTCCACTTTCATAAGGTTCTCTTTTTTGTGGATTATCAGATTTTGGAGAAATTAAATTCGATAAAAAATTTGCACCAGCAACCAGAACTACTCCAGCTAGAAAAAAAACGATAATGGCTTCTGAACCCATAATTATATTTTAATTAAATAACTTGATAAACATCTCCAGAAAAGAACAGATCATCTGTTTTTCTAAATTTTGAATTTGCCATTACTTTAGCAGTTTGTTCATCTTCTCTAACTACAAAGGTCATTTCCTCAAAGCTTCTTATAATTCCAGTTACTAAAGGATATTTTGATCTCACCAACATTTGATGTAATGTTGGATCCTCTTCTTTAGCATTATGAATTAAAATATCTTCTTCCTTTATTCCATTTTCACCAATTGTGACTACTTCCAATTTAAGACCATTGAGTATTAATCCCTTGTTACGCTGTTTACCAAAGATCATGGGTTTACCATGTTCAACAAATAATTGTTTATCCTCTCTTACTTCTTTATTTGTGAATTCATCATAAGCTCCATCATTAAAAATTGGACAGTTTTGCATGACTTCAATTAAAGAAGTGCCTTTAAATTTTACAGTTTCTATAAAAATCTGGGTCATTTCTTTAGGTGTGTTTCCACCTACTCTTGCAAAAAATCTTGCTTGAGACCCTATAGCCAATTCACCAGCTGAAAAAGGAGGTTGTGTATTTCCATATGGTGACGATTTAGTTTTTTGTCCCAATAATGAAGTTGGTGAAAATTGACCTTTAGTCAAACCGTATATTTCATTATTGAACATTACTATATTTAAATCGATATTTCTACGTAGTACATGAATAAAATGGTTCCCACCTATAGCCATTGAATCGCCGTCGCCTGTAATGACCCAAACACTCAAATTAGGATTTGCCAATTTTACACCAGTAGCTATGGCTGGGGCTCTACCATGAATTCCGTGCATTCCATAAGTATTCATGTAATATGGGAAACGTGAAGAACATCCTATACCAGAAATAAAAACCACGTCTTCTCTTTTAACTCCCATTTCTGGTAATGCTTTTTGCATAGATCTTAAAATAACATAGTCATCACAACCCGGGCACCATCTTACTTCCTGATCACTTTCAAAATCCTTGTAAGTATATTTTTTTTCTATTGTAGTTTCCATATTATTTTAACAATTGTTTAAACTTTTCTTCTAGCTCTTGGTTACCAAATGGCAAGCCTTGAATTTTATTAAATTGAGTAAGGTTCAATCCGTCAAAATTCATTTTTAATACTTTAACAAATTGACCCGAATTTAATTCACACACCACAATCTTGTTGAATCGTTTTAAAACAGCTTCAGTATTCTTTGGAAGTGGATTGATATAATTAAAATGAGCATAACCTATATTTTTATGTCCATTTTCATTCATGTGTTTTACTGCAGAATGTAATGAGCCGTAAGTACCTCCCCAGCCAACTACCAATAAATCACCTTCATTGGCAAACTCTGTTTTTAATTCAGGTATATAATTTTGAACACGTTTAACTTTTTCTGCCCTTTTTTTGGTCATGTATTCATGATTTTCAGGCACATAAGATACATTCCCACTAATTCTGTCTTTTTCAAGGCCGCCAACGCGATGTTCTAATCCGGGAGTTCCAGGAACAGCCCAATTACGGGCAAGTGAATCTTCGTCTCTATCATAAGGATGCCAATCTTCACTGGCCTCTTTTATGATTTTATGTTTTATCTCAGGCATTTCATTTACTGATTTTATTTTCCAAGGAGCAGATCCATTGGCAATATATCCGTCAGTCAATAAAATTACTGGAGTCATATGCTCCAAGCTAAGTTTTGCAGCTTGAAAAGCATAATCAAAACAGTTAGCTGGTGTGCTTGCAGCGATTACAATAACCGGACTTTCTCCATTTCTACCATATAATGCTTGAAGTAAATCGGATTGTTCGGTTTTAGTTGGCAAACCAGTTGAAGGTCCACCACGTTGTACATTTACAATTACCAAAGGTAATTCTATCATCATAGCAAGACCAATAGCTTCACCTTTAAGTGCTAAACCGGGCCCTGAAGTTGTTGTTATTGCCAAATCTCCTGCAAATGCAGCTCCAATTGCCGATGTTATTCCCGCAATTTCGTCTTCAGCTTGAAGTGATTTAACACCAAAATGTCTGTGTTTTACTAGTTCGTGAAGAATATCTGAAGCCGGAGTAATAGGATAAGATCCCAAAAACAATTCTAATCCAGCTTTCTCTGCTGCGGCTAAAAACCCCCAAGCAGTTGCCGTATTACCCATAATAATTCTATAGGTTCCAGAAGGCATTTTTGCAGGTGAAATTGTGTAGGCATTTGGAATTAGCTCTAAAGTTTCAGCAAAATAATATCCAGTATTTAATACTTTTGTGTTTGCCTCTATAATACTTGGTGAAGATTTAAATTTCTTGTTAAAAAAGGAAATGGTATGCTCAGGAGAGCGATTATACATCCAATACACCATTCCTAAAGCAAACATATTTTTGGTTCTGGTTATGGTTTTATTATCGAGACCCTCAACACTCTTTAAAGCTTCTTTAGTCAAAGACGTCATAGCAACTTCAATAACCCTATAATTTGACAAACTACCATCCTCTAACGGATTAGTTTCATATTGGGCTTTTTCTAAATTTTTCCTAGTAAAGGCATCTGTATCTACAATAATTGTATGTCCAGGCTTAACAGCATGTAAGTTGGTCTTTAAACCCGCCGGATTCATGGCCACCAATAAATCGACTTCATCTCCAGGTGTACTAATTTCAACACTACCTATATGCACTTGAAAGCCCGAAACCCCATACAGGCTTCCTTGGGGTGCCCTAATCTCGGCAGGGTAATTTGGGAAGGTGGCAATATCGTTACCAAACATAGCTGAGGTATCAGAAAATTGTGTTCCAGTTAATTGCATCCCATCTCCAGAATCCCCAACAAATCTAATAATAACAGCCTCTAAAGTTTCTGGTTGGTTTTTTGTTAAAGGTGTATTCATACTGTAAGAAGAATTAAAAAAATTAGCTAAATTTACCTAAATATTAGTAAATTTATACATTGAAGCCCTAAAATTAATTCAACTTTTTAACACGAAACATGACATTTATCACATAAAAAACTTAATCGAAACTTTATTTTTACAATCATTAATTATAATAATATAAAATAAATTATCATGGCAATTATAATAACAGACGAGTGCATTAATTGTGATGCTTGCGTATCGGAATGTCCAAACAATGCAATATATGAACCAGACCAAGAATGGTCCTATTCAGATGAAACTGCTTTAAGTGGAATGGTTACTTTACCTAATGGGGAAGAGGTTGATGCTGATGCAGAAAATGAACCCATTTCAGATGAATTCTATTTTATAGTGCCAAGTAAATGTACCGAATGCAAAGGCTTTCATGATGAACCACAATGTGCTTCTGTCTGCCCAGTTGACTGTTGTGTTCCCGATGATAACCATGTAGAATCTGAAGATCAATTATTGGCCAAAAAAGCTTGGCTACATGCCGAATAACAATATATAATACTTTCTTATAGTAAGAAACGTTTTGTAAAAGCACATCCTAACTATTTTTTAAGGATGTGTTTTTTTTATACAATAAAACAACTATTCATTATTATTTCATAGTTACGAATATTTGAATCTCCCACAAAAAACCAAAACTAA
Source organism: Aestuariivivens sp. NBU2969 (assembly GCF_019931125.1). Classification (NCBI taxonomy): domain Bacteria; kingdom Pseudomonadati; phylum Bacteroidota; class Flavobacteriia; order Flavobacteriales; family Flavobacteriaceae; genus Aestuariivivens; species Aestuariivivens sp. NBU2969. Next base: position 15,258 of record NZ_JAIOUU010000004.1, read on the forward strand.
AAGGTGTTGAGATTTATTTATTGTTTTAAAGTAAGATAATACTCCAAAACCAATTTGAAACATAAAACTTTGAGGATATAATTTTTGCACCTGACATATGTCATAGTATTTAAGTTTTAGAATATCTACTTTTCGTCCACTTATTTAGAAAGTATAAAATTATGGAAACAAAAATTAAGAAGCTTATATGCGATGCCAATGAAGCGGTAGCAAGAATAGCTCATAAAACTAATGAGGTTTGTGCCATTTACCCTATTACACCAGCCTCACCTATGGGAGAACATGTAGATGTTTTTAGTACTAATGGCAAAAAAAATATTTGGGGCAATATCCCTAGAATTGTTGAAATGCAAAGTGAAGGAGGTGCTTCCGGTGCTGTTCACGGTTCGTTACAGGGCGGTGCGCTTACCACTACTTTTACAGCATCCCAGGGCCTTCTTTTAATGATTCCTAATATGTATAAAATTGCTGGCGAATTATTGCCATCTGTCATCCATGTAGCAGCAAGAACTGTGGCTACCCATGCACTTTCAATATTTGGAGACCACTCCGATGTTATGGCCACACGCCAAACAGGGTTCTCTATGCTGTTCGGAGGTTCTGTGCAGGAAGCTCAAGATTTTGCTTTAATTAGTCAAGTCGCCACCTTAAAAACAAGAGTCCCTTTCTTAAATATCTTTGATGGTTTTAGAACCTCCCACGAAATATCAAAAATTGATGCTATAGCAGATGATACTATTGTATCAATGATGCCAGAAGAAAATATTTTAGAACATAAAAAACGGTCTTTAGACCCAGATCATCCTGTTATTAGGGGAACATCTCAAAACCCTGATGTATTTTTCCAAGCAAGGGAAGCTGCAAACACCTATTATAAAAAAGTTCCTGGTGTGGTTCAAGATACTATGGACGAATTCTATAAACATACCGGAAGACGCTATAGCCTTTTCTATTATATAGGACATCCTGAAGCTGAAAAAGTAATTGTCATAATGGGCTCTGGACAAGGTCCCGTTATTGAAACTGTTGATGCACTTACAAAAAATGGTGAAAAAGTAGGCGCTATTATTGTACGTCTATTCAGACCTTTTTCTATAAATCACTTTGTTAACTCATTGCCAACAACAGTAAAAAAAGTAGCCGTATTAGACAGAACAAAAGAACCTGGAAGTATTGGCGAACCTTTATACCAAGATGTTATTACAGCCTTTACAGAAAGTAATAGAGCCATGCCAACCATAGTTGGTGGTCGTTACGGTTTATCTTCTAAAGAATTTGATCCTGCTATGGTAAAAGCCGTTTTTGATAATTTAGAACTTGAACAACCTAAAAACCATTTTACCGTTGGTATAAATGATGATGTATCCCATACGAGCCTAGACATTGGTAAACGTTTTAAAACAGCAAAAAACACTTTTAACTGTATGTTCTTCGGACTAGGTTCTGATGGTACCGTAGGTGCCAACAAAAATTCCATTAAAATTATTGGTGAAACTACAGAGAATCATGTCCAAGGTTATTTTGTGTACGATTCTAAAAAAGCTGGAGCACAAACGGTATCCCACTTACGGTTTGGTCCAGAACCTATTTACTCTACTTATTTAATTCACAAGGCCGATTTTGTTGCCTGCCATCAATTTAACTTTATCGAAAAATATGATATTCTCGACCATGCTAAAAAAGGCGGCACATTCTTATTAAATTCACCTTACGACAAGCACCAAATTTGGGACAAACTTCCTAAACTCATGCAGGAAGAAATTATAAAAAACGAATTGGATTTTTATGTTATAGACGCCTCTAAAGTTGCCCAAGAGGCTAAGCTTGGAAAACGCACCAATACAATCTTACAAACCTGTTTCTTTGCTATTTCAGGAGTACTTCCAAAAGAGGATGCCATTAAAAAAATTAAGGATGCTATTGTGAAATCCTATTCTAAAAAAGGAGAAAGAGTAGTACAAATGAACTTTAACGCCGTAGATAAATCCTTAGAAAATCTCCAGAAGGTAGAATATCCAAAACAAATTACCAGCAATGAAGCCTTAAAACCTATTATGACAGGTACAGATGATCCTTTTGTAAAAGAGGTCTTGGGTAAAATCTTAGCTGGTAAAGGCGATGAACTTCCTGTAAGTGCTTTTTCAATTGATGGCACCTTCCCAACCGGCACTACTCAATATGAAAAACGAGGTATTGCTGATTTTGTTCCGATTTGGGATGATGAAAACCTATGTACTCAATGTAATAAGTGTGTAGTTATTTGCCCACATGCTGCTATTAGGGCCAAAGTGGTTGCCAATGCAGAACTATCAGATATCCCTTCAACTTTAAAATCCGTTCCCGCAAAGGGCAGGCCGTTCGACTCCAAAACAGAATCTTACGTCCTTCAGGTCTCCCCTCAAGATTGTACTGGTTGCGACCTTTGTGTGGCTGTTTGTCCTGCTGTTAGCAAAGACAATCCAGATTTTAAGGCCATTAACATGCACAATAAGCTGTTAGTACAGGATCATGAAAATGTTAATTGGGACTATTTTATTAATTTACCCGATTATAACAGAACAGAATTGCAAATTTCCAATATTAAAGGGTCTCAATTCCTAGAACCGTTATTCGAATTTTCTGGTGCTTGCTCTGGCTGTGGTGAAACACCTTATATTAAACTATTAACCCAATTGTATGGCGATAGCATTCTAATTGCTAATGCAACAGGTTGCTCATCAATTTATGGGGGGAACCTGCCTACTACCCCTTATAAAACTAATGCGTTTGGCAGGGGACCTGCATGGGCAAATTCCTTATTTGAAGACAATGCCGAATTTGGTTTAGGAATGAAATTAGCTCTATCTAAAAAACAGGAAGTTGCCGTAAACCTTTTAAGGGAATTAGAAGACAAAGTAGGTACCGAATTGGTTGAAGCCATTTTGAGCAACCCCGAAAAAACAGAGGCTGAAAAAGCTGAAAATTTTACAAATCTCGATAAGCTTAAAGATAAATTAACAACTATCGATAACGCTAATGCTAAAAAACTATTGCAACTAACCGATCATCTCCGTAAAAAATCGGTTTGGATTCTAGGTGGTGACGGTTGGGCTTACGATATAGGTTATGGTGGTGTAGATCATGTTATGGCTTCAGGCGAGAACATTAATATTATGGTTTTAGATACAGAAATTTACTCTAATACCGGAGGACAAACCTCTAAAGCAACGCCTTTAGGAGCCAGTGCCAAATTCTCTGTGTCTGGCAAACGTACTGGAAAGAAAAACCTAGCCTTACAAGCTATTTCATATGGAAATGTATATGTAGCACAAGTAGCTATTGGTGCTAAGGACCTTCAAACCCTTAAGGCAATTGAAGAAGCTGAAGCATACGACGGTCCCTCATTAATTATTGCTTATTCACATTGTGGGGATCATGGCTACAACCTAAAGGACGCAGCAGATCACCAGGACAAAGCTGTTAATACTGGATATTGGCCATTATTTAGATTCGACCCTTCAAAACCAAAAGGCAAGAAATTTAAATTAGACTCTAAAGCTCCTGCTGCTCCTCTGGAAGATTTCATGTATACAGAAACCCGCTTTACTAGGGTAGTAAAGGACAATGCTGAACTTGGCGCCAAACTCCTTAAACAAGCTCAAGAAGAAGTGGACTCTAAATGGGAACGATTGGAACTTTTTAGAGATTTATAAGTTCTCTATAAAATTTGTTTCCAATAAAAATGATTATTAAGTCTTTTCCAGAATATGTTAACATATTCTGGAAAAGTTTATCATTAACTTTAAAATTAAGAACTCATGGAAAAAGAAGCAAATAAGTTATTTGACAAGGCTTTTCAAAGCCTAAATTCTGCAAACAAGGAATTATATAGACCAGAAGAGGATATTGTTCCGTATTCGGTTTGTAAAAATTCACAATATGCCATTATGAATTTTTTAAAAGGGTATTTATATAAAAAAGGTGTAAACCCAGATTCTTTTATAACAATTGATGAACTATTTGAAGAATGTAAAAAGCTAAACAAAGATTTTGAAAAAATAGATTTCTCTGATTTCAATTGCACACACCACGCCATTGATTCTGGATATTGTACCGAGGTGTCTAAAGTTAACACCTGCTTTGCTACAGCAAACAATTTGTATGCTCTATTAAAGAAGGTAAAACTGATAACAAATTAAAGTTAAAAAAAGGAATCCAAGGTTTAATGATATGGGTTACCTATATAAGTAATGCCTCTTTCAATGAAAACAAAGGCATCTCTAGATGGCACCCATAAATAAACGTATGAGCTTGACAACACAACTATAGTTCACAAAGCAATATTTCTATAACAAACTATTAAAAAGAATGCCCACCCTAAAACCAGTTTTATCTTTAGAAATACATATTTTATAATTGGGAATAAATTGAACTATTAATTTTTTCTTATGTTCGTGTGCAAAAACTTTTTAAATTAAAACTCTTTTTAAGAAAGAAAATGCAACATAAATCAAAACTCTTAAATTAAAACAACATCAATATGAAAGATTTTAAAGCTACAGGATTTTTTTATTAATTTCATTTCTGGTTCTTGAAGGTTGTAACCAAATATAGAAAAGACAGGAACCATGGGTTTATTTTATTTGATAGATAATAAAACCGCCCGTGGATTTATAGAGTTACAAGTACATTTGCATAGGAAACAACACCTAAAAATGGGGCTCAAGTGTTATGGAAAAATATAAAAATCATACCCAAAAAAGCAGAAAAGCACAGTACAACAAATACAGCTAAACCTATATATTAAAAGCAGTCTATCTAACCGCGGATGAATAGAATATTGCAAAAATACCTAGAAAACAGTCTCGTCCTTAAAACCCAAAATAAAAACCTAAACCCTAACTTAACTTGTTTTTTACCTTTAGTACAACTTGAAGCCTAATATCAAAAGGTAAATCTTTATGCGTCTACAATATTAATGACCTGCTCTATTTGAGGCGCATACTTTTTTATGGTCATTTCTACCCCTGATTTTAAGGTCATTTGGTTAACACTGCAGCCAACACATGCCCCTTGTAGTTGTACCCTAACTAGTTTATCGTCCTCAATAGACAATAATGAAATATCACCACCATCACTCTGTAAAAATGGACGGATTTCATCAAGGGCCTTTTCTATATTTAATTTTAGCTCTTCTGTTGTCATATCTATTTTTTAACTGCCGAACATCCTGCCATTGTCGTAATTTTTATAGCCTCAGTGGGAGGCAAACCCTCATTACGTTTTACCACTTCTTGAACTATATTTTTGGTTAAAGTTTCAAAGGCTTGTTCAGATGGTGTGGCAATTTGTAATGTCGCGGGTCGTCCAACATCACCTGCTTCTCTAATACTTTGCACTAATGGTATTTCACCCAAAAAGGGAACTTTTAAATCTTCAGCTAAATTTTTAGCACCCTCTTTTCCAAATATATAATATTTGTTATCTGGCAATTCCTCTGGTGTAAAGTAAGCCATATTTTCAATAATACCTAAAACAGGAACACTAATACTTTCCTGTTGGAACATGGCTACTCCCTTTTTGGCATCAGCCAATGCCACATTTTGAGGCGTACTTACCACAACAGCTCCTGTAATGGGAAGTGACTGCATAATACTAAGGTGGATATCACCAGTTCCCGGGGGTAAGTCCAACAACAAGAAATCAAGCTCTCCCCAGTGCGCATCGAAAATCATTTGGTTTAATGCTTTGGCTGCCATAGGGCCACGCCAAACCACTGCTTGGTTGGGTTCTGTAAAAAACCCGATAGACAACATCTTTACGCCATAATTCTCAATAGGCTTCATTTTAGATTTTCCATCAATATTTACTGCTAAAGGGCGTTCTGATTCAACGTCAAACATAATGGGCATTGATGGACCATAAATATCTGCATCCAGAACACCTACTTTAAAACCCATTTTAGCAAGGGTAACAGCCAAATTTGCAGTTACCGTAGATTTACCTACACCACCCTTACCCGAGGCCACTGCAATAATATTTTGAATACCCGGTATAGGCTCTCCCTTAATGACATTAGCCTTTGGATGCTCTGGAGCTTCTACCTTTACATTGACTTTTATTTTAGCCTTTTCGTAAACTTTATCATGAATGGTTTTTAAAATATCAACCTCCGTACGTTTTTTTGCTTGTAAACTTGGGTTTTTTATAGTAATATCAACAACTACTTCATCGCCAAAAACAACCACGTTTTTTACCGCACCACTATCAACCATATTCTGCCCTTCTCCTGGAGCTGTAATAGTTTCTAATGCCTTTAATATCTCTTGCTTATTAAGTTTCATATATTTTATTAAGAATCATTCTAAAATGCAAATATATATAATAAAGCTGGAAGACAGAAGATTGAAGTTAGAAGTTTTAATGATATAACTATTTATAAGTTTTATAAAAAAGGTATGAATTACATCTCCTTATTAGGGTCCCAAAATACCTTTTCAAAATTTTGGATTTGATTGTCAACAATCTGGATACCCTCACTTTCCAAGAGTTGTTGCATTAAATTGATACCATCAAAATGGTATTTACCAGTAAGCAATCCTTTTTTATTAACTACTCGATGTGCCGGCACCTCTTTACCAGACGACCCATTCATAGCATAACCTACCATACGAGCGCTTCTAACGGCTCCCAAATATTTCGCAATGGCCCCATAACTAGTTACCCTTCCATAAGGAATGTGTTGAGCCACCTTATAAACCTTATCAAAAAAACTTAATGTTTCCCGTTTCATGAACCCAAATCTTTTATGATATTTATTAAGGTAATTATTGAAATTATTCCTGTAATACCTCCAATAATATAGTTCATGTTTTTTTGAGATGTAAACGAACGGCTTTTAATTTTTTCGAAGAAAAAAATATACATGTATAACATCACAAAACTTCCCATAGCAGCTCCGGAGACATATGTAATGATACTTATAGTATCGAAGGCCAACCACCCAATCGAGGCTAAAGTAACCGTCATATAAGCTTGGAAAGGTATTGGAAACATATTAAGTGCCGACAAAAACATGCCGTGAAAAAACCTGCTATGTTTACTCCTAACTCTAGGTTCCACATCATGTTTGGGCATGGACTTGGCAATGAACAAATAATAAATAGTTATCAATACAAAAACCACAAAGGCTACACGCTGCAAAATTTCCACAACTTCTGTATGCTTACTAAGGTACCTTGCAAAAATAGCCGCAATATAGGTTTGCACAAAAACCGTTACACAGGCTCCAACAGAAAACATTATACCCCTAATATGCCCTTCTTTCAAACTAATTTTAACAGCGCTCATATTTAAAAGACCTGGAGGTATAACACCAATAAGCGTAATGATTAAACCTAGAAAGAAAACTATTGTAATATCCAAACTTACTTAATTTTAAACCTAATATAGGTAATTGGCTTTTGTTGTTCTAAATACTGCATCTCATAAAAGGTTTGAATACTTGTAACCTCTTCTGGACTTCCTTCTAGTTTATAAACATTATGGTTGGCATACAATACTTCATGTCCGGCACCATGCAATAAGCCAAGAGTATAACCATGCATAAACTCGCTATCGGTTTTTAAATTAACTATGCCATCTGGTTTTAATATGGTTTTATAGCGATTTAAAAATTGGGCGTTTGTTAAACGGTGTTTAGTACGCTTATATTTTATTTGAGGATCAGGAAAAGTAATCCAAATTTCATCAATTTCATTTTCAGAAAAGGCATATTCTATAAGCTCAATTTGAGTTCGTAAAAAGGCGACATTTTTTATTTGCCGTTCTATAGCTGTTTTGGCACCTCTCCAAAATCGGGCCCCCTTAATATCGATACCTACAAAATTTTTGTTGGGATATTTTTGCGCCAAAGCTACAGAGTATTCTCCCTTTCCACAGCCCAACTCTAAAACCAACGGATTTTCATTATTAAAAAACGTTTTTCGCCAATTGCCTTTTAAAGAATATTCTTTATTAACAAGTTCATCGCGCGAGGGTTGAAACACATTACCAAACGTTTCGTTTTCCTTAAACCGTTTTAACTTATTTTTACTTCCCACTAAAGCTTCTGTAATTTAATTATTTGGTAAAATTAAGGAAATATGTGAGAGGGTTGATATGCTTATCTTTGAATTTAATTGAAAACTGTAAATGGGTTTGAGGCTCTTCCGTAAAACGATCAGAAAGAAACCCTTACTAAATTGGTAAAATGAGCAAAAACATTTTAGTAGCCCCTTTAAATTGGGGATTGGGCCATGCTACAAGATGTATTCCTGTAATAAAGGCACTTTTAAACTACGGTTACCAGCCCATAATTGCTAGTGACGGTGCAGCTTTATCGTTATTACAAAAGGAATTCCCCAATGTGTTACCTATTGAATTACCTTCTTACAATATATCCTATACTAAAAGCGGCAAATTCCTTAAATGGAAGATTATAAAATCTTTACCTAGATTATTAAAAATAATTAAAGCTGAAAAAAAAGCCACCAAATACATTATTGAAACCCATAATATTTCGGGTATTATTTCTGATAATCGGTTTGGTGTTTACAGTAAAAATATCCCATCAGTTTTTATAACCCACCAGTTAAATGTTTTAAGTGGAACTACAACCTGGATGAGCACAAAAACACACCAAAACATTATTAAAAACTTTAATGAATGTTGGATACCTGATGTAGATGGTCCTTTTAACTTGAGCGGAAAATTAGGACATCCATCAGCCCTTAAAATACCTACAAAATATATTGGTCCATTAAGCCGGTTTACTAAGCATGATGACACCTTTAAAAATGATTTATTGGTGTTATTGTCTGGCCCAGAACCGCAGCGTACTATATTGGAAAAAAAGTTGCTTATTGAATTAATAAGTTATCAAGGAAAAGTAATTTTTGTGAAAGGTATCATTGAGAAAGAGCAAACCATACAGTTAACGGACAATATGACGATCTATAATTTTATGATATCCCCACAACTGGAAAAAACCATAAATGAAAGTGCTAGGGTATTATCGCGATCTGGATACACTACCATTATGGATTTGGCAAAACTGAACAAAAAAGCTTTTTTTATACCAACCCCTGGACAATTTGAACAAGAATATTTAGCTAAGCGGCTTACAGAACAATATCTAGTCCCCAGCTGCAAACAGAATGAATTTAAATTAGAAATGCTTAAAAAAATTGACAACTTTAAAGGTCTTCATTTGGAGGTTCCTGATGTCAATTTCAAAACATTATTCGGAAACCTTTTCTAAGGTAAAAGAAAATTCGCTACCCACACCATACTCACTTTCTACATAAATTTTTTCGTTGTGGGCTTCAATAATATGCTTTACAATGGACAAGCCTAAACCTGATCCTCCTTCACTACGAGCTCCACTTTTATCAACACGATAAAATCGCTCAAATAAACGTGGCAAATGATTTTTGGCAATGCCTTCACCATTATCGGTTACACGTACAATAACTTTATTCTTTATTAAATTTTCAATACTAACCTCGGTAGTTCCTTTTTCGTTACCATACTTTATAGAATTCACTATAAGGTTGGTAAGTACTTGTTGAATACGCTCTTTATCTGCATTTACAAATATGGGTTTTTTATAATCTGCATCGAATGTAAGGGTTATCTTTTTCTTACTGGCCCGTATTTCAAACATATCGAACACGTTCTTAACAAGCCCGACAATATCAAACACTTCCATATTTAAACTCAAATCACCAATCTCAAGCTTAGTAATCATGTCTAAATCCTTAACAATATATATTAAACGTTCTACGCCCTTACTAGCCCGTCTTAAATACTTATCCCGAACATTTTTGTCATTAATGGCCCCATCCAAGAGTGTTAAAATGTAGCTTTGTACTGTAAACAAAGGGGTTTTTAACTCATGTGACACATTACCAAAAAACTCTTTTCTATATTGCTCCCTAACTTTTAGAGTTTCTATTTCAAGTTTTTTATCCCTAGCAAATTTGTCTATTTCCTTGGTTAAGGTACCCATATCAGTAGTAATAGTTCCTCTAGTTATGCTTGCAGATTCTAAAAGCGTAAGGTCGTCATAAATTTGCTTAACACGTCTATATATTAAACGTTCTATTCGTAACTGGATAAAAACAAAAGACAACAGGTAGCTAAACACCAAAATGAAGACCAACAAACCCCAATTGATTTCAAAAAAATAATATAAAAAAACACTCGTTGCGAGTGTTAAGGATAGTGCAATATAAAGCGAGGTATTCGCAGAAAATCGATATGGCTTTTTTAATTTAACTTGCATTAATCTACAAACTTATACCCTACTCCTTTTACCGTTTTAAAACTATCATCTCCAATTTTTTCCCTAAGCTTTCTAATGTGGACATCTATGGTTCTTCCGCCAACTATAACCTCGTTGCCCCAAACTTTATCTAAAATTTCATCACGTTTAAAAACTTTACCTGGCTTGGATGTTAACAAAGATAGCAATTCAAACTCTTTTCTTGGCAATATAATTTCTTCACCGTTTAAGCTAATTTTATATTCATCCCTGTCTATCACCAAATTTCCTATTTTAAGCATCCCTTCTTTTTCTTCTTGCTTATAACGTCGTAAAAGCGCCTTAACTTTGCTCACTAAAACCTTAGGCTTTATAGGTTTTGTAATATAGTCATCGGCTCCAGCATCGAAACCAGCCACCTGTGAATAATCTTCGCCCCTTGCGGTTAAAAAAGTTATCATTGTATCCTTTAAGTTAGGGATTTTACGGATTTGCTCACAAGCTTCAATACCGTCCATTTCAGGCATCATAACGTCCAATATAATTAAATGGGGGTGCTCCTTTTTGGCTTTCTTTACTGCTTGCAATCCATTTTCAGCAGTAATGATTTGATACCCTTCAGCCGATAAATTATATCCAACAATTTCTAGAATGTCTGGCTCATCATCAACCAATAAAATTTTTATATTCTGTTTGTCCATATAATTAGACGATTTTTTATCAAAAGGTAAAGATAAAACTATTACTATTAACTTGTTAAAATGTTAAAATATATAACAAAAAGGTAACATACAGATTACCCTATCTTAACCTTTTGTTAAAATAAAGAAATCTTTAACGTTTTAATTGGTACAACTTTTGATATTATTTACTAAATTTAACATATAAAAATCCTACTATGGTAAAAAACTACGTTTTAACCTTTTTCTTTGTGTTATTCTTTGCAGTTGCCCCCAAAGCTTTTGCACAGGATATCCCACAGCAAAAAATAGAGAACCTTTCTATTTATCCTAACCCAGTTAACAGCAACAGGCAGGTTATTTATATTACTACAAAACGTAATATGACCAAACAAATAGAGTTTTTTAATGCCATTGGAAAGAAAATACATGCCACCACCATTACCGGAAAGGAATTAAATATATCGAAGTTGGCTACCGGGGTTTATTTCTTAAAGATTACCGAAAATAACATTACCGAAACACGTAAATTGGTAATTAAGTAAAAACAACATTATTTTATTTAAAAAAAACAGTCTATTGGACTGTTTTTTAGTATTATAAAAAAATAATTTCCTATTTTTATAAGGACTAATTCTTATAAATAATTTAATAATGAAAAAACTTTACTTTTTATTTTTTGCTTTTTTAACTTACATTATCTCTTTTGGTCAAGATATGATAATTACAGGTGTCTTTGATGGTCCGCTAACAGGCGGTGTACCTAAATTTGTTGAACTTTATGTTGTAAATGATATTGCAGATTTATCAACTTTTGGAATTGGCTCAGCCAATAATGGTGGTGGAACAGATGGTGAAGAATTCTCTTTTTCTGGTTCCGCTACAGCAGGTGATTTTATTTATGTAGCTTCTGAAGATGTTGGATTCAACGATTATTTTGGATTTCTTCCCGATTTTACTACATCTGCTATGGGCATTAATGGAGATGATGCAATTGAATTATTCTTCAATGGAAGTGTTATTGATACTTTTGGTGATATAAACGTTGATGGCACAGGAACTGGGTGGGACTACCTAGATGGATGGACCTATAGAAATAATGATACTGGTCCTGATGGATCAACATTTATCTTATCAAATTGGTCATTTAGTGGTCCTGATGCAACTGACGGTTGTACAACAAATGGCACTTGTGGATCTATTTTCCCAATTGGCACATTTACATACACCCCTTCAACAGATCCAACCATAGCCCTTATTAATGGCCCAGCAAGTGGTTCAACCGTTGATTTAGGTCCTGAAGACCTAAGTGGAGAATTAGAATTTGTCGTTACTAACTTTAACGTGGATACCGAAGGAAATGGTGGAGATGGATATATTGTTTGGACGGTGCTTAATACAACCTCTGTAACAACACATGATAGTGGAGGCCCCCTCTATGACTTAACACCTGATCCTTTTATTCCCTTAGAACCAAACAATAGTTATTACTTTGTTGCACAATTGATTAATTATGGCTCTGGAAGTGTTGCAGCAGAATACGATTTAAATATTAACACTTTAGGTTACAATGTTGTTGCAGATATTGCAGATTTAAGAGCTGAAACAGAAGATCTTTATTATGAGATAACAGGTGAAGTTATTGTAAGTTTTGTTACAGGTAATAGTAGAAACCAAATTTTTATTCAAGATGCAACTGGTGGAATTTTAATTGACGACCCAGATGGTATTATATCTACACTTTACAATAATAACGATGGTATAACTGGTCTTAAAGGAATGCTAACATCCTTTGGAAACGTGTCTCAAATAATCCCTACAATTGATCCAGGCGCAGCATCTTCAACCAGTAATACTATCACACCTTTATCAGTAACTATTAATGACCTGTTGAATAATATTGATACTTATGAGTCTGAGTTAGTCCAGATTACTGACGTGACTTTTGCCGCAGGAGATGGAGTTACTGCTTTTGCTTCCAGTACGGATTATGATATTTCTGATCAAAGTGGAGGTCCATTGGTATTTAGAACCAATTACCCAAATGATAATATGGCTGGAGAATTAATACCAAATACCCCAACAACAATTATTGTAATAGCTGGCCAATACTTTAATACTATTCAAGTATATCCTTTAAGTCCTAGTATAACTTTATCTAGCTCCAAATACAATCAGATTGAAGGTTTTGCAATGTACCCAAACCCAACATCATTAGGTTATGTAAATATTATTAGTAAAAACCAATCTGCATTGAGAGTTGGCGTTCATGATATACTTGGAAAACAAGTTATTAATAAAACTATAAGTAATAACCGTTTGGATGTGTCTACCTTAACTACTGGAATTTATATCATAAAAATTTCACAGGACGATGCAATTACTACCAGAAAATTGATAATCAAATAACAACTTAATTTATAGTTTTAAAAAGCGTTACCATTGGTAGCGCTTTTTTTATGAACATATAAAAGATACTTCGACAAGCTCAGTATGGCAAATTGTTATTATTTCATCCTAGTATTTTATTTACTTTTGTTGTAATGATAAACCCAGATGACATCTTCAGCATTCAATCTGAAAATGACTTTGAAACCATGGCTTTCAAAGTCTTTAAATTTCAGTTTGAAAACAATTCAGTGTACCGGTCGTTTTGTGATTTGTTATACATTCACCCCAGTGATATTACATCCATTAAGGACATTCCTTTTTTGCCCATTCAATTTTTTAAATCACATCGTGTTTTATGCAGTTCAAAACCTATTGAAAAGATCTTTTCAAGTTCAGGTACCACAGGAAGTGTTACAAGTAAACATTACGTGACAGACCTATCAATCTATGAAAACAGTTTTCAAAAAGGCTTTGAACAATTTTATGGCAACATCAAGGACCATGTCATTTTAGCTTTACTGCCTTCTTATTTGGAGCGTGAAGGCTCCTCGTTGATTTATATGGCAGAAGTTCTTATCAAACAATCCAAACATAAGGAAAGTGGCTTCTATTTAAACAATCTTACCGAATTAAAAGACCTATTGTTAAAACTGGAATCAGAGGGTAAAAAAACAATTTTAATGGGTGTTTCTTTTGCATTATTGGATTTGGTTGAACAATATCAATTCCAATTAAAAAATACCATAGTTATGGAAACTGGCGGTATGAAAGGTAGACGTAAGGAATTGATTAGAACTGAACTCCACAATACCTTAAAAGAAGGATTTGGAGTAAGTACCATTCATAGTGAGTATGGTATGACCGAATTGTTAAGTCAGGCCTATTCTAAAGGCCATGGTATTTTTAATTGCCCGCCTTGGATGCAAGTATTAACTCGAGACACCGAAGATGCTTTAACCATTCAAGATTATGGAAAATCTGGTGGAATAAATATTATCGACCTTGCCAATATTAATTCCTGTGCTTTTATAGCCACTCAAGATTTAGGTCGTACACACCCAAATGGTACCTTTGAAGTTATGGGTCGCTTTGATCATTCCGATATTCGTGGATGTAATTTAATGGTGTTGTAAGGTCTTTATAAAACTTACGACTAAACCAATGCTAAGAAAAAGAAAAGTTTTTTAGTTTATTGGTTGGTTAAACAAAAGGCCCGATTTAACATTAAATCGGGCCTTTTATTATTTTACGGTTAAGACAAAATAATTTTTCTTACCACGTTGTAACAATACAAACTTGTTGTTGATTAAATCGTTGGTCGTTATAGTATAATCTTCGCCTACTTTTTCCTTATTTACCGCTATAGAATTTTCCTTTAAGGCCCTTCGAGCTTCGCCATTCGATTTTAAGAAACCACCTTTTTCTGCCAATGCCCCTATAACATCCAATCCGTTTTCAATATCGGTCAAAGCAATTTCAGTTTGAGGTACACCATCAAAGACATCTAAAAATGTTTGTTCATTCAATTGTTTTAAATCTTCGCTAGTAGATTTTCCAAATAGAATATTACTTGCTTTGATAGCATTTTCCAAATCGTCTTTAGAATGCACCATTGTAGTAATTTCCTCTGCCAAACGTTTTTGTAACACACGTAAATGTGGTGCTTCTTGATGTTCTTCTATTAAAGTATCAATTTCTTCTTTGTTTAAAAAAGTGAAAATCTTGATATACTTTTCAGCATCTTCATCACTTGAGTTCAGCCAATATTGGTAGAATTTGTAAGGTGATGTTCTATTGGCATCCAACCACACATTACCACCTTCCGACTTTCCAAATTTAGAACCGTCGGACTTAGTGATTAACGGACAGGTAATCGCAAACCCTTTGCCGTTACCAATACGTCTAATGAGTTCGGTCCCCGTAGTGATATTACCCCACTGATCACTACCACCCATTTGCAAGGTGCAATTAATATCTCTGTATAAATGAAGAAAATCGTAACCTTGTACCAATTGATAAGTGAATTCGGTAAAACTCATTCCTTCTGAAGCCACATCTGAAGAAATTCTGTTTTTAACTGAATCCTTTGCCATCATATAGTTTACAGTAATATGCTTACCTACATCGCGAATAAACCCTAAAAATGAAAAGTCTTTCATCCAGTCGTAATTATTCACTAAAACAGCTGCGTTTTCTGCATCACTTTCAAAATCTAAAAAATGTGACAATTGTTTTTTTATGGCTTCTTGGTTATGGCGCAAGGTTTTTTCATCCAATAAATTACGTTCGTTGGATTTTCCGGAAGGATCACCAATCATACCTGTAGCACCACCCACCAAAGCTATAGGTTTATGACCGCAACGTTGGTAATGCGCCAATAACATAATGGGGACCAAGTTACCAATATGTAAAGAATCTGCTGTTGGATCGAACCCTACATAAGCACTGCGTATCCCTTCCATTAAATGGTCTTCGGCCCCTGGCATTACTGTATGGATCATCCCTCTCCAAGTTAATTCTTCAACGAAATTCTTCATTGTCTTTTTGATTTTTTTATAAACTAGGGCAAAGATAAAAATACACTTATAATTACTCGTGCATTCTTAATATTTCTTTACATTAGTTGCATGATTTTAGTTACTGGTGGTACAGGATTGGTTGGAGCTCATTTACTCTTTAAACTTGTTGAAAGCAATACATGTGTAAAAGCTATTTATCGCAATGAAAGTAGTCTTAAAAAGGTAAAGCAGGTTTTTCTTTCTTACACGAATGATTACAATGCTTTGTATGATAAAATTATTTGGATAAAAGCTGATATTTTAGACATCCCCTCATTAACTAAAGCTTTTAAGGATGTCTCTTTTGTGTACCATTGTGCTGCATTTGTTTCGCTAGAACCCAGTAAATATTACCTTTTACGCAGGATAAATATTGAAGGCACCGCAAATATCGTTAATATTTGTATTGACAAACAAGTTACAAAGTTGTGCTACGTGAGTTCCATTTCAACACTTGGCACATCCATAAACGGTGAAATGATAACCGAAAACACGTTTTGGAACCCAGAAGGCGACAATAGCACTTATGGCATTACAAAATATGGTGCAGAAATGGAGGTTTGGCGGGGAACCCAGGAAGGCTTGAATACCGTTATAGTAAATCCTGGTGTTATATTAGGGTCTGGCTTTTGGAACAATGGTAGCGGAAGTCTTTTTAAACGAGCTTATAAGGGCATTCATTTTTTCACTAAAGGCACTATTGCCCTTGTAGCAGTTGAAGATGTTGTATCCATAATGATTGGTTTAATGCAAAGCGATATAAATAATGAACGTTTTCTGATAGTTGCCGAAAATTGGCCCTACAAACGTTTTTTACAACATTTGTCGGTAGCTGTAAACCAAAAACCACCAGAAAAAATGGCTTCGGTATTAATGCTTGGGATTGCTTGGCGATTGGATTGGCTAGTAAATACTTTAACAGGAAGCCCCCGAAGACTCACCAAGCATATTGCCAAAGTGCTTCAAAAGGAAAGACAATATAGCAGCAATAAAATAGAAAAGACTTTAAACTACAGTTTTAAACCCATAGATAATATAATAGTTAATCTTGGCGAACGTTATCTGAAACAGGTGGAATAAGCCCTTCTTTTTTAACTTGCTCCATGAACTCGACCTCCAATAGAGAGTCATTTTCAATTTCACGTCTTATAGATTGATGTGCTGCTCTAATAGAATCCAACTTCATTTTTAATCCAAGAGTATCTTTTTGCATTGCTACTTTTACAGAATCCAGTTTTTTATTCAACATTAAACGATCTTTCTTAACAAGCTCACGCAGGGAGTCTTGCTTTTTTTTCGTATTAATTTCCTTAGTTTCTAAATCCTTGTAATAGATTTTTAAAGCTTCCAAACTATCCTTTACCCTAGTATAAATATCATCGTAATCATCAACACGATAGGCGTAGTACTCATTGCTTAGGGCAAATTGTAAACTATCTATGTTATACTTGTTGAAGATATAGGCTTCTTTATCGGTTACTTCTTTATCTAAAGTCTTTTTATTACTTCCTGTTGTAGCCGATATTAATCTAATATCGATTAAAATATTGACCATATTGTCTTTAGATATTAAGTTCTTAGGCTTTTTGGGATTATTAAGCCCATAGCACCCTAGAAAAAGAATACCTATTAGAAAGAAAGTAGTACGTTTTACAATCATCTGTTAAAAGTTAAGCGTTTTGCAGCACTTGTCCTTGCAAACTTAAAGTTATTAAAAACCAGACTACCATTTAAAAACGTATGGGTGATTCTAGACTTAAATGTGGTTCCTTCAAAAGGTGACCACTCACATTTATATAAAATATTCTCCTTTTTAACCGTCCAAGGATTATTTAAATCCACTAATACCAGATCAGCATAATAGCCTTCCTTTATATAACCTCTTTTTTCAATTTGAAATAATATGGCTGGATTATGGCACATTTTTTCCACAACTTTTTCTATGGAAATCTTGCCTTGGTGATACATTTCCAAAAGTGCCGGCAAAGCATGTTGTACCAAAGGTCCTCCAGATGGTGCTTGGGTATAATTATTTTGTTTTTCTTTTAAGGTATGTGGGGCATGGTCTGTAGCAATTACATCAATCCTATCATCCAGCAAGGCTTCCAATAGTTGTTTTCTGTCTGTTTTAGTCTTCACAGCAGGATTCCATTTAATTAATGTTCCTTTTTTATCGTAATCTTCATCACTAAACCACAAATGGTGTATACAAACCTCGGCTGTAATTTTTTTATCCTTTAATGGTTTTTTGTTTGAAAATAAATGGGTTTCTTTTCCCGTAGATAAATGAAACACATGTAACCTCGCACCTGTTTTTTTTGCTAATTCAATAGCTTTAGAAGATGACAAATAGCAAGCTTCCTCACTTCTTATAATAGGGTGTTTATTAATAGGAATATCGTCCCCATATTTTTCAATGTGTTCTTGAAGATTTTGCTTTATGGTAGTTTCGTCTTCACAATGTACCGAAATAACCATATTGGTACTTTTGAATATTTTTTCTAATACCTGAGGATCATCCACTAACATATTACCGGTTGAAGACCCTAAAAATAATTTTAATCCTGCAACCGACCTGGGATCCACTTTTAAAATTTCATCCAAGTTATCATTGGTTCCCCCAAACATAAAAGAATAGTTGGCAAAAGCAGTTTTTGAAGCAATGTCGAACTTCTCCTCCATTTTTTCAATGGTCGTAGTTTGCGGATTGGTGTTAGGCATTTCTATAAATGACGTAATTCCTCCCGCTATGGCTGCTTTAGATTCAGAAGCTATATCAGCCTTATGCGTTAAACCTGGCTCCCTAAAATGCACCTGATCGTCTATTACCCCCGGCATCAACAATTTTCCTTCGGCATCAACAACCACAACATCTGATGATTTTGCACTTATAGAATCCTCTATTTGGACAATAAATTCGCCCTTTATTAAAACATCACCATTAAAAATGCGTCCTTCATTTACAATTTTTGCATTTTTTATCAATGTTGTTCTTTCACTCATACACAATTTATTTTTTAAATAAACTATTGATTTTCATGGAAATGACCCCAAAAATAGCTTCAGAAATAATCCCTGAACTTAGTTTAGATTCCCCCTTGGTTCTATCGGTAAAAATAACGGGTACTTCCACTATTTTGAAATTTTTTAAATGGCTCTTAAACTTCATTTCTATTTGAAACGCATAGCCTATAAACTTAATTGTATTTAAGTTTATAGTCTCTAAAACCTTTCTTTTATAACATACAAAACCAGCTGTAGTGTCATATATCTTCATACCGGTTATTAACCTCACATATTTAGAAGCCAAATATGACATGAGCACCCTACTCATGGGCCAATTTACCACATTAACCCCAGTAATATAACGTGAGCCAATAGCTAAATCGGCACCTTCGACATGACAAGCATTATAAAGTTTAATCAAATCCTCTGGATTATGTGAAAAATCGGCATCCATTTCAAAAATATAATCATATTCCCTACCTAAACACCATTTAAATCCATGTATATAAGCCGTTCCTAACCCCGATTTTTCTTTACGGGTTTCCAAAAATAAGCGTTTAGAAAATTCATTTTGCAGCTCTTTGACTTTCAAAGCGGTTAAGTCTGGTGAATTATCGTCTACCACCAATATATGTATAGCTTCAGATTGTGAAAATACAGCTCTAATAATAAGTTCTATATTTTCTATTTCATTATATGTAGGAATAATGACAATGCTTTTTTGCATCAACTTTACAATTAAAATCAATAATTTTTAGCAAATGTAAGGCATTAGCTTTTTATTTATTTTAAATATTCCTTAATAATTAAGCAGGTAATAAAAAATATGATAATTTTATTGCATGATTCGTGAAACACCTTCAAATGAACTCTTTACCATTTTACTGGTAGCTTGTTTGCTTATTGTGGCGATTGCTAAATTGGCATCTTCCAAACGCTTTAACGAGTTTATTTATGTTTTCACCAACTCAAAATACCTGAATATTTATGCAAGAGACCAGAAGTTTTTCGATAAGTTTGATGCGCTTTTATTTGTCAATTTAATAATTTCTGCGTCTATATTTGTCATCCTAGCTTTGCAGTTTTTTAACGGCATAGATTACACCTCTATAAACTTACTTTTTAAAATAACCGTCGGTATAGGTTCATTTATTCTAATAAAAGTTTTAATAGAACGCTTAATAGGTAGCCTTTTTGAAATTGATAATCTAATAGACACCTATCTGTTTCAAAAAATAACCTACAAAAATTATTTGGGTCTTATGCTGTTACCTATAAATGCTTTTTTGATTTACAGTTTTAAACCTTCTGCGTCTTTATTTTATATCATGTTAGGCCTTTTATTTGTTGTTAATATTACGGGGTTAGTCACATCGTTTAAAAGGCACCAAAGTTTAATAAAAACCAATTTTTTCTATTTTATTTTGTATCTTTGCGCACTTGAAATAGCACCCTATATTATTTTATATAAGGTTTTTATTTTAGATTAAAAGAACAAACTACTTGTGCCTATGAAAGTGAAAACGATTTTGGTTTCCCAACCAGAACCTAAAATAGAGAATTCCCCGTACTTCGATTTAATAGATAAGCAAAAGGTAAAAATTGATTTCAGACCTTTTATACATGTTGAAGGATTACCTGCAAAAGAAGTAAGACAACAAAAAGTAGACCTGAACAATTATACCGCCATTATATTAACCAGTAGAAATGCTGTTGACCATTTTTTTAGGGTTGCCGAAGAAATGCGTTTTAAGGTGCCAGACACCATGAAGTATTTCTGTCAGTCTGAAGCGGTAGCCTATTATTTACAAAAATATGTGGTATACAGAAAGCGTAAAATATATGTTGGAAAACGTACATTTGCTGAACTTTCACCTTTAATCAAAAAATATAAGGACGAAAAATTCCTATTGCCGAACACCGATAAAGTTAAACCAGAGGTTCCTGAAACCATGGATGCTTTAGGCGTTAATTGGAAACAAGCTACCTTTTACAAAACGGTTGTTAGTGACCTGTCGGATTTAGCCGATGTATACTATGATGTATTGGTGTTCTTTAGTCCTTCTGGGATTGAATCCTTATTTCAAAACTTCCCGGATTTCAAACAGAACGATACACGTATTGCTGTATTTGGAAATACCACGATTAAAGCGGTTGAAGAGCGAGGGCTACGCGTGGACATTGCCGCGCCTACGCCTGAAACACCCTCTATGACCATGGCTTTGGAAAAATATATTGAAGAGGTTAATAAAAGGAAATAACTTCTTTTACTTAACAAAAAAGGGGTTGTCTTTTAGACAACCCCTTTTTAATTTAAAACGCATACCGTTGCGGACCACCACGACGTATTTCTTCACTACAATGGGCTTCAAACTTTTTAAAGTTCTCACGAAATGCATTGGTAAGCTTAAACGCCATTTTATAATAGGCTTCATCATCATTCCAAGTAGCACGAGGACTCAACACGCGAGTAGGTACTCCCGGACAGGCTCTAGGCTGTGCTACCCCAAATACCGAATGAATGTGATAATCATCGTAATTATATAACCCAAGGTGTCCTTCTAACACAGCATTAATCATAGCTCGAGTGTATTTCAATTCCATACGCTTACCTACACCATAAGGTCCGCCAGTCCAGCCCGTATTAACCAACCACACATTGACTCCCGCTTCTATCATTTTTTTACTTAACATTTCAGCATATTTTGCTGGGTGCAAGGGCATAAAAGGCGCTCCAAAACATGCAGAAAATGAAGGTTGTGGCTCAACCACACCTGCCTCGGTACCTGCAACTTTTGCTGTATAACCAGAAATAAAGTGATAAGCGGCCTGGCTGGGCGTTAATTTTGAAATTGGCGGTATAACACCAAAAGCATCTGCTGTTAAAAAGAAAATATTTTTTGGATTTTTAGCAATTGAAGGTATTTGAATATTGTCTATATGATATATGGGGTAACTTACCCGAGTGTTTTGTGTAATTGAAGTGTCCTCAAAATCCACATGCCCCTCTTCATCAAGGGTGACATTTTCTAAAATGGCTCCCTTCTTTATAGCATCATAAATCTCAGGTTCATTATCCCTTGATAAATTAATCACTTTTGCATAACATCCCCCTTCAAAATTAAATATGGTATTTTCTTTGGTCCATCCATGTTCATCATCTCCAATCAAACTTCTATTAGCATCGGTAGACAAGGTGGTTTTTCCAGTACCCGATAAACCAAAAAATATGGCTGTATCATTCTCTTTACCAATATTTGCACTACAATGCATTGGCAGAGTATCCTTAAATACAGGAAGAATAAAATTCAATGCCGAAAAAATTCCTTTTTTAATCTCCCCAGTATAACCCGTGCCACCTATTAATGCCACTTTTTTAGTAAAGTTTAAAATAGCAAAATTATGTTGACGTGTTCCATCTTCTTTAGGGTTTGCCATAAAACCAGGTGCATTAACCACAGTCCATTCTGGAGAAAACCGATCCAATTCGGCTTCTGTAGGCCTTAAAAACATATTGTAGGCAAATTGATTACTCCAAGGATATTCGTTTATCACCCTAATATTTAATCGGTAATTGTCATCGGCACAGGCATAACTGTCCCTTACGAAAAGTTCTTTACCCGACAGGTAATCCACAACCTTATTGTAAAGGTTATCAAATTTTTCAGAATCAAAAGGAATATTAATATCACCCCACCAAATCTTATCTCTAGTAATGGCATCTTTGACAATAAAACGATCTTTTGGAGAACGCCCTGTAAATTCACCTGTATTAACTGCTAACGCCCCAGAAGAAGCTTCTAAGCCTTGCCCTTTTTCAATAGCAATGTCATGTAACTGCTCTGGTGATAACTGATAATTAATTTTGGCATTTTTAATGCCGTAACCCTCTAACGAAATCGTTTTCGTAATTGAGCCATAATTTTCCATAATACGCTTTAAAATTAGTTATCAGGCAAAATTATAACAATTATTTTAAAGCTTTTATAAATTTTAGTCCTTTTTAAGTTCCTTTTTTAACAAATTAGCAATCAATAAAATCCAGCTTAAAATTAACAAAAAACCTCCTACAGGAGTTATAAATGCAATGGATTTAAAATTAAAAGCAGTTAGTGTATTTGTTGCCAGTCCATAAATAGATCCTGAAAAAAACAAGACCCCAAAAACCACAAGGTATAACACTATTCTTTTTGTTTTAATTGAAAAAAGAGTTTTGTTATTCCCTAAAAACAGTAATAATAATGCATGATACATTTGGTAGCGTAACCCTGTTTCAAAAGTTTGCTGCGCTTCAACAGTGATCTGTTCTTTTAGAGCATGTGCACCAAATGCTCCTAGAACTACACATGTAGCCCCTAGAATACATGCTACTATTACTAATTTTTTATCCATATTTAATTATTCTTAAAAAAAACCTATTTTTTTTATTAAATTCGTAATTATAAAAAGTGTTGCCTAAAGCTATTAGTAACAACAAAATTAATCAACCCAGTTTAATATGCGAAAGATTTTAGTGATTGGTTCTGGAAAATCCACTTCATACCTCATAAAATACCTATCAGATAAATCTAATGAAGAAAACTTATGTATTACCATTGGTGATCTTAAAATTGATAATACCAAAAAGCTGATTAGTACCCATTCTAATGTCAACGCTATTTCACTTGATATTTTTAATGACATCTCAAGAACCAAAGCCATAAAGGATGCTGATATTGTAATCTCCATGCTTCCAGCGCGATTCCATATATTCGTTGCCAAAGATTGCATTCAACACAAAAAACACATGGTAACAGCTTCTTATGTTAGCCCTGAAATACAGGCTTTAGATAACGATGCAAGAGCCAACCATTTAATTTTAATGAACGAAATTGGTGTAGACCCTGGTATAGATCACATGAGTGCCATGAAGGTTTTAGATATTATTAGGGCTAAAGGCGGAAAAATTATTTTGTTTGAATCGTTTACCGGTGGATTGGTTGCTCCGGAAAGTGACACAAATTTGTGGAACTATAAGTTCACTTGGAATCCAAGAAATGTTGTTATTGCAGGACAGGGCGGTGCAGCCAAATTTTTACAAGAAGGCACTTACAAATACATTCCATATCACAGATTATTTAGACGTACTGAGTTTTTAGATATAGATGGCTTTGGCAGGTTTGAAGCATACGCTAATAGAGATTCATTAAAATACCAAAATGTTTATGGGCTGGAGAATATCAAAACACTGTACCGCGGTACCATGAGGCGTGTAGGTTTTAGCCGTGCTTGGAATATCTTTGTAGTTTTGGGAATGACAGACGACAGCTATACTATTGAAGATAGTGAAAACATGAGTTATCGCGACTTTGTAAATGCTTTTTTACCCTATAGCCATACTGATTCGGTTGAACTTAAATTACGTCATGCCCTAAAAATAGATCAGGACGATATTGTATGGGATAAACTAGAAGAGCTCGATATTTTTAATTCTAATAAAAAGGTAGAGTTAAAAAACGCAACACCTGCACAGATTCTCCAAAAAATTTTAATGGACAAATGGACCTTGGCCGAAGATGATAAGGACATGATTGTGATGTACCATAAGTTTGGTTACGAACTCAATGGCAAAAAACACCAAATAGATGCCAATATGGTTGTTTTAGGGGAAAACCAAACCTATACGGCTATGGCGAAAACGGTTGGTCTGCCTGTGGCTATGGCTGCTTTGGCTATTTTAAACGGAAAAATCAAGACTCCAGGCGTTCAAATACCAATCACCAAAGAAGTATACGAGCCCATCTTAAAGGAACTCGAAGATTATGGCATAACATTTAACGAAAAAGAAGTACCTTATTTGGGGTATAACCCATTGAACAATTAAGCTTCACAGGTGACTTTGAATGCTACAAGCTCATCAACCGTCTCAGACACCTGAAGGTTGTGCCTGTATTATTACAATTTAAAACCAAATAACTACTTTTATATTATTAAAACAAAAACCATTATGCCTCGAAAAGCTAAAACCATTACTATAGATGGTATCGATAAAAAAATATTGCGTCTGTTAATGGAAGATGCTCGAACACCTATTCTCGAGGTCGCCCGACAGGTAGGCATTTCTGGAGCTGCTATCCATCAACGACTACGGAAACTGGAGAAAGCGAAATTGATTTTAGGCTCCAAACTTACCGTTAATCCTGAAGCTTTAGGCTTTGGCACCCGTGCTTTTGTAGGTATGTATTTTGACAAAGCCGCAGATGCTCCCACCATTATAAAATTATTAAAACGTGTTCCCGAGGTTTTAGAATGTCATTATACAACAGGAAACTGGAATGTATTTTTAAAGGTGCTCTGCAAAAACAACGACCATCTTATGCAACTTCTTAACACGATACAGGACATTACAGGAGTAGCCAGAACCGAAACCTTTATTTCGTTAAACCAAGATATTGATAGGCAAGTTAAAATTTAAATGAACTTACTTAAACTCAAAAAGTTCAACATAAAAAATCCCAAGTCAAACGCTTGGGATCCATTTTAATATTCTAAAATATTTAATTCTTTATTATTTCATCTTTAACAACCAATTACGCATATCAACTTCCTTCTTAATGATATTACGTAAATCTTCTATCTTAACACGTTGTTGTTCCATAGAGTCCCTATGACGGATGGTTACCGTATTATCTTCTAAAGTATCATGATCTACAGTAATACAGAACGGTGTTCCGTTGGCATCCTGCCTTCTGTAACGACGGCCTACCGCATCTTTCTCATCATAGTCTACATTGAAATCCCATTTTAAATCGTCAACAATTTGTCGGGCGATATCTGGTAAACCATCCTTCTTAACCAACGGCAAAACGGCTGCTTTTATAGGTGCTAAAACACTTGGCAGCTTTAAAACAGTTCTAGTTGTTCCATTCTCCAATTCTTCTTCTTGTAAAGCATTAGAGAAAACTGCCAAAAACATACGATCCAATCCAATGGAAGTTTCCAAAACATATGGTACATAGCTTTTATTTTCTTCAGGGTCGAAATACTGTAGTTTTTTACCTGAGTACTTTTCATGTTGACTTAAATCAAAATCGGTACGTGAATGGATGCCTTCCAATTCCTTAAATCCGAACGGGAATTTGAATTCAATATCAGCTGCGGCATCTGCATAGTGCGCCAACTTTTCATGATCGTGAAAACGGTAATTATCCTCGCCCATTCCCAAAGACAAGTGCCACTTTAAACGAGCTTCCTTCCAATGTTCGTACCATTCTTGTTGCGTACCGGGTTTAATGAAAAATTGCATTTCCATTTGTTCAAATTCACGCATTCTAAAAATAAACTGTCTGGCAACGATTTCATTTCTAAAAGCCTTTCCTGTTTGAGCAATACCAAACGGGATTTTTAAACGTCCTGTTTTTTGAACATTCAAAAAGTTAACAAAAATACCTTGTGCAGTTTCTGGTCGCAAATATAAATCCATCGCAGTGTCTGCCGAAGCCCCTAACTTAGTAGCAAACATTAAATTAAACTGTTTTACATCAGTCCAATTCTTGCTTCCCGTAAGTGGATCGGCAATCTCCAGCTCCTCTATAAGGGCTTTTACATCAACTAAATCTTCGTTTTCCAACGATTTTGCCATACGGGACAAGGTGGTATTTATCTTTTCCTGATAACCCAATACCCTAGGATTTGTAGATACAAATTCTTCCTTATTAAAAGCATCACCAAAACGTTTTTCAGCTTTGGCAACCTCCTTGTCAATTTTGGCTTCAATTTTAGCACAATAGTCTTCAATCAAAACGTCGGCTCGGTAGCGTTTTTTTGAATCTTTATTATCTATTAACGGATCGTTAAACGCATCAACATGTCCAGAGGCTTTCCAAGTGGTCGGATGCATAAAAATTGCTGCATCGATACCCACAATATTCTCATGCATTTGTACCATGGCCTTCCACCAGTAGTCACGAATATTCTTTTTTAACTCAGCTCCATTCTGCGCATAATCATATACTGCGCTTAAGCCATCATATATTTCACTGCTTTGGAATACATACCCGTACTCTTTAGCATGGGAGATTACTCTCTTAAATGTATCGTCTTGATTTGCCATAGGTGCAAAAATATAAAACCGCTTTGAACTAGAAACGTTCTCAATTAAAATTTGCAACAAATTCACTAATAAATATTTATATTAGTGTCTTTATGGTTCATTTTTATCAACTACCCATTATAATTATAAAATGCTCAAGTCCCTTATCAATTTATTTTTCCCAAAAGTTTGCTATGCCTGTCTAAATATACTTGAGGATAACCAAGATACTATATGTACCTCTTGTAGAAATAACTTACCAGTAACTAATTTTCATTTCAATAATGATGACACAGTGATAAAGGTACTTTATGGAAGGGCAAAAATTGAACAGGGAACAGCACTATTTAGGTTCGAAAAAAAAGGACCTGTCCAACAGCTTATTCATGGCTTAAAATATAGAGGATACGAAAATATTGGAGTTGTATTAGGCAATTGGCTAGGCGGAGAACTAAAAACCATTAAACACTATAACCATATTGATATTGTAATACCTGTACCACTTCATAAAAAGAAATTGAAGAAAAGAGGTTACAACCAAGTAGCAAAGTTTGGGCAAGAGATTGCAAAACAACTACAAGTTACTTATGTTGATAATGTTCTTTTAAAAATTACTAATACCAAATCACAAGTCAACAAAAAACGCTTTGCTCGCTGGCAGGGTAACGATACCTTGTTTACCATTAATCAAATCGATTCCATAAATAACAAGCATATATTATTAGTAGATGATATTATAACCACAGGAGCTACAATGGAAGCGTGTATCAATGTTTTATCCAAAGCTAAAAACGTTAAAATTAGTGTTGCATGTATGGCAATAGCCTAAGATTTATAGGCGTTATAATTTAAATAATGTACATTTCATTTCGTTTTTCTTAAATTTTAAAATGAAAAAATTCATGTACTTTTGCTAAAATTTAAAACGCTTCATGAATAAAACGTTTGCTAATCTTGTTTTATTAATTTTCCTAAGTCTTGGTTTCATTAATTGTGCTAATAAAGGGACGCCTGGAGGTGGCCCTAAAGACGAAACACCACCTGTAATTATAAAATCTGAACCAGAGAATTTTTCAACAAACTTTAAAGCAAGAGAAATTACTATCCATTTTGATGAATATATAAAACTAAAGGACATACAAAAGCAATTAATCATTTCACCACCATTGAAGTCCCAACCCGAAATAAAACCTTTAGGTGGGGCAAGCAGGTATATATCCATTAAAATTTTCGATACACTTCAACCCAATACCACATATGCTTTTAATTTTGGAAATAGCATTCAAGATAATAATGAGGGAAATCCATTTTCCTATTTTCGCTATGTATTTTCAACAGGTGATTACATCGATTCTTTAACCGTAAATGGTGCTATAGTTGATGCTATTGAAAGAAAAAATGAGACCTTTGTAAATATAGGCCTTTATGAAGTAGACTCCACATTTAACGATTCTATTATTTATAAAGAAAAACCTAAATATATTACTAATACCCTAGACAGTTTAACCTCCTTTACTATTGAAAACATTAAAGAAGGCAAGTATTTGCTCATAGCTTTCAAAGATAACAATGGGGATTATAAATTTCAACAAAAAACAGATAAAATAGGGTTTCATAAAGGTTTTATAAATATCCCTACCGATTCAACTTATACCCTTAAATTATTCAAAGAAGACCTAGATTTTAAATCAACAAGACCTAAACTTATCTCTGGTGAAAAAATCGCTTTTGGTTATGAAGGTGATTACAAGAACATGGACATTAAACTTCTATTTGACACCCCTCAAGATTTTGAGTATAGAATTACTAAAGACCAACAAACCGATTCGCTTTATTATTGGTATAAACCAAGACTAGAAGTAGATTCCTTAATTTTTAAGGTTTCTAATCAAGATTTCGAAAAAGATTATACTGTTAGAATCAGTGCCCAAAAACGAGATAGTTTAACTATCACATCAAGTCCTTCTGGCAATATTACTTACAAGGAACCTTTAAAGATTTCTGGCTCAATACCTTTTGCAAAACTTGATGAGACCAAAATAAATATTGAAGATAAAGATTCTACCAAAGTTGTATTTACAACAGCTTTTGATACTATACAAAACACTTATCATATTAATTTTGAAAAGAAAGCGGACAATAGGTATCGCGTTCAAGTTTTACCCGAAGCCATTTTAGACTTCTTCGATAATACTAACGACACCTTAAACTATGTAGTTAGCACAAAAAAAATCTCAGATTACGGTAACCTAAGGGTTATTATAAACAATGCCACATATCCTCTTATCGTCCAGTTAATGGACTCAAATGGAAAGGTAAAATATGAAAAATACACCACTACAAATGAGGCATTGGATTTCATAAATATAGATTCGGGAAAATACTATTTGAGGGCAATTTTCGATGCCAATAAAAATGGTAAATACGATACGGGTAGTTACCTTAAAAAAATACAGCCCGAACGTGTTAGCCTTTTTATCCCAGAAGAATCAGATGGCGATATTAGAGCGGGTTGGGATGAAATTTGGAACATCAACCTATCAAACTAAAGGTATCTCTGTCGTTTAAAAACTTTAGTTTATTTCTATAAAAACTGATATGTTTTTTTTCCAAAACAGCAATTTCAGTATGTTCCTTATTGGGTTTTAGTGGCGTAATCGCATTTCCTAACACATCATATACAGCCGAATGACCACAATATTCATTCTGCTCTTTATCTTCTCCTATTCGATTTAAACCAATGCAATAGCACATGTTTTCTATAGCTCGTGCTTTCAACAAAGTGTCCCAAGCCAAAATTCTGGGTTTGGGCCAATTGGCCACATACAATAAAACATCATAGTCCACAACATTTCTGGACCATACGGGAAACCGTAAATCGTAACATATTAACGGACAAATTTTCCATCCCTTATAATCTACAATTAACTTATTGGTTCCCGAAGCATATACTTTATCCTCCTGAGCCAAGGTAAAGGTATGTCGTTTATCATAATGTAAAATATTTCCAGAAGGTTCTACAAAAAGCAATCTGTTGTAAAATTTATTTTCTTCGGCGATAACAATACTTCCAATGATAGCTGCTCCTGTTTTTTTAGCTTTTCTTTGCATCCAAACCACAGTTTTTCCCTCCATGGTCTCGGCTACCTTAACTGCATCCATAGTAAATCCTGTAGTAAACATTTCTGGAAGCACTATAACATCTACTTCCATGGGTATTTCTTTAATTTTTTCAGAAAAATGTTTTCGATTTTCCTTTGGATTTTCCCAAACTAAATTGGATTGAATACAAGCTACTTTTAATTGGTCCTGCATAATTAAATAGTATTTAAAATGTCGGCCGCTCGCCTTAAGGTGTCATCCTTTTTAGCAAAGCAAAACCTGAGTACTTTATGGTCTAAATTATTGAGATTAAAAACCGACATGGGAATGGATGCAATACCAAATTCTACCGTTAAGCGCTTGGCAAAATCCACATCATACTCATCGGTAATACCCGAATAATCCAACAATTGAAAATAAGTTCCTTTTGATTTTTTGAACTTAAATCGTGAGCCTTTAATCAAACTAAGAAACAAATCCCTCTTATCTTGATAGAATGACGATAACCCTAAATAATGTTCAGGTTCTTGCATATAATCAGCAATACCTTTTTGGGTAGGATGATGTACACAAAATACATTAAACTGATGCACTTGCATGAATAAGCCCATAAGATCTTTAGGGGCACAGCAATAGCCAACGCGCCATCCTGTATTGTGAAAGGTCTTGCAAAATGATGCGACAACAAAACTCCGCTTCTTTAACTCAGGAAATAGGCAAACACTTTGATGTTTTTCCCCATCATAAATCATATGCTCATATACCTCATCACTCAATACAATAATATCAGTGTTTTTGGTAATGGCTTGTAATTGCAACATATCATCTTTTGAAAACACTGTCCCTGATGGATTATGTGGTGTGTTAACAATAATCATTTTGGTTCGCCTACATACCTTTTGTCTTACCAAATTCCAATCGATGCTAAAATGGGGAGCTTCCAATTGTATGGCAACGGGAAGGCCTCCATTTAGTTTCACTGTAGGTTCATAACTATCGTATGCCGGTTTAAAGACTATAACCTCATCTCCAGATTTTACAAACGTATTTATTATAGTAAAAATGGCTTGTGTTGCACCTGCTGTAACCGTAATTTCATGCTCAGGGAGATAACTTGCATTATAAAGTAATTCTATTTTTTTGGAAATGGCCAAGCGTAATTCTAAATTCCCATACATGGGGGCATAATGATTATACCCAGAATGCATTGCCTTACAGACTAAGTCTGTTAGTGTTTTATCACTTTCAAAATCTGGAAATCCCTGAGATAAATTAATGGCATCATGTGCTTTAGCCAAACCACTCATTACAGAAAAAATGGTGGTTTTTACATCTGGGAGTTTAGAAGTATACTGCATAAATTAAAGCTGACGACCCATACAGAATCTAAACCCCTAATTTAGTAAGTAATTCTTGTTTAAAAGGGCTTCCTTTAGAAATTTTATTGGATTTTATAAACAGAACATTTCAATTAATTTCAAATTATAGCCTTTATAAAGGTTTACCCTAACCCAAATTAAAATGTACTGTTGCCATGTCGCAAATCTTATCACCAATAGCCAAACATGCAGTAGCAGCTGGCGATGGCGCATTTAATACGTGCAAGCTTCTATTGTAATAAATAATTTTAAAATCGTCTTGCATACTCCCATCAGCATTAAGCAACATCGCCCGTACCCCAGACCTACCGGGCACTATGTCCTGCATGGTCAATGAGGGAATTAAACGTTGTAGGGTTTCTAAAAACCGTTTTTTGGAAAAAGCCCTTAGGTATTCGTTAATGGCAAAACCCGTATGCTTGGACAGCAAGTTCCATGTTCCCAAATAAGATAAGGCATTTAGTGTGTCCTTTACATTGAAATCTGTTTTACCATAGCCTTCACGTTTAAACGTTAATACAGCATTAGGACCACACTCTACATCACCATTTACCATCCTGGTAAAGTGTACACCCAAAAATGGAAAATTGGGATTGGGTACCGGATAGATTAAGTGCTTCACTTTTGTCTTGGCCAATTCAGTAAGGTTATAATAATCACCCCTAAAAGCTACTACCCTCTCTTTTAACTTAACCCCATCTTGCTTAGCCAATCGATCGGCTTGTAAACCCCCACAAAAAATAACGTGCTTGGCTGTATATTTATCTTTTGAAGTCACTACCAAAGAATCATCTCCTACATGTTCACAGACTTCTACTTTCTCTCCTAATACAATTTTGCTTTTAGGCTGTATCATTTGGATCAATTCTCCCAGTTTATTGGTTATACCAACAAAATCAATAATCCCAGTACAGGGCACCCAAATACCGGCTATCCCTTCAACATAAGGTTCAATTTCCCTCAACTGATTAGCTGTGATTTTTTCAATACCTTCGGTATTGTTGACTTTACCATTTTCAAAAATCTTATCCAAATATAGCAACTCATCTTTATCTACTGCGGTAACGACTTTGCCACACACCTCATGCTTTACATCATACTTTGTTGCAAAAGCGACCAGTTGCTTTCTGCCATCAACACAATTTTTGGCTTTATCTGATCCTGGTTTATAATACAATCCAGAATGAATGACACCTGAATTATTTCCAGTTTGGTGTGCTGCTAACCTATTTTCCTTTTCAATTATAATAATTTTAAGGTTCGGATATTTTAATTGTATTTTATAAGCTGAAGCAAGGCCTACTATACCTCCTCCTACAACTGCTATATCATATCTTTCTTTTAAATGCAAAACTTTAATATGCTAAACAATATTCATTTTTTTAAGTAGAAAGGACGCATTCATGTTCTGGCAAACACCCTGTTTCAACTTATAGTCAAAATGAAGTTCATCATTAATGATTTCGGCATCAAAATAATAATTTTTCACTTCCGCCAGTTCCTGTTCAATCTCACAGAGGCTTAAATCGTGGGTGGCTATAATACCCGTGGCATTTGAAGCGACTAGTTTTTCAACAAACTTACGTGAGCCAATTGCTTTGTCGGTACTATTGGTCCCTTTTAAAATTTCATCTAATACAATAAAATAAGGTTCCTTTGCAATGACATCTACAATATATTTCAATCGGGTCAATTCTGAAAAGAAATATGAGCTATCATCGATTAAGGAATCGGTTGTGCGCATACTCGTAATGAGCTTTACTGGTATATATTCACTGTATTTGGCACAAACGGGCAAGCCCACATTCGCCATGACGATATGTAAGGAAACGGTTCTTAAAAACGTACTCTTACCAGCCATATTGGCTCCCGTTACAATAAAAAACTGTTCGTTTTCTATTGTTAGATTGCTGTCTATCCGTTTGACTTTATCTAATAAGGGGTGCCCTAAAGCTTCTGCCTTTATAACTGGCCCTTGTTCTTTAATTTCAGGATATATAAAATTAGGATGGTTATAAGCATAATTGCCCAAGGTGTTATAAGCATCAAAAAACGCTACGACCTCAAACCAATCTTCAACTTTATGGGCATAATGCTTTATCCACTGCTCAATGGCATGGCCATGTTTTAAATCTGTAAGAAAGTAACCATTCCCAAAAATGGCACCAATAAGATTATTCCTGTTATCTAAAGCATCCAAAGCTTTCGACAGTTTCTTGAAAATTTGTGATGCCCGTTCTTCTTCTAACTGAATTTGTTGTCGCTTTTGTTTCAGTAATGCAGAAGTATAATTTTCATTCTCGATTAAATCCAACAATAGGGCATATTGCCTAAACGTATCCCTAATCTTATCTGCATTGGCCGATAATACATTAATCTTTTTGAGATATTTCCCAGTAATTCCCAAACCAATAAGCAACCAATAGCCAACTACTAGTGGATTTGGTATAAGATTGAAAACGGTTAGTATAATTATAATTACCGAAAGCACTCCAAAACATGCTGGCAACCATATCATGATTTTTGGTAAAAACGATTTATAGTTTTTTAACCAATCTATAATGCTCTTTGCTGGTGTTTCAACATGAACCATACTCGAAGTTGCTGAGAAATATTGACGCCATTTAGGTTTTCCGGACAATTCCCTAATAGCATCCTGCCTTAACACAATATCATCAATATCATTTGCTTTTAAAATGTTAGCCAACTGCTCCGTTCCCTCGGCAATGGTCGTTCTGTTGATGAACTGAAAAAAGGACCCCCGACCAAACAAATCGATATCCAAACTATAAAAATGATTGGCCTCTTGAAACTGTAACCCTTTATCGCGATTGTGAAAATTTCCCGAAACTATTTTTAGCTCTTCTTCATTAATATTGACCAAAGCCTTATTAAACCGTTGCAACCGTTTAACTTCAGTATATCGTGACAGCAAAAACAAAAACACAGCGATGCCCACTATGGCTATAGGGACCATGATCTGCCAATGCCCGAAAATCATATAAAGTAAAAATCCTGTTACCAAAAACACAGCAAGCCGCAACATACTTAAACTAAGCATTTGCTTTTGTAAAAGTTTAACTTCTTGGCGATATAACTCGGCGTGTTCTTTATAATAGGATAATGGGTCTTTCATTTGACAATATGGTTACACAGGTAAAGAAACAAAAAAGCTCTGAAAAAAATCAGAGCCTAATAATTATAACTTATACTTTTTAATCTCTTGAGCCAAACACTTGAAAAGCCCAATACAGCAAATTGGCCAAAGCTCCAATAGCAGCTACCAAATAGGTTCTTGCTGCCCATTTTAAGGCGTCTTGAGAGCCTTCATATTCTTGTTGGGAAACCATATTTTTGTTTTTTAACCAGACCAAGGCACGGTTACTAGCATCGTACTCAACTGGCAAAGTGATAAAACTAAACAGAGTTGCAAAGCCCATAAGCACAACCCCTAAACCAGCTACCCACCAACCTAGACTCATTTGTGCCGCACCACCCAATACTAGACCACCAATAATTAACCATTGTGACATCCCAGACGACACACTCACTACAGGTACTAAAGTAGATCGCATTTGTAACCAATTATAAGCTTGTGCGTGTTGCACCGCATGGCCACATTCGTGTGCAGCTACAGCAGCAGCAGCAGCATTACGTTGGTTATAAACAGCTTCGCTTAAATTAACCGTTTTATTTTTTGGATTATAATGATCTGTTAACTGACCTGGTGTTGAAATAACCTCAACGTCATAGATCCCATGGTCTGCTAACATCTTTTCGGCTATTTCACGACCGCTCATACCATTACGCAAGTGTATTTTAGAGTATTTTTCGAATTTTCGCTTAAGGGTATTGCTCACAACCCAACTTACTAAGGCTATTGCCCCTATTAATATATAATATCCAAACATTGTTTTTAATTTTTAAATCAATAATACATTTTATTAGCAAAAAATACGCCAATTTGGTTTTATGAAAGTTTGTCAGTATATAAATTAATCCTTTCATATTTAATCTTAAAATAAATCAGTAAAAAAGCTGAAACAACGGTTATAGTATTAGCAAAAATCATGGACGAACTTTGTTTTAAAACACCATAAATTAACCACCCTACAATACCTACAAAAAACATAAACAACATGGGTAAAGATAAACTCGAAACATCTTTGGTTCTCCAAGTTTTATAAACTTGGGGCAGAAATGCTGTGGTTGTTAATACCGCAGCAATAAAACCTATTCCTTCAATGTAGTTCATTTAGAGTTTGTCATTGTGTATCACATCAGAAACTTGATGTAGCTATCTGTTTATTTTTTATTCTAAGTTCAATTAATGAGATTCCCACGTCGCTCTCATTGCATTCATGCTCCTCTGGAGACATTAACCTACAATATTCACAATCTTACCAGGCACAACAATCACTTTTTTAGGTGTACGCCCTTGCAATTGTTCTTGGGTCTTTTCGCTAGCCAACACTGTCTTTTCTATCTCTTCTTTGTCCATATCTAATGGCAACTCCATGGTGAAACGCATTTTACCATTAAAAGAAATGGGGTAATTTTTGGTGCTTTCCACCAAATGCTTTTCATCAAAAATTGGGAATGGTGCTGTAGTAATAGACTCATTATGACCCAAGGCCTGCCATAATTCTTCAGCGATATGAGGAGCGTATGGTGAGATGAGAATCAACAACGGTTCTAAAATAGTCTTACTAGTACACTTTTGGGTGGTCAACTCATTTACCGCAATCATAAAGGTAGATACCGACGTATTGAACGAGAAATTCTCAATATCCTCCTGAACCTTTTTGATGGTTTTATGTAAGGTCTTTAAACTTTCTTTTGTGGGTGACGTATCAGTAACCTTAAAACCATTGTCATCGAAATACAATTTCCAAAGTTTTTTAAGAAAGGAATGTACCCCAGTAATTCCTGCTGTGTTCCAAGGTTTGTATTGCTCTAATGGCCCTAGGAACATTTCGTAAAGGCGTAAACTATCCGCGCCATATTGTTCGCAAATCGCATCGGGGTTAACCACATTGTATTTGGATTTGGACATTTTTTCGACGTCGCGCGCAACCATAATTTTACCACTTTCTTCAACTGGAATAACATTATTATATTCATCTCTCCAGTTTTTAAAAGCTTCAACATTTAATTCATTAGAAGTATTCACAAAAGATACATCAACATGAATGCTGGTCATTTCATCAACATCATATTTTACCGAATCTATAATCTTACCACCTTTTTCATCCAAGGCAAAATATTTCTGAACTTCCAATTTTATCACCTTATCAAATTCTGATAAAACATTGTTGTAATATTCATCTGAAATCAACTTAGAACCAAAAAGTTCTGTCTTTAAGTCATCAGTAATTAACAGAGTTTCCTTACTCTCATTACCACCATTATCCTTAACTAAAACTCTTAAAAAATGAACAAACGCACTCGTCCCCAAAATCATCCCTTGGTTAATCAATTTTTTGGCAAATTCGTCATATGGCACCAAACCTTTATCAAACATAAATTTTTGCCAAAAACGTGAGTATAACAAATGGCCTGTGGCATGCTCGCTTCCTCCAATGTATAAATCCACTTGCTGCCAATAGTTAATGGCTTCTTGAGAAAAGATTTCCTCGTCATTTTGCGGATCCATATACCTATTAAAATACTGCGAACTTCCCGCCCAGCCTGGCATGGTGTTCAACTCCAATGGAAACACGGTTTTGTAGTTTATTTTTTCATTCGCAACAACCGAATTTGTTTTGGTATCCCATGCCCAAACAGTAGCATTACCCAGCGGCGGTTCGCCCGTTTCGGTAGGTAAATATTTTTCAACTTCCGGAAGTTCAATAGGCAAATACGCTTCATCTATCATTTGTGGCATACCGTTCACATAATAAACTGGAAACGGTTCACCCCAATAGCGCTGACGACTAAACACTGCATCTCGTAAACGGTAATTGGTTTTCCCTTGACCCTGACCTAACTTTTCTAGTTCCTCAATTACTTTTTTAGTTGCGTCTTTATAGTTCAAACCGTTTAGAAAATCACTATTAGCAATGATAGTATTGTCCTTATCGGCAAAGGCTTCTTTAGAAATATCTACCCCTTCAAAAATATTAGGGATGGATATATTAAAGTGCTTCGCAAAATCGTAATCGCGCTGGTCACCACAAGGCACACTCATCACTGCTCCTGTACCATATCCGGCCAACACATAATCACCTATCCAAACTGGGATAGATTCTTTAGTAAACGGGTGTTCTACATAGGCCCCAGTAAATACTCCAGTAATGGTTTTTACATCGGCCATACGATCGCGTTCACTACGTTTTGCTGTGGCCTCAATATAAGCATCAACCTCAGCCTTTTGCTCTGGTGTGGTAATTTGTGATACTAATTCATGCTCAGGCGCAAGCGTCATAAAGCTCACACCGAAAATAGTATCGGGACGGGTGGTGAACACAGATATGTGATGAGACCCTTCGCCTCTGCTCAGGGTGACATGAGGGATAACAGAAAAAGTAACAGAGGCCCCAACCGATTTTCCTATCCAATTGCGTTGCATTTCTTTTAGTGGCTCTGGCCAATCTATAGTATGCAAACCTTGAAGTAAACGTTCAGCATAAGCCGAAATACGCATACTCCATTGGGTCATTTTCTTTCGAATAACTGGGTGTCCCCCACGTTCGGATACTCCATTAACAATTTCATCGTTGGCCAACACCGTCCCCAATGCAGGACACCAGTTGACTTCGGTTTCAGCTAAATAAGTTAATCTGTATTGCAACAGAATTTGTTGTTGCCTTTCTGAAGAGAATCTATTCCAATCCTCAGCCTCAAACAACTGAATATCATCATCGCAAGCCGCATTGACATTAGTGTTACCTTCAGTTTCAAATATTTTTATTAATTCTGAAATGTTTTCAGCTTTTTTAGCATCCTTATTGTACCAAGAGTTGAATAGTTGAATGAAAATCCATTGTGTCCATTTATAATATTTAGGGTCACTGGTACGTACCTCACGCGACCAATCAAACGAAAAACCTATTTGGTCTAACTGACGGCGATAAGTTTTAATATTCTCTTCAGTCGTAACAGCAGGATGTTGTCCCGTTTGAATAGCATACTGCTCGGCAGGTAAACCAAAACTATCGTAACCTTGTGGATGTAACACATTAAACCCTTGGTGGCGTTTATAACGAGCATAAATATCGGAAGCTATATACCCTAGCGGATGTCCTACGTGTAGTCCTGCACCCGATGGGTATGGAAACATATCCAACACATAATATTTGGGTTCGTCAGATTGGTTTTCGGCTTTAAACGTCTGGTTTTTAGCCCAATACTCCTGCCACTTTTTTTCGATTGTATTAAAATCGTATTTCATATTAAATAATATTCTCTTTAAATATTTCTCCATTCATTTTTCTTTACTTATCTAAAGAAAACGAATCGAATAAAAAATACTTTTTACGAGGAATTTTTTTTATATAGATTCATCTAAAAACCCTTATCAAAACTTCGTGTTTGCTTTGCTTTACTTGAATTCCGAATTTTGATAATACATTCCTTGTTAAAAAGGTTACAATGCTTCGCATCGATTTATTTTAAAAGCGCAAATTTACGGTTTATATACCAACTGTAAAACCTTTGGTTATTAATAAATAGCTCTGTTTGTTTCATTTAAAATCTATTTGTTGAATAATAGATTTATTTTTGAGTTAATTTTAAGTTTTCAGCTTTTGTCCAAAAACACCTTGAAAGCACATTTGGCCTTATTAGGCGCCAACCTTATTTACGGTATAAATTATATTGTAGCCAAGGGTATAATGCCTCATAAATTAGGGGCTTCAGCTTTTATTTTCATTAGATTGGTTTGCGCTACAACTTTGTTTTGGTTTTTAAAACTGATTTTCTTTAATGAAAAAATAGATAAAAGGGATTTCCCAAGATTGATTCTTTGTGGACTCTTGGGAGCTGCAACCAATCAATTATTATTCTTTCATGGTATTAATTTAACGTCTCCTATTGATGCTTCCATTATTATGACTACTGTTCCTGGATTGGTATTAATCTTTAGTTTCCTCTTACTCAAAGAACGCATCACCAACAATAAGCTTTTAGGAATTGGTATTGGCTCCATTGGTGCTATCCTGTTGATTGTTTATGGCAATAATGCTGGTGGCACCAGTTCTTTCTTAGGCAATTTATCTATTTTTTTAAATGCTCTTAGCTATAGTTCTTATTTGGTTATTGTAAAACCACTTATGAAAAAGTACAATGCTATAACCATTATAAGTTGGGTGTTTTTGTTTGGATTTCTTTTAATGCTTCCTTTTGGTCTACCCGATTTTTTAAACACTAATTTTAGTGCGTTTGACCTAGACACCTATTTAAGCATTGGTTATGTAGTGATATTCACCACCTTTTTTGCCTATCTGTTTAATGTGTTTGCTCTAAAGTATGTATCGCCATCAGTAAATAGCAGTTATATCTATCTGCAACCTGCTATTAATTTTATATTAGTAAGTATTTATGCTTTCATATTAAACCAAACCCAATATCAACAAGACATAGACGCTATAAAAGTTTTAAGTTGTCTTCTTGTAGTTTTAGGGGTTTATCTTATAAGTAAACATTCAAAATAAAAAGTGCAATACACTAAAGTTGATATGTTTTGGTTTATATAAAAAGAGATTGAATATACTTTATTATTTTTACGTCTTAAATTTATCGTGGCATGAGTTCATCCTTTGAAAAACATCAAAAACGCAGGCTTATTTCTTCCTATTTTTCAGTAGTACTAAGTATTGCTTTAGTATTATTTTTATTAGGTTTATTGGGAATGTTGGTACTTAATGCAAAAAAAGTATCTGATCATTTTAAGGAACAGGTGGTGCTGACCATTTATTTAAAGGACTCAGCAAAAGAAGTTGAAATCAATCAACTGGAAAAAAGCTTGGCCATGGCCAATTATGTGAAATCTACCAAATATGTTTCCAAAGAAGAAGCTGCCGAATTTATGAAAGTGCAAAATGGTGAAGATTTTATGGATTTTGTGGGTTACAATCCATT
This sequence comes from Aestuariivivens sp. NBU2969, assembly GCF_019931125.1. Lineage (NCBI taxonomy): Bacteria > Pseudomonadati > Bacteroidota > Flavobacteriia > Flavobacteriales > Flavobacteriaceae > Aestuariivivens > Aestuariivivens sp. NBU2969. The sequence continues at coordinate 55,811 of NZ_JAIOUU010000004.1, forward strand.
ACAAAATTCTATTGACGTGCATTTAAAAGCAGATTTTGTAACAACCAATCAACTTGATAAAATTTCAACTGAAGCCCTAAACAAAAATTTTGTGGATGAGGTGTCTTATGATAATGATTTGGTAAACCTTATGAACAATAATGTTCAAAAAATTAGTTTTTGGGTCTTGGTCATCAGCGGTATTTTTACCTTAATTGCGGTATTGTTGATTAACAGTTCCATTAGATTGGCTGTTTACTCTAAACGTTTTACAATAAAGACCATGCAAATGGTTGGAGCCACCAAGCAATTTATTCGTAGGCCATTTATTTGGAAGAGTGTACGCTTAGGTATTATTGGTGCACTATTGGCTTTGTTAGGCATGGCCATTGTACTTTACTATTTAAATAAAACATTTACGGAATTGGGCCTATTAAACAACCCATTATTAATAGGATTACTTTTTATTTTTGTATTTGTATTGGGGATCATCATCACTTGGATCAGCACCCATTTTGCCACCCAACGTTTTTTGAATTTAAAGACGGATGAGTTGTATTATTAGTTATTTGGGAGAATACTGAACAATTTTATAATTAACTTTCCAAACATTATAACAGTATTAATACAGCTATTTTAAATAAATCCGTTAATTTGCATCACTAGTCAGTAACATTATGGGAGAGCAAAAACGAAAAGAAAATTCAAAACCAGCCTTTGTGTTTGGTAAAAAAAACTACAAATTTATGTTTATTGGTTTAGCCTGTATTGCCCTTGGCTTTATTTTAATGTCTGGTGGTGGTAGTGACGATCCTAATGTATTTACCCCAGAAATTTTTAATTGGAGACGTATTCGGTTGGCACCGACTTTAGTGCTTATTGGGTTTGGTATTCAGGTGTATGCCATTCTTTTGAACCCAGATAAAAAATAACTCAGCGTTATTTCTATATAAAAAAATCTTGATAGTATTTTGTTGTCTTCAAATAGATTATTGCCTCCACAGGAATGACATTTCAAATATATATTTGCATTAATTTTTCCGCAAAAATCTTTGCTATTTCCCGAATATGCTCATAACTATTTTGCATGGCATCCTTTTCGGTTTTTGCATGATTTATGACAGCATCGTTATAGTGAATTCCGTAATCTTTTAGTTGCTCATTTGCCAACTCTATCATACCACAAAAAGCTGCAACTTTTATATTTTTTTTTCTAGCAGCAGTTAAAACCCCATTTATAGTCTTACCTGAAAGGGTTTGCACATCCAATTTACCTTCACCTGTAATAATCCAATCGGCTTCAACAATATGTTCTTCAAAATTAGCTAAGGCCATTATTAATTCTACCCCAGATTGTAAATCTCCTTTCAGGAATACTTTTGCTGCAATTCCCATACCGCCAGCTGCACCGGCACCAATAACCGTTTGGGCATCTATGTTAAATTTCTTTTTCAACACCTTTGAAAAATGCTCCAAACCTTCATCCAATAGTTTTACATCTGCTAAACTTGCGCCTTTTTGTTTGGCATACACGTGTGCAGCTCCATTACTGCCATATAAGGGATTGGAGACATCGCAGGCCACCTTAAAACAGATATCTTTTAATCTTGGATGAACCTTTGAAGAATCAATAGTTCTTACATGTATTAAATTTAAACCAATAGGTTTTACTTCTCGATTTTCATTATCTAAAAATCGATATCCCAAAGCAGCAGCCATGCCCATACCACAATCGTTTGTTGCACTTCCTCCAATACCCAATATTACTTGTTTTGCTCCACGTTCAATAGCATCTAGTATTAATTGCCCTGTTCCATATGTAGTTGCATTTTTACAATCTAACTGTTTATCCTTTAGCAATTTGATTCCCGAAGCTTCAGCCATTTCTATATAAGCTATTCGAGATGATTCAGAATACAAATATGTCGCTGTTATTATTTGAAAAAAAGGGTTGCAAACTCGAATTCTAATTGGTTTACCTTTTAAATAATAATCAATAATCTGAATAGTACCATCACCTCCATCTGCAAGAGGTAATTTTATAATCTCAACATCTGAATTAAGAACAAGAAACCCTTCCTCTACAGCATTGCAAAATTGCAATGCTGTTAGAGAACCTTTAAACTTATCGGGTGCCAAAACAATCTTCATTTCAGTCTAAGTAAACCTTTTAGCAATTTACCAATTTTCAATCCAACACGCTAAAGTTTCATTTGATTAACATTTAATTATATATCTATTTTAATACTTTTGTGCCCATGGATATTATAGATTCTATCATTCTTGGTATTATTCAGGGGCTAACTGAATTTTTACCAGTATCATCGAGTGGCCATTTAGAATTGGGAAAGGCTATTTTAGGTGATCAATCAGTTCCTAAAGAAAGTTTACTGTTTACTGTTGCGCTTCATTTCGCAACGGCATTAAGTACCATAGTGGTATTTAGAAAAGATATTCTGGAAATCATAAAAGGGGCACTGAAATTTCAATGGGATGACAATTTACAATTCATTTTAAAAATTGCTGTTTCTATGGTTCCTGCTATTATTGTTGGCCTTTTCTTTGAAAAACAATTGGAACAACTTTTTACCAGTAACATCCTATTAGTTGGATGCATGCTTATCATAACTTCTTTACTTCTTTTTTTAGCTGACAAGGCTAAAAACACGAACAGATCAGTGTCGTTTAAAAATGCTTTTGTCATTGGTATTTCACAGGCCATTGCCATGCTTCCTGGTATTTCTAGGTCTGGAGCAACCATATCCACATCGGTATTATTGGGCAATGATAAAACCAAAGCAGCACGCTTTTCATTTTTAATGGTTGTACCGCTTATTTTTGGAAAAATAGGCAAGGATATTTTAAGCGGAGACATTTCTACCGAAAATCAGAGTTTTACGGCTTTATCCATTGGATTTGCAGCTGCTTTTATAGCTGGTTTGTTTGCCTGTACTTGGATGATTGCTTTAGTTAAAAAAAGTAAACTAACCTACTTTGCTTTTTACTGTGCTATTGTGGGCCTTATTGCTATTGGGTTTTCTCTTTTGAATTAGACACCTCACCACTATGCTCAGTAAAGACGATTACCTTTCCGGACAAGTATTGCTTATCGACAAACCCCTAAATTGGACCTCCTTTCAAGTGGTTAACAAACTACGCTGGGAAATTAGGCGCGCCTTTAAGCTGAAAAAAATTAAAGTTGGCCATGCAGGAACTTTAGATCCATTGGCCACAGGGCTTTTGGTAATCTGCACGGGTAAAATGACCAAACAAATTGACACCTTTCAAGCCCAAATCAAAGAATATACTGGAACCATTACCATAGGCAGTACAACCCCTTCATTTGATTTGGAAACCGAAATCGACAGCACATTTCCCACCGAGCACATCACTGAGGCTTTGATCCATAAAACAACGGAACAATTTATTGGTGATATCCAACAATTGCCGCCTGTGTTTTCAGCCATTAAAAAAGACGGCAAACGCTTGTATGAATTTGCTAGAGCTGGAGAAGGTGTAAATATCAAACCGCGTACAGTTAGCATTTCAGCTTTTGAAATCACTAAAATTGGTGCTTCGACTTCGCTCAGTAACCAATCGATAGATATAGATTTTAGAGTAGAATGTAGCAAGGGGACTTACATTCGTTCCTTAGCTAACGATTTTGGTAAGGCTTTGCGGTCTGGTGCACATTTATCGGCATTACGACGCACGAAAATAGGTGATTTTAATATTGCTGACGCTACCTCAATAGACGGCTTTATAAACAGCTTAAAGAGCTAGATTGCATATTTTTACGTATATTGTTTTACCAAATGCTATAAATTTATCACGATTTGCACCTAACAGATCAACATAAAGCCCTACTTATCACGTTCCTTATTTCGGGAACCGTTGTCCTTTCAGTATTTAATTTCAGCCTAAAAAAATACAGTGATCGAATTGCTGAAAGTTATTATATGGTTGAGCCCGAAGAAGAGCTCACCGAAGAAGAAATTAAGATTTTAGAAGCCTTGGAACGATTAAACGCTACAAAGGCTGAAACCAATCAGGCTTTTAACGAAACCCAACAAAGTAAACAGTTTGCACAGGCCTACAAACCTATTGCACCTCCAGAAGATTATGTGCCTAAAACAAGTAGTAGCGCCGAAGGCCCCAATACAGCTACAAAAAGTTATGAGGACACAGAAGATTCTAAGTTAAAAGACGAGGAACTATCAAAATTCAGTAAAGTAAAAGACCTTTTAGAGCAGCAAAAAGATGATGGTAATAACGCGAAAAGCACCATTAGTTTTTCATTAAAAGATCGCAACAAAGTTTACATTCCAATTCCTGTTTACCTTTGTGAAGTAGATGGTAAAATTGTAGTAAATATTACGGTTAATTCTCAAGGAAAGGTTATAGATGCCTATATTAATACTAGCTCCAACTCATCTAATGAATGTTTAAAAGAACATGCCTTGGAATACGCCAAACAATCCCTTTTTAGTGCCGACCCAAACAAAGTATCGCAAATTGGATCGATAACCTTTTACTTTATTGGCAAACACTAGGTGTTAATTCACAAAGCTTTTCGGTTAAATCGTCAATTATATTTTTCCCTTTGTTATCGTTATACCAATGCTGTAAATCTTCCTTAAAATCTGGGGTTAAAGTACCATGCATAGCTTTAAATCGATTAACATAATAGGTTGCTTCGCTTGGTCTAGGGCCATAGGTATTTATTACTTCTCCAGAAGCATCTTCAATCATAATAACTTTAGGAATAGATCTTGCTCCAAAGGTAAGGAATGCATCCATTAGTTCTGGGTGCTCATCCCTCAGTACTAACCTCAAATTAATATTGTCATTGCTTTCAGCTAATTTATTTAAAACTGGAGTAATATGAGCAGAATCACCGCACCAACTTTCACTTATTACCAACCAAGTGACTTTTTCCTTAAAAGTACGAATGCGTTTTAAAGCCTCTTTTGATAGCTTAATGGTCTTATCCCAACGTTTCATTCGCCTATTATTTAATTTGGTAAAATTTATATTGGCTTCGGTTTTAAGATCTCCAGATGTAGAATTATCTTGTGCTAATTGAGCTACTAACTCACGATATTCAGCATAAGACATACTTTTTTCAAGACTATTTGCTAATACTGCATTCATAATTTCTCAAATTAATACGAACAAAATTAATATCTTGCCCTTACTTATAAGATGACTTTTGTCATGCTTTAACCTTTAAAATAACAAGACGTATGAGTACAAAACACAGATGCGGCTGGTGTGTTGGAGACCCATTATATGAAACCTATCATGATAATGAATGGGGCGTCCCCGTTTATGATGATGCCACAATATTTGAATTTTTAACCTTAGAGACCTTTCAGGCAGGGCTAAGCTGGATTACTGTTTTACGTAAACGGGACAATTTTAGAAAAGCATTTGATGGTTTTGACTATATAAAAATAGCCAGTTATAAACAACCCAAAATTGACAGTCTTTTACAAGATAGCGGTATTATAAGAAATACATTAAAAGTAAAGGCTGCTGTTACAAATGCTCAATCGTTTATAAAGGTTCAAAAAGAATTTGGAAGTTTTAGTAAGTACATCTGGGGTTTTGTTGACGGTATACCGATTAAGAATAAATTAAAAACCTATAAAGATGCACCAGGTAATACACCTTTAAGTGATACTATTAGCAAAGATTTAAAAAACCGTGGATTTAAGTTTGTAGGATCTACTGTGGTTTATGCCCATATGCAGGCTACTGGTATGGTAAACGATCATGAAATTGGTTGTTTTAGATTCGAGGAAGTATAAGACTATGGCATAGCTTTGTTTTAATTTTTATTAGAATATTTATGAGATGTACACACGGTTCTACTTGAAATTTCTTTTAATGAATATTAAATGACCCTAAAAAGTCTAAAAATTATTTTAAAAAATAGCACCCAAATTTAACACGATAATAATTTGTATTAATGCTTATGCGCTATAAATACCTTAAAAAAATATTCCTTGAAATCTCCTCAGCTCCAAGATTTTTGAGATGATTAGAATACACTTGGCAATCTATAAGTTTATAATTGGTGTGTTGTAAAAAAGTAATAAATCCTATTTTACTCGCATTACTTACTTTAGAAAACATACTCTCTCCACAAAATACTCCATTGTTTAAATCGACACCGTAAAAACCACCAACCAAGGTATTGTCTTGCCATACCTCAACTGACTTGGCATAACCCAATTCCTGAAGTTTGACATAAGCCTCAATCATGTCTTCTGTTATCCAAGTCCCTGTTTGTCCGTTTCGCCTTATCACAGCACATCTAGTAATAACTTCCTTAAATGCTTTGTTAACCGTAACTTTATAGTTGGCATTTCTCAATACCTGTTTCATACTTTTTGAGACTTTAAGTTTTTCTGGAAATAAAACAAACCTTGGGTCTGGTGACCACCACAGTACAGGTTCTCCAATTTCAAACCAAGGGAATACCCCCGATTTATAGGCTAACAATAGACGCTCTGCAGATAAATCACCCCCAACAGCTAACAACCCTTCAGGCGTTGCTTCATCAACTGAAGGGAACCATAGCTTTTCTGTTAAGAAATACATTATATAAAAATAAAAAAACCTTCCAACACAATACTGAAAGGTTTTATAATTATAAACTGATCTTGGTTTTGATTAAAGATGTAAAGCATCTAAAAAGGCAGATCATCATGATCATCATCGTTTAAATCTCCGGCAGGTTCAAAGGCATCTGCCGGGGGTACGGGTGGTAAATTATCTCCCATTGGTTCCTGCTGCAAAGCCTCTATACGCCATCCTTGAATGGAATTAAAATATTTGGTTTCCCCTTGTGGGTTCACCCATTCCCTGCCACGTATATTAATATTGATCTTTACCTGTTGTCCAACTTGGTAATTGTTTAATAAATCTGTTTTGTCCTGCACAAACTCCACCAAAATATGCTGAGGGTACTGCTCTTCTGTAGTTACTACTATTTCTCTTTTTTTAAATCCATTAGCACCAAAAGTTTGGGTCTCGCCAATCATTTTAATTCTTCCTTGAACTTCCATTAGTTATAAATTATATATGTTATTTATTTATTTTCAACTCAACAACATGTTCCATGCGCTTTCTACATCACCATAGCTTAAATAGTTTTGTGCTAATTGATGTTTCTCTTCTAAAGTAATTGTTTTAAAGTTTGGATAACGACTTAGTTTATCCTTAATAAAAGCTTCAACATCAGCCTTTGTTGGTAAGCTTTCAACATTGGCCAACATACCCAAATCGTTTCCTGTTAACACTCTACTTTTTCTAATTACATCTGGTAAATTATCGACTCCTATTCCCAAAGTTTTAAGTGGTTTTGGTATTTGAAAAAACCCTTTTTTTAACCTACAGTAATAACTTCCTCCCGCTCTGGCTACCAAATCTAATTTTTCTTGATTAATGCTAATATCGTCATTTAGCACATTATTATGGATATGGAACTTGACTACCTCACAAATAATCAAGTTTCCGGCTCCACCATGCTTTCCTAATTTAATAATATCGTTTACTTTACATTCAAACTGCACGGGAGATTCGGCTACTCTATATGGTTTAACAATATCTGACTTTAACATCGTTAACCCTGCCTTTTCAAATTCATTTATACCTTTACCATACTCTGTACTACTTAAGGACATTTGGTAGACAATATTATAATTTACCACATTAATAACTACTTCATTAGTATCTTCAATGTTTAACAAAGTGTGCTTTACCGTATTATCCCTAACACGACGTGAGGGCGAAAACACCATAATTGGTGGGTTAATACTAAATACATTAAAAAAACTAAAAGGAGACAAATTAGGATTACCTTCTAAATCAACTGTACTAGCAAAAGCAATAGGCCTAGGAGCTACAGCAGACTGCAAGTAACTTTGCAATGTACTGGTTTCTAATAGTTTTGGATCGAAAGTAGTTGTCAATCGTTTTGAATTTCAACAAAAGTAACCAATCTACCATTCAACTAAAAACAGATTTACTAACAACTTGCACAATAATATTAACAGATTTGCATTATATTACGTATTAAATTATTATTAATGCTTTTTACCGAGTATAGAAATACATTTCGTTGGCTAATCATTGTCATTTCGTTTGTTTTAGTATCACTTATTCTTTGGAATACCTATATGTTTTTTCAGAACTTTAAGCAAGACCAACGTATTAAAATGGAAACTTGGACCTTCGCTTATAAAGAAATAGCAAAAGACCTTTATAATGTAAACAAGACCAACAAGTTGGCTGAATTTATTATCATCGACTCTACTGTTACCGCTCCAATGTTATTAGTTGACAATAATAACCAAATAAGAACTTTCAGAAACCTTGACAGCTTAAAACTACTAAACCCAATTTATTTTGAGAAAACCAAATCAAAATTAGAAAAAGAAAACTCTCCTATTGAAATTAATATAGAAAATTCTGAATCTACTACCCTTTACTACGGCAACTCGCCACTTTTAAACAAACTAAAATATTATCCTTCAGCATTAATACTTATTATTGTATTATTCGGAACCGTTATTTTTCTCTTTTATAGCAGTAATAAAAATGCTAGCCAAAACAAGCTGTGGTCTGGCATGGCCAAGGAAACAGCTCATCAAATAGGCACCCCCTTATCCTCTTTAATTGGTTGGACCGAGATTTTGAAAACCGAACAGGTTGACCCCAATTATATTGCTGAAATTGAAAAGGATGTAGATCGTTTAAAAACAATAACAGAACGCTTTAGTAAAATAGGGTCCGTTCCAAAACTTGAAATAGCAGATATTATTGAAGAAACCGCCAATTCTTTTGATTATTTAAAAGCTAGATCTTCGAATCTTATCGATTTTGAAATGAGAGTCCCTGATGGCTATATTTCTGTATTTTTAAACAAAGAGCTTTTTAGTTGGGCTATTGAAAACTTAGTAAAGAATGCCATAGATGCCATGAAAGGCCGCGGTAAGCTTACTATAGAAATTTCACAATTGGAAAACAATATAAAAGTAAGTGTGACAGATACAGGAAAAGGGATTTTAAAAAAGGATTTTAAGAAAATTTTTGAGCCTGGATATACCACAAAAAAAAGAGGTTGGGGCTTGGGTTTATCACTTACTAGACGTATTATTGAAGATTTTCATAATGGCAAAATCAAGGTGCTATATTCTGAAATTGATAAAGGCACTACCATACAGATTGTCCTAAAACGCGCTTAATATGCAGGATTATTTTATACATATTAAAGAAGTCGCCTTAAAAAACAACTGCCCAATTTGTTATAGTAATGAAGGACTACACTTAAGTTTTAAGCAGCGTTTAGTAGACACTAAACTGTATAAATCTATTACTTCAGAGATTAAACATAAATTGGACTGCAAAAATTGCAATAGTCCAATTTATCCCGTATTATGGACAGATGACATCGAACAAGTCTTCGAATATCATAAAAAGGCTTTTACTCCTAAAAAAACAACTTTCAAATTAAAAAAAGCCTCATGGATACTAATTACAGCATTACTCTTAACACTGATTGCAATAGTTTCTTTACAATTTATCAATAATTATAAGTGTGCTTTTATGGTATTAGCTACATCCTGAAATTCTTCTGAAGTTAATTTTTTTTTGCTTATAAATTGGGCATCTTCCATGGAATGCAATGGTATTAAATGCACGTGGGTATGAGGCACTTCCAAACCAATAACTGTTATCCCGACACGCTTACAGGGAATGGCTTTTTCAATGGCCTTTGCTACATATCTGGAAAATGACATTAATCCATTATAAGTTTCTTCATCTAAATCGAATATTTTATCAACTTCCTTTTTTGGGACACATAAGGTATGTCCTTTACTATTGGGATTGATATCCAAAAAAGCAAAAAACTGATCGGTTTCAACAATTTTATAACAGGGTATTTCACCTTTGATGATTTTAGTAAAGATTGAAGCCATATATATGAAAGATTTTTAAGTGATATGTAAATATAAAAAGATTCCTAATTAAAACTGAATCGATTTTCAGCTAAACTAGGAATCTAATATTATTCTTTTAAAAAGACTTTTATTATCTTGATATTTCTAAAATATCAAATTTCATAACGCCATTGGGCACTTGAATCTCGGCCACATCACCAACTGATTTCCCTAACAATCCTTTTCCTATAGGTGAGTTTACAGATATTTTTCCCGCAGCCAAATTGGCTTCACTTTCAGCCACCAATGTATAAACCATTTCCATGCCATTGGTTTGGTTCTTTATCTTCACTTTAGACAACACCAATACCTTTGAAGTATCTAATTGCGATTCATCAATTAAACGGGCATTAGATAAAGTTTCTTCCAATTTAGAAATTTTCATTTCCAAAAGCCCTTGTGCCTCCTTGGCCGCATCGTATTCTGCATTTTCACTTAAATCGCCTTTATCACGCGCCTCTGCAATGGCTTGTGATGCTTTTGGGCGTTCAACGTCCTTAAGATGGTTCAATTCACTTCTTAATTTTTTTAGTCCTTCGGCTGTGTAATACGATACTTTACTCATAACTTCATTGATTTATTTAATAAAAGATGCTGAGACCTACTCAAACTTTAATAAGCAAAGGGGTTCAGCAAATAAAAAAATCCCGCTTACACGAGATTGTATACAAATATACAAAATATTTACGGTAATTTGCGTTTTATTGTTGATTGTAAGTTTAAATATTTATCGATTTTATGAGGGTATTGATTTCGTTATTAGGCCTTTTTATAGTATTAAGTTGTAGTAGTACAGAAGAAAATGAAAATTGTAAATTTCTTTTGAATATTGGTGTTAACGTTAGCATTAATCTAAGCTTACCAGAATACAGTCAATTACAATTTTCGGGAAATTCGGTTTATGTTTCCAATGCTGGAAATGCCGGAATAATCGTTGTTCGCATTGGGAATGATTTTTTTGCTTGGGATGCCGCTGACCCCAATCATGAGCTGAGCAGTTGTTCTATACTCTCAAATTCTGGTTTAAATGCTACATGTGGATGTACAGATAAAAATGAATATAGCTTAGCCAATGGCCTTCCCTTAAACAATACCAATTTAAGATGCGGCTTAAAAAATTATCGCGTTGAGCAAAGTGGCAGTAACACCCTTAGAATTTATAACTAAAAAAAAGGGGCACATGGCTTTCCCACCCCTTTTTTTTAGTTATATGCTATTCTGCCTAGCCTATTATTTTTTAAAACTTGAATGTAGCCCCTACCAAAAAGTTGGTGGTAGCTTGTGGGTAATATCCTGTACCTTCAATAGTGGTAACTTGATTAGCGTCTGTCCAAGTATCATCATAAGTATAATAATATCCATTGGAAACATATTTCCTGTTAAAAATATTATTTACCAAACCTGTTAAGACTATAGATTTAAACAAGTAATTTGATTCAATTTCGAATGATATATTTAAATCGTTAATGAAATAACTACTAAGCTTTGACACTTTAGAGTCGATATTACCCATATACTGTTCTCCAACATATTTACTTAAAAACGATATTTGCAATGCTTTTATAGGCAGGAAATTAAGTGCATTAGCTATTACTAGATCTGGCGAAAATGAAATATTAGTGTTTCCTAAGCTTAACAATTCCCCATTTATAGATGCCTTAAAATCCTTATTTTTATTATTGCTTACAGCTATATTAGTAGACGTATTAAATGCGTCGCAAAATGAAATATTAGCATCTATTTCAAGCCCAAGCCTAAAACTTTTTCCACTAGTGGCTCTTAAGGGACTTCCAACATCATCTAGCGCACCGGTTAACACCAATTGGTTTTGATAAAACATATAATACAAATTGGTGTTCACAGCTACCCTTTTAGTATTATAACGCCAACCCAATTCAATGTCATTTAAGGTTTCGTTGTCGGCAACACCGTTTTCAAAATCATCACGATTAGGCTCACGGTTGGCTCTTGCGTATGAGACATAAAAACTGTTAATATCACAATGCCTATAGGTTAGCCCTACTTTGGGATTGAAAAAGTCAAATGATACATCGGTTACAAAATTTACCCTATCAGAATTTAATCCATTAGTCTTATAGCTTACAAATCGGCCTTGTAAATCCACGAAGCCCATAAATTTTTCATCAAACTTAAATGTGGCCTTTGAGAAAACACTAAAATCATTTTTATTGGCATCTCCATTATAGTAACGATCCCTAATATTGGTATTTGAAGCCAAATCACTTCCCCAAATCACTTCCCCAAAATGATCACCCGTGTAATTACTATAGGACAATCCTGAAATAACTTCCAAACCTCTATTTTTATAGGAGATGTTGCCATTGGCAACATAAAAATTATTATCGAGCCAACGGCGTACAATAACATCAGACCCATCTATAATTAAATTATTAAAATCCTCAGCGGATTCTTTTGTTTTATATTGCTCAAAATAGCCCTTGCCATTAGTATAATTCAAGCCAATATTGATTGACCAATAGTTATCCAATCGCTCATTCCAATGCAATTGGTAATGGTCCTGCCAATAGTTATCGGTTTCATTCTCATAAGTATACGGGTTTTGACGACGGTCTTCCTGTAGTTCTTCAGCTGTTAAGCCGTACCAGGATTGATAGGTTCGTTCTTTATTACCAAAAGTTAAAGCCTTGATTAAAGTATTGTCATCTTTATAAACTCCTTGTAGAAAATAAGATTTTAAGTCGGTAAAAGCACGATCTACATAACCATCGGAATAAATCATTGAAAAACGTCCAGATATTTCAATGCTTCGACTACGCTCAGCATCCAAAATATTACCCGTGCCCAATTTAACAGTATGCTTTCTGGTATTATAACTTCCAAAACTATTGGATAATTCACCATAAGGTATATGAGAAGATGCATCGGTCAACAGATTTAAACTTGCCCCAAAAGACCCTGAACCATTGGTTGATGTTCCAACACCACGTTGCAATTGCATGCTTTGTATTGATGAAGCAAAGTCCCCTAAGTTCACCCAAAACGTCCCTTGACTTTCTGAGTCGTTATATTGTATCCCATTAATAGTCACATTTACTCGAGTGGCATCGGTACCGCGTACACGAATACCTGTATAACCTATCCCCGCTCCCGCATCACTCGTGGTTACAACCGATGGTAAATAATTTAATAAAACCGGAATGTCCTGCCCTAAATTTCGCTTTTCTAATTCCTTTTTTGAAATATTGGAATGGGTGATGGGTGAATTGGCATTAACGCGAACAGCTTTAACTAGAACTTCGTCCAAAGTTTCTGTTTTTGTTGAATCTTGTTTCACTTGATTTTGTTGTGCGCTAACACAAATTGATAACACAAAAAATGAAATAAAAAGAAAATTGTTTTTCATCTCGAAATAAATAAAATTTAAATCGAATAAAAAGAGGTCATTATTCTTTGTTTGTTAATAATTGATTTTCAGAATTTATATTGAAAAGATAGCCTCGTCGTTTCGACAGCAATCAAAACCTATGCAACAACAATATAAATTCATATTCCTTAGCAGCATTACCTGCTCAGGTTCAATGGGTATGATCTCAGCCTGAATGATTTTAGATTTTAGATATTAGACATCAGATTTCTGAAGTTAAAAATCATCAATCATCAATCAAAAAGCACCCCTTTTTGAGAACGCTGTAAAATTAATTAACAATGAACAATTAACAATAGATAATTGAAAAATATTTAAGAAAGTTCAGGTGGTTTTCTATTTGCTTTTTTATCAGACAGATGACGCTTACTTTTTAATCGTTTTTTAATAACTGTCTTTGGTGTTTTGGTAGGGATTCGCTTTTTGGGTTTTACCAAGGCTGCATTTACCAGCTCCAAGAACCTTTTTATAACCAGCTCTTTATTTTTATGTTGACTTCTACTTTCATCACATTGTAATAATAAAACACCTTCTTTACTTAATCGATTTTGAAACTTCTCCAACAAAAGTGTTTTCTGCTCATCGCTAAATACTAATGAGTCTTTAATGTTAAAGCATAACTCCACTTTTGAAGCCACTTTATTGACATGTTGCCCACCACTTCCCGAACTTCTAATGGCTTTAAAAGTTAATTCTTGCAGTAAAGTCTCTTCATTAAACATTATAAATACTGGTGTGGTGCTTTTAGTAAGTCATTTACCGTCTTAACTGGGTTAAATGTAACGAGTGGCACCTCAACAAAAATCGAGTTCCAATAGGCCATACTCCCATTCCAAAGCCCAGGGCGTTCCAAAGCCTTAATTTCGGTATCCACCCTCGATTTAACAGTTACAAAATATGCGTCGTTATCTACAAATTCCTTAAGGTTAAACACCTCTCCTTTGTAGTTCTTTATGCCGCAAACAAAATCGGTTGGGTTAAAATGCGTTGCATTTTTCACGATTTCTTTTTGCGCTGTGTCTTTCATGTTGATTTGTGTAAATTCAACTATTTGCAAGGAGACATTCCCATCCTTATCCTTAACCCAAAATGGTCCTCCTCCAGGTTCTTTTTCATTTTTAACGATGCCTCCAACACGAATGGGACGATTCAACTTATGCTTTAAAAAAGCTTTTTTTTCAGTTATTGAAAGCGTCAAAAATGCTTCTTCTATCCTTTGATTGAATTTCGAGGTTAAGAATTCTAATATTTCAACAAATAATTCTTCATTATCTAATTCATTATCTAATTCATGCAAAAATCTAAAAGACTGCTTCTGGGTTTCTATCAATACGCCCGCTAACAATTTTTTATATTCTGCTAATTCTTCATGATGGCTTAACACAGTAACATTATCAATGTTTTTAATAAAAATAATATCGTATTCCAATGCATTTAAATTTTCCAATAAGGCACCATGTCCGGATGCCCTAAACAATAATTTACCATTTGGCTCCCTATAAATTTCATTTTCTATGGTCAATGCAATAGTATCAGTGGATTTTTTTTGATTAGAAAACGAAATATCAAAACAAGTTCCTGTCTCTTCTTCTACATCTTCTTCAATAAATTTAAATTCTTCTTCAAATCCTTTATTATGATTTGGAGAAATAGTAAAATGTACATTGGCCTTATTATTTGAAGCAGCGTACAATGCAGCTTCAAATAAGTGCTCCTCGAAAGCGGTTGTTACGTGTTGTTTATATCTGTGAAAAGGTAATAATCCTTTAGGGAAAGCACTATAATTTAATCGATCTTCATCCAGCATCGTTTTTATGAATTCGATACGCTTTTGGTCGTAAGACAGATCATTAAAATTAGGAATGATCTCATGCAATCTATGAACCACTTCCTCAAAAAAAGGCAACTTCTCCAATCCCGCAAAAAAAACAGCTAAACCAGAGTTCTTATGCCTATTGATATACCCATTAATGGTATCCTTTTCAACATCAATCGCTTTTAAAAACTGAAACAAAAATTTAAACATTCTGGTAGCTGCGCCTGATGCTGGTACAAACTTTACTAATGACAACCTATTACGATGCTCCTCAAACGTTTTAACATATTGATTTCGTTCCTCTAAGGTTAACCTTAAAATACCATTACCAACTGTAGCTGCCTCAGCCAAATTGGTATAAGACGCGCCTTTTTTAATACGTTCGATCTGTTGATTAACCTGTTCCAGTGTTAAATCGTTATCCTGTATTTGCTGTATATCGTTATCGGTAAAATTCAATATTTTTCTTTTTTAACAATTCATCTATATGCTTAACCGCATTATTTAACCGTGATTTTTTATCACCTTTCACCAAAACATAAGGTCTTTTTTGATTTATCAATTCGTTTTGAAAAGCTAGAAACATTTCCATTCTGTGATTGGGTTTATCCCTTAAATCGTCCGCTTCCCAAGGGGTGTCAATATAGGTTAAAAAATATAAATCGTAAGTGTTTTCCAACGCATACTTTTCAAGTAGCGGATCACAAGTTCCTAAATAATAGGCTTCAGAATACACTTTGGTTTCCAACAAATCGGTATCACAAATCAATACGGAATTTGTTTTTTGGGCCAATTCATTTTCCAACCGCATCTGGCCTTCAGCAATGGGTAACAAATCCTTTGGTTCACAAGTTTTACGTTCATTATTCCATTTTTTTTGAAGGTACTCGCGTGCGTACTCAGGCACCCAAACCGAGTTATAATACCTTGCTAATTGTCTAGACAAGGTTGTTTTCCCAGTAGATTCTGGACCAAACAAAACGACCTTTAAGCAGTTTGCTGGTTGTTGTTTAAGCTTTTCTTCCATGCAAAATATCCTTGAATTGCTAAAATAGTAAAGATGAGATATTGTAAAGATAGCATACCCCATCCCCTATAAGCATAAAGAGGCACGGTTATAATGTCTGCAAAAATCCAAAGTATCCAATTCTCTAATTTTTTATTGGCCATAAACCACATTGCCGTAAAAAATATGCCAGAAGTAAAAATATCAATATAATTCGATGCCTTTATTTCAACACCATAAGCTTTGTAGACCAAATAAGTAACTATAATTGTTGTAAGAAACATTCCAAAACCAATGATTTTTTCTATTATATTAGTTCTAGAAATTGGCACTACATATTTATTTTCCTCCTTTCTAGACCAGTTCCACCAACCGTAAATGCTCATTACTGAGTAATAAAAATTCATCATCATATCCCCCATAAGTTCATCTTTTAGAAAAATATAAACCGTTATTATGGTAGCAACAATTCCTGTAGGATACACTAAAATATTTTCTCGCTTAGCATAAATTACACTGGCAATGCCAAAGAAAAAAGCAATTGCTTCCAAAACAATTAAATGTATCGACCGACTATAATAAGACTCAAGGAAAAAATCAAAAATGGGGCTCATAGTCGTGTCTGTCGGATTTTATAATTTTCATATAGAGCAATCCTTTATCAATTAGTTGAAAGACTTCTTTGATTTCTGTATTTAGCAACTGCATCACCTCATCATAACTCCCATAAATCTGGGTACTTAAAGGGTTTTCCAACACTTTTAAATTCGATGCCCTCAACTTTTTTATAAAATGAATGATGGCAGGCTCAAAATCATTCTGCAAAGGTGTTAGTGTTAATTCCACTGATATTTTCATAAATCTTCAAGTAATAAGAAATAGAATAAAGAGAATAACCGTCTTTGTTCTATTATCATGTATATTTATTCTTTTTTTAAATCTTCAAAAAACGATTCGTCATCTTCTAAGGCCGTACCAATAACGACCATATTGGCTCCGGCATTGTAAGCCATTTCCAATTGTTGTTTTGTTTTAATGCCTCCACCAACAATTAAAGGCAGATTTAATTCTTTTTTCACCGCCTGAATAATTTTAACAGATATTGGGTGTTTCGCACCACTTCCTGCTTCTAGATACATTAATTTCATTCCCAAATACGCTCCTGCCTTAGCAGTATCTACTATATTTTGAATATTAGATCTTGGAATTGGTTTGGTTTTCGTAACCCGTTCTACAGCCGTTGTTTTTCCATTTTCAATTAAAATATAGCCTGTAGAAATCACCTCAAGCTCCTTTTTACGCAATACAGAAATAGCTTCTACATGCTTTCCAATCAAATAGTCTGGATTTCTCCCAGAAATTAAGGATAAAAACAATAAGGCATCAGCCTTTCCGGAAATCTGGGTCAAATCACCAGGAAAAATCACCACAGGTATACTTGTCTTAATTTTTATTGCCTCGACCAATTGGTCAGTTGCATGTTTTTCAACCAAACTACCTCCAACAAATATATGTGTTGCTACAGATTTGTTTACTTTTTGAATAAAGGCTTCTGTATTTTCAATAGGAAATTTATCAGGATCTATTAAAACCGCTAAAAGTGGATAATTTGAAGAGATTGATTTTAATATATTTTGATAAATGGAATTTTTAATACCCATAAATTCACAAATGTTTTATATACTTTTTAAAGCATAGGAACAGGTAAAGCCTTCAAATTCCAAATATCGCACTGCAAATTTTGTTTTTAGATCATTATAATCTATCCATGCAGCCGTAACATCTTCGCCATTTGAAAATGGAATCACCAAGCAATGGTTTTTAAAACTTAACCCTGGCATTGCATATAGTTTGTACAAACTTTCTTTAATGCACCATAATACCGTTAGTTGTTTTATATGGTCGGCATCATTTTCATTCAAATAAGAACATTCATAATCTAAAAACTTGTGTTTTATTACAGCGATTTTATCGCGTTGCTTTTCAATATCAATACCTACTGGTTCATTACTAATAATAACTGCTGAAAAAATAAACGAATGACTTATTGAAATATGCTTACCGTCCATTAAATGTGGCTTCCCATTGACATCATAAAACAAATCGGAATCCTTATAACCAAATTTATTTAGCAAACACCTAACACTTAAAAAACCACATTGATGGATTTCACTTTTCATCCCCAAAACTCGCGTTTCATTTTCTGGCTTTAAGTTTATCTCACGTTTTAAAACATTAAAAGACTCGGTAATCTTCCAGATTTTAACAGTAGTTTGTGAGTTTACATCAATAGTTTTAAATAGTGGCATTTAATAATCTGAAAGTTATTGGTTATCTTTGCAGCGCCTTAGGCGCATTTGGTTTTTAACTTAGCGAAGTTAACTATTTACCGTTTAAACCCAAAGGCAAGTAACATTTTTAAAATATAGAAATTAGAAATATGGATACGAAAACAATTCCGTATGTAGGGCATAAAGTAAAGGATATATCGCTTGCAGAATGGGGTAGAAAAGAGATTGAATTGGCCGAAGCAGAAATGCCTGGACTTATGAGTCTGCGTAAAGAGTATAAAGATTCACAACCCTTAAAAGGCGCAAGAATTGCCGGTTGTTTGCACATGACTATTCAAACAGCTGTACTTATTGAAACCCTTCAAGCTTTGGGTGCTGAAGTAACTTGGAGCTCCTGCAACATTTTCTCTACGCAAGACCAAGCCGCTGCTGCAATCGCCGCCGCAGGCACTGCTGTTTATGCTTGGAAAAACATGACCGAAGAAGAATTCGATTGGTGTATTGAACAAACCTTGTTTTTTGGCGAAGACCGTAAGCCCCTAAACATGATTTTAGATGATGGTGGCGACCTAACCAATATGGTTCTGGATAAATATCCTGAGTTGACCGCTGGCATAAAAGGCTTAAGTGAAGAAACTACAACTGGAGTTCACAGACTGTATGAGCGTGTTAAAAAAGGCACATTACCTATGCCTGCCATAAACATCAATGATAGTGTAACCAAAAGTAAATTTGACAATAAATATGGCTGTCGTGAAAGTGCCGTAGACGCCATTCGTCGCGCAACCGATGTCATGTTGGCTGGTAAGCGTGTTACGGTTTGTGGCTATGGCGATGTGGGTAAAGGAACTGCTGCCTCTTTTAAAGGTGCTGGTAGTATTGTTACGGTTACTGAGATTGACCCTATTTGTGCTTTACAAGCTGCTATGGACGGTTTTGAGGTTAAAAAACTGGAAACCGTTATCGGCAATACCGATATTGTTATTACCACTACGGGAAATAAAGATATTGTGCGTGGCGAACATTTTGAAGCTTTAAAGGACAAAGCCATTGTGTGTAATATTGGGCATTTTGATAATGAAATTGATATGGCTTGGCTGAACAAAAACCATGGTCATACCAAAAACACCATCAAACCACAAGTTGACAAGTACACCATTAACGGAAAAGACATTATTATCCTTGCCGAAGGGCGTTTGGTAAACTTAGGCTGTGCTACCGGGCACCCAAGTTTTGTAATGAGCAACTCATTTACCAACCAAACTTTAGCACAGATTGAACTTTGGAACAATAGCGAAGCCTACGAAAACAACGTTTATATGTTACCAAAACATTTAGACGAAAAAGTAGCAAAATTACACTTAGCTAAAATTGGTGTGGAGCTTACCGAACTTCGTGAAGACCAAGCCGAATATATTGGCGTACAGGTTGAAGGACCTTTTAAACCTGAGTATTATAGATATTAAGTTTTGTCATGCTGAACTGGTTTTCAGCATCTATGATAATTAAGAACCCTTGCAGTGATGTGAGGGTTTTATTTTTTAGTAACCGACAAGCAAAATTCCTTTTAAAGGCAACTGCATTCTATTACTAACATATAAAGTTTCAAGGAATGAAACACCCATTATTAAAGTTTAATCACACAGCAGAATGTTAATTTGGGTGTTCCATGTAACCATTAAAAAACAATAAATATTAACACATGAAAATCAGCTATAAAAAAACGCTTTTCCATCCTAAAGCGAATTGGCTATCCAGACTTATATTCCAACTGAAAATATTCCATTATGAGTTTGTTGAAAAACGGCCTATTGTTTATATCGATGAAAGCGGGTTTGCCGTTGATGCACCAAGGAACTATGGCTATAGCCCAAAAGGGCTAAGGTGCTGTGCAAAGAAAGATTGACATTCAAGAGGTCGGGTAAATGTTATTGGAACCATAGTGGATTTTAAGTTGTTCAATGTCTGCTTATACGATACCTATGTTAATTCAGATGTGTTTTATGCATAGCTTACACAAGAATTGCTGCCATGCCCCCCAAACAATTGGTCATTGTCCTAGATAATGTAACGTACCATAAAAGAAATGATGCGGCGCAGGCAAAAAGTATCAGGAGAAAATATGGACATAATCCTGAAGAACTTTTTTTATGTGCTGAATTATGACGTTTTATTTTGATTTAACTATAAAACCAAACGCTTCCATTTCTCAAGGTTTTGCTACAGTGATGGTAAACACCAAAAACGGGAATAGTCATGCTGGTTTTGTGACCTCTGAGACTCCAGACAAATTAGTGATGCGCAATATTGCCGGATAGGAGTTCACTATAAAAGCAAGTGATATTTCCAGCAGGGAAACCCAGGAAACATCAATGATGCCTACAGGTTTAGCCAATGTACTTTCTTTTGAATAATTTGCTTCTTTGGCTACTTATTTGTCAAAACAGAAAGGATAGATACTCATTATTTAAAAAACCCAACACTAATGTTCTGGCTTTTTATATATCATATTATTACGAAAAACAGAAAGGGATAAAATTCCCGATCTTATTTTCTGAACAGCACAACATACCCAAAACATTTTCATTTACGTTCCCAATTACGAAGTTCATTTTAGGGCTTCCAAAATTTTTCTATTTCCTCTAACGATTTTCCTTTCGTTTCCGGAACAAATTTCCAAACAAATATTCCGGAAATAATACTTATCACACCATAAAAAAGATATGTACCTGCACTACTAAATTCCATCATTGGAGGATATGTAGAAGAAATTAAGAAATTTGAAATCCATATTCCTGAAACAGCAAGAGCAACCCCTTTGCCTCTAATTCTATTTGGGAAAATTTCTGAAATCAGCACCCAGCAAACTGGCCCCCAACTCATCATAAAAGATGCCGTGAAAACAACTATAAATATCAAAGTAGAAACCCCTATGATATCCAGAAAAGCTAAAAATGAAATAGCAATCATACCAATTGCCATTCCAATAGAACCTACTATAAGTAGAGGTTTTCTTCCCCATTTATCAACATTTAGAATTGCGACAATGGTAAAAACAACATTTACAAGTCCCATAATAATAGTTTGTAACATAGAAGCGTCTTTAGCAACCCCCATGCTTTCAAATATACGCGGAGCATAATATAAAACAACATTTATCCCAACGCATTGCTGAAAAACAGTTAATAACACACCTATTACAATTACTTTTTTTCCATAGGAATACAATTTACTCTTAGTAGTTTCTACCGTACTTTTAATTTCATTTATTATTTCTTTGGCCTTGTTTTCTCCATTAATAAGTGTAAGTATAGACAGTGCTTTTGTATCCTTGCTCTTCAGAGCCAAATATCTTGGAGATTCGGGCATAAAATACATTAATATGGTAAATATGGCCGCTGGAATGGCTTCCGACACAAACATTCTTCTCCATCCAATTGTATTTATCCATTCTATGTTTTGTCCTTCGGCGATCCCCCAATTAACAAAATAAACTACCAACATTCCAAAAATAATAGCAAACTGATTTAAAGAAACCAATTTCCCTCTCATTTCGGATGGTGCAATTTCCCCTATGTACACAGGACAAACAGCAGATGCTAATCCTACTCCAATTCCTCCAATAATACGGTAGAAATTAAACATCCAAAGTAAACCCATTGTAGGCACCCCTCTTTCAAAAAACAAAAATTCAGGGTTTCCGGAGCCTAAAGCAGACAACAAGAATAAGACCCCTGCGATAATTAAGGCCGGTTTCCTGCCAATTCCTAAAGACAAATAACCCGATATAGCACTTCCTACAATACAGCCAAGCAGCGCTGATGAAACCGTAACACCATGTAAAAACAAACTTAAACCCTGACTTTCAATCAAAAATACCTGAATCGATTTTTCGGCTCCAGAGATAACTGCTGTGTCGTATCCAAAGAGTAACCCTCCAAGTGTTGCGATAACTGTAATGATATAAATTAAGTTTGGATTATGTTTCATTTTTCTAAGTATTTTAATCAATAGCTCTTTTACTCTTTTTATTCATGACTAATACCCATACTAAACTCTTGGGTGGTTTAAACCGTGTAACGATTTTTGGATAATTTTAAAGTTCACGATAGCGATCTTATTATAGAATAATCGATAAACGCAGAAATACCAAATTCCCATTTAGGTAATTGGTCACAGGTATTTACCCAATTTAATAAGACCCCTAGTTGTTTGGTAGATATTTTTACCATATCACCTATTTTATGAGTAAACCCCTCGCCTATTTTATTTCTATCTTCCGATGGAGCAAACATAGTTCCCAAAAAAAGAACAATTCCGTCCGGATACTGATGACTATCTCCAATGACCTGAGAGACCAGATCTTCAGGAGTTCTGCTTATTTCATTCATTTTATTAGCGCCCTGAGAATGAAATCCATCAAGACCTCTTATCGATAATTCAACATTACAATTCATAATATCTTCTATCCCAAAAGAGTCATCAAATAACCTAAACAAAGGGCCTATAGAACACGAACCATTTTGATCTTTTGCTTCTCCAAGCAATAAAGCACTTCTACCTTCATAATCTCTAAGATTTACATCATTTCCTAAAGATGCTCCCACGATTTTCCCTTCCGATGAAACTGCCAATACGATTTCCGGCTCAGGATTGTTCCATTTAGAATCTTTTAAAACGCCAATCTCTGCACCAAAACCAACCGAGGACATAGGTTGACCTTTTGTAAAGACCTCTGCATCTTTTCCTATTCCTACCTCTAAATATTGAGACCAAATACCTGCTTTTTTAAATTGCTTTTTTAATTCCTCTGTTTCTAAAGATCCTGGTTTTACTTGACTTAAATCGCTCCCAAGTACATCATTAATTGTTTTCCTAATTTTAGAAGCTTTTTTTGCATCGCCACCAGCCTTTTCTTCTATAACCCTTTCTAATAAACTTTTAATAAAAGTTACACCACATGCTTTTATAGATTGAATATCATTAGGAGCTAAAAAATAAGGTATTGCATTATTTTTTTGAGAATAAATGGAATTTTTTAGAATATCTGTTAACACTCCTATTTCCGGCAAATCTTTTAAACTCTCTAAAAAAGTCCCCACCTCTTTTGTATTAAATAATTTACTAGTAGAATTAAAATGGTTAGAAAGGTCGTAAACCATCCCTTTTTCAACCTTAACTACATGCGGCCCTTTAATTCCTTTATATGCCAATGAAGCTGGCACCATGCACCTGCCCACCCAAATACCTTCCTCCGCTAGGTTTGGTATGATTTCATTAAAATTAATGTTATTCATACCTATAATCTTTCGGTGGAATATTTTCCATTTAACAATCTCACAATCCCTCTTGGGTTTTCATTTTTTAAGGCTTCAGGAAGGTGCTCTTGAGGCGCATTCTGGTAGCATGTAACTTTGCAAAAACGCTTAATGGCTGCGATCCCAACGGAAGTTGCAAGTACAGATGTTGAAGACGGATAAGGCCCTCCATGATGCATAGACGAACAAACCTCGACCCCCGTAGGGAATCCGTTATAAATAATACGCCCAACTTTATCTTCAAGAATTTCCTTCAAAGCAATACTCTCTTTATCATTATCCGAATGGATCGTCCCTGTTAAATGGCCGTTTAACTGTTTGGCTACTCCCATTAATTCCTCCATATCCTCACACTCTACAACTAATACGACAGGACCGAATATTTCATCTTCCAGTTCTGGATACTTTAAGAAATCTTTACCTTGTATTGAGAATACAGTCCCTTCATTAATACTGCCTCCAGCCAAGGTTGCCACCTCTTTTCTAGCTGCATTTTCTTTAAGTTTTTTATTTAAACCGGATTTTACACCCTGATTAAGTAAGTTTCCTGTTTGAATGTCATTGATGGATGTTACTAAGGCATCTTTAAACGTTTCGGAATTTTCAGATTTTACGATAAAAACAAGTCCTGGTTTTGTACAAAATTGTCCTGTTCCTAATGTTACCGAACCCGCCAAACCTTTCGCTATGTCTCTTCCTCTATTTCCTATAGCGTTTGGTAATACAAATAGAGGGTTAGTACTTCCCATTTCTGCATATACCGGAATTGGTTTGGGCCTTGAAGCTGCCAAATTAAATAGTATTCTACCAACATGTGTACTTCCGGTAAAACCTACTGCTTCAACATTAGGATGTTGAACTAAATTTGAACTAACGGAAGGGGAGCCCCCTTGTAACAAACTAAATATACCTTTAGATAGATTATTTTTTTCAATCGCTTTTTCAATAGCTTTGGCACATAATTCTGATGTTGCCGGATGACTTGGATGTCCTTTAACAATTACCGGATTTCCTGCTGCCAATGCTGAAGCCGTATCACCTCCTAATGTAGAAAATGCTAAAGGGAAATTAGATGCAGAAAAAACAGCAACAGGCCCCAGAGGCTGTAGTACTCTTCTAATATCGGGTTTTGGCAAAGGTATTCTAGCGAGCAAAGCCGTATCTATACTTGCTTGTTGCCAACTCCCTTCCCGAATTAAATTTGCAAAGGCTCTTAATTGCCCACAGGTACGACCTCTCTCTCCCTTTAAACGCGGCAACCCTAAACCTGTCTCCTCATTACATACTTCAAGGAGTTCGTCTCCTAAATTTTCTATCTCTGATGCAACATCCTCTATAAATGTAGCTCGTTCATCAAAATTGAGTGACTTAAATGATGAATAGGCTATAGTTGCCTGAATAACTGCAATATTAATTTGAGAAGCATTAACGCCTTTGAAATCATTTAATTTTTTATCATCTACAGGATTATACGATGAAAACTCCTCTCCAAGACCCTCTTCCCAATTTCCTGCAATTAAACTTTTTCCCGTTATCATGTGTTACTTTGTTTAAGGTTATCTTTCATTTTGTTTGGCAAAATACCTTTAAAAGGAACTTTAACTTTAAACAGAGACCCCGAAAGTGGGTATTCCTCCAATTGTTCTTTAGACATAGAATAACTTGCCGAGGTAATATAAAGTTCATCCAAATTTTCCCCGCCAAAGACACAGGATGTAATATAAGGCACGGGAAGTATCACTTCGAATACAACAGCTCCTGTTTCCGGATTTATTCGTATCACTTTTCCTCCTCCATAGAGAGCTACCCAAAGATGGTCTTCTGTATCGATAGCCATTCCATCTGGCAGCCCAATTTCTTTATCAACAACCGCTACCACTTTTTTATTTTTAATATGTCCTGTTTTTAAATCATAATCATATTGATGTACTTCGTAGGTTAGAGAATCAATAAAATAAAATTTAGAACCATCCATACTCCAAACCAATCCATTTGATATGGTTGTGTTTTTTATTTTTTCTATCGTGTTACCCATTGCATCAAACTCATACAAAACACCAGCACCTACCCTGCAATCATAGGCCATTGTTCCAGCCCAAAATGTACCTCTTGGATCACATTTCCCATCATTAAAACGAATTTCCGGATGGTTAAGTTCTGGTTTAGGCCCATCTATTTTATGTCCTGTTTTGGAGTCGAAATAACCTATCCCATCTTGATCGGCATAAGCCCATAAACCAGATTCGGTAATAACTACAGTGCCTATATCTTGCCCCAGATCATAACCTGTATTTGAGCCCGTTTTTGGATTGAAGGCATAAATTTTATGATCTAAAATATCTACCCATAGTAATTGCTGATTATCGTCGTCCCACAAACTTCCTTCTCCAACAATTGCTGATATAGGGTATATAAGATCTGCTTTAATAGTTTCCATATTTTTAATAGTTTACCAGTCTAAGATCGCATTATCTTCATCTCTAATAGTATTTGAATGCACAAATTCCTGTTTAAATGGGTGTTTTTTAGCTTCCTCTTCATTGATTTCAATTCCCAAACCTGGTTTCTTAGGGACATTCCAATATCCATTCTTAGAAGTGATTTCTGTTTCAACCACATCCCATCTCCAGGGCACATCGGTTAACATATCTTCCTGAATTAAAAAATTAGGAGTAGATAAAGCAAAATGTAATGCTACCGCATTGGCCACAGGTCCCAAAGGATTATGAGGAGCTACTCCCATATTATATACTTCTCCCATAGCTGCAATTTTTTTTGCGGCCCATAATCCCCCACAATGACACAAATCAGGTTGTATGATGTGAACCGCATTTTTTTCGAAAATTTCCTTGTACTGATAAATAGATACGTGACGTTCACCAGTTGCTATTGGCACTTTTGTATTATCAGTAACCATTTTAATGGAGTCTATATTTTCTGGTCGCACAGGCTCTTCACAAAAGAAAGGATGGTATTCTTCTATGGCATTTATGTATTGAATGGCCATAGCGGGAGTGGTTCTGCCATGGAAATCTACCATAAGATCAATATCCTCACCAACAGCCTCCCTTAATTTTCCAAACATATTAGCAAACTGTTTTACTTTACTTCTGCCTTCTATGGTTTTAGAATAAGGAACAAACACTACTTTCAATGCTGTGTACCCCTTGTCTATAACATTTTTGGCGAGTTCAATAAGGGGCTCTACTGAAAAGGTATCATAAACAGCTTTCATGTTGCCTCCTCCCAAATGGGTATACATACGCACCCTGTCACGAACCTTTCCTCCTAAAAGTTCAAATACCGGAACACCTAAATCTTTCCCTTTTATATCCCAAAGCGCCTGTTCTATTGCGGATATTGCCGACATGCCAATAACTCCCAAAGCCCAAAATGATTGCCTGTACATTTTTTGATAGAGATGTTCAATATTTCGAGGATCTTCTCCAACAACCATAACCTCAAAATCTTCTAAAGCTCCAACAAGAGCTCTTGTTTTCCATTCTAATGATGCTTCCCCCCATCCAAAGAGTCCGGGTTGATCGGTTTCTATTTTAACAAATACCCAATTGCGCATTTCGGCATTTACCACCAAGGTTTTTAGCTTTGTAATCTTCATATTTACGATTATTACTTTTTACTTTGGTTGCACCCCTTGTACGCAGTATCCCCCATCACATCTAATATCGGTTGCTGTTATATTAGCCGATTCATCACTGGCCAAAAACACAAATGTATTAGCAACTTCTTCCACTGAAGCAACAGTTCCCCTTGGGTGTATTCTACTAAATTCTAATAATGCTTTTTCCGGATTACTGGAATTTTCCTGAACAAACCTATGCAACATAGGAGAATCTACAGTGCCAGGAGAAATCGAATTAACCCTAATGTTATAAGGCGCTAATTCCATGGCATGGCCTCTCGCAAGGGAATTTAACCCTCCTTTGGTCGCCCCATAAATAGCGACCTCAGGAAAGCCATTGTGTCCTGTTACACTAGACATATGTATTATAGACCCTACACCTTCTTCTTTCATATAAGGAACCACCTCTCGCGTAAACAAAATAGGAGCTCTTAAATTGACACTAAGTACATGGTCGATGGTTTCAGATGTTAATGTCTCTAATCGGGTAGAAGGCATCACTGCTGCATTATTAATTAGTACATTTATGCCGCCCATAAAGGCAACACTTTCTTTTACAAAGTCTATAATTTCATCTTCAATTCTAATATCTACAACCTTACTAAAAACCTCAATATTACTGTTTTTAAGAATTTCTTCTGTCTCTGAAAGTGTTTTAGGATTGGTAGCACATATAGCGACTTTAGCTCCATGCATTCCCATGGCCTCAGCCAAACCTCTTCCAATACCGTTTCCGGCTCCTGTTACTATGACCTTTTTGTTTTGTAACCTATTCTGAACGGTATTCTTAGTTTTTTCTATTGCTTCCATACCTTTAATTTTATTTTCCCAGGCGACAGGTTATTGAATGGCCCTATTTTATTGTTTGTCGAAGAACGTTCGTTTCCAAAATAATCGGTATCGATTGTTAAAGACGTACCATCCCTATTTTCATAAATAGATTCAGATATGATAGGAATACCTAATCTCCTTGTAGTAACCATTAGAGTGTTTACCTTTAAAATTGAGTCTCCTAATTCTGTTATAAGGTAAACATCGCCTTCGTTTTCTTCAATTTTAAATGAAGGGTTCCTGTCTGAAATCTCTATAGCATTTATTTCTTTTTCATAGGGCTTTGCCCCATTGTAATATATATTCCCTTCGGATATACTTGGAAATCCAGCATTTTTATATACCGATAATCCGTCCTGGCTTACAAAAACATTGTTTAAAAAACGGTTGTCTCCGCCATTAATATTCCTAAGACCTGCTACCTTCGTTGAGTGTGGAAAATGATATGGGGTAAAACGATCCAACACTTTAAGAATAGCAATTTGGCCTGCAAATAAATTATGAGCAAAAGCCCCTCCTTCAGACCAGTCCGTCAATGAAGTTTTTGATAGAAATATATTATTATCAACCAGATAAGGACCATGGTTCACCTCCGCAAACAAATCATCCTTTGTATTGTCATAAAATAAATTACTCGTGACTCTTACCCCTTGAGCCATCCAATCGAGCCATATACCTCTTCCCGTATTATGTATCCAATTATTCATTATCAACATATCGATAGATGCGTGTATTTTAATTCCAGCCATTTCGGCCCCGGAAAATGCCCGTTTCGTCCATATATCGTATATATGGTTATTGTAAATCTTACTGTAAACAGCTCCTAAACTTCCAACTATCCCCGCTTGTTCACAATTAAAAATTACATTGTTTCGCACAATATGCGATCCTATTTTTTCTTTAGACCATCCTGCTTCCAAAGCCCTAAAAATAACCTCGTTGTAATGAGTAGAACCATCCTTTTCGGGATTGTTCATCCAAACATTTTGACCTGTAGATCTATCTTTACCCAAGGTTATGCCAACTGCTTTGGAATTACTAATAATATTATTTTCTATAATCCAGCCCTTGCTCCAATGCGTTCCAATCAACCCTATTTGTTCGGCTGTAGGTGCCGCCCACTGCGTGGCTGCCTGGCTCATGATAAAACCACGAACAGTAATGTAATTAATTCCTGGTCTACTGGAATAAAAACAACTTTTCCTGACATTAATCTCTATCTTTTCTTTATTAGGGTTAAACTTTTGAAAGTTCGCCCAAATTGTAGTATTGAGGTCGTCAACTTCGCAGTACCAAGTATATTTAGATGCTTCCTTGTCCAGAGCATCCGAATAGGGTTTGGATTCTATAACATCTTCGAGTTTTGATTTTTCAAATAAAGATTTGCCGTTTAAAAAGACTTCGCCAGTATGGTGATTTATTCCTTTATTGTTCAACCAATCCCCTGTAAGCAAATCTGAATAAGGATTATAACTACCAAAAAAGCTATTAGGTATCACCACTTTCCATACATGTCCCTCTACTTTTTCCCAACCGTTTATTACTTCTGAACCTTTAATTTCAACTTTTTCACCTGGTGCTGCTCTAAAAACAATTCGTTTTAAATCGCTCTTACCTCCCCGTACTGGATTTACCCATTCTCTATAAACTCCTTCATGTACAGTAACAGTATCACCCGGAAACAGATGTTTAACTGCTTCCGAAATCGTTCTGAATGGCGCTGATGCTGAACCTGTATTATTATCATTCCCTTTTACCGAAACATAATATTCCTTGGCAAAAACTTTCGCATTTATAACAAAAAAGGTCAGCACAAAAAACAACAAAGCCTTTAACATATTCATTATATTTGATTAAATTATTATTAGTAGACAAATATAATTAAAAATATCGTACTAGTTAATACCAGTTACTAAAATGCTAACAAAAGTTGATGTAATTATTCGCTATATCGAAGAATTAATTGAAAATGGGGAGTTATCTTATAGAGAACGCGTCCCTTCTCTTACTGAAATGATGAAACGGTTTGCAGTATCAAGAGACACCGTCGTCAGGGCTTATAAAAAACTTAACAATCGTGGTATTCTTAATGCGGTTCACGGAAAAGGATATTTTGTTGCAAATAAAACTATTGTGTTTGAAATAAATCTTTTTTTATTTCTTGACGAATTATCCTCCTACAAAAACACGTTGGTAAAATCAATTGAATTGCACCTAACGAAGAAAGGAAAATATAATATTTTTTTCCATCATTATAATGCCGACATGTTTGAAAGACTTATTCAAGAAAATTTAGGGCAATATACGCATTATGCCATAAGCCCCTTCCCTAAGACTAAAGAAGTACAAAAGTCTATCGAACAAATACCTGAAAACAAATTAATTTTATTGGATCGACATGACGATCAAGATAAAAAATGGCGGTTTGTAGGGCAGGAATTCTTTCAGGATATAACAAATTGTTTAAACCAATTACAGGAACGCATTAAAAAGTACAAAAGATTTATTTTTATTTTTCCCGAGCCTTCATACCACCCTAAAGAACTTAAAACAGGATTTGAAAAATACTGCAAAGGCCAACATATTAAATATTCTATTGTATCTAATATAACATCTGCAACCATTAAACCAAATGACGCCTATTTGGTAATTGATGACAATGATTTAGCATCTGTAGTAAAGACAGTTCGAAAAGAAAATTGGATCTTAGGACAAGACATAGGACTTATTTCTTACAATGAAACACCTTTAAAATCTGTCGTTTCTGATGGCATCACAACCATTTCTACAAATTTTGAATTAATGGGAGAACTATTAGTGAAAATGATTTTAAATCCTAAAATAAAAAATATTCATAACGAATCTCAACTTATTTTAAGGAACTCTTTTTAAACCTAGATAGAACTGTAATAATAAACAGCAATTACAACAATCGGTCGAAGCGTTCGTCTTCTTGACTACCCTTGAATCAAACCAGCAAATTCATTTTACCCCTTACAATCCATATACCAATAGACATATAACATCCCTTAAAAATGTTCATTCAATCCATAAAAAAACCCTTTCTGAAAACAGAAAGGGTTTAGTAGTATTTTAAGAAACCTATTTCTTAAGCTTGAAAAGGCTCAATAGAAACATAAGATTTGTTGTCTTTTTTCTTAGTAAACTTTACAATACCATCTATTTGGGCATGTAATGTATGGTCTTTACCAGCATATACATTTTCACCTGGGTGGTGTGTATTTCCTCTTTGTCTTACGATAATGTTTCCAGCTATAGCAGCTTGACCACCAAAAATCTTAACACCTAAGCGTTTCGATTCTGATTCTCTACCGTTTTTCGAACTTCCGACTCCTTTTTTATGTGCCATTGTATTTCGATTTTATATTTTAATATTAACTTAAAGCAGCAATTAAATCGGCTTTCTTCATAGAAGAAATCCCTTCAACACCTTTTGCTTTTGCTATCTCCTTTAACTCAGCAACAGTTAATTTGCTTAAATCTTGGGTTGCTTCTTCTTGTTTAGGAGCTTCTACTTTTGGTTCTGCTTTCTTTTCTACTTTCGCAGGAGCAGCTTTTTTTGCTCCTGAAGCAGCAATACCTTCAATTACTATTTCGGTTAAAGCTTGACGGTGACCATTTTTTACACGGTAACCTTTACGTCTTTTCTTTTTGAAAACTATAACCTTATCACCTTTTAGGTGCTTTAAGACTTTTGCACTTACTTGTGCTCCGTCTATAGCTGGGGCGCCAACAGTTACATTGTTACCATCGCCTACTAAAAGAACATTATCGAAAGCTACTTTCTTACCTTCTTCAGTTTGTAAACGATTAACAAAAACTTTTTGGTCTTTTTCAACTTTAAATTGTTGCCCTGCTATCTCTACAATTGCGTACATAGCGTAACGTTTTTATTAATTAATTTTTATCAAAAAAATGAGCCTGCCTCTCGGAAGGCGGGTGCAAATATACTGCTAATTAATTAAACTACAAACGTTTTATTTATTTTGAAGATTATTTTGATTCTTTTTTAAAGAGCTGCATAACAGTAAGCGTGCAAATAACCGTAGTAGCAAAACCCATAATAGCAACCACAGCAGTTATCATGCCCACATTAGTGTCGAAACCGCCTTTTATAGTGGCTAACAATTGTGAAACAAAATCGGTATTAAGTTCAGTAGCATACAATAGAAAAAAAGCGGTGAATAAAATGGTGGCAATTGACCCAGTTATTAAGCCTGCTTTAAAACCCTCTCCATATGAAAACATCTCTAAATATTGCAATTTATAAACTCTTACAGCTTCATAAATACCAAAAGCGGTAATAACTGCATTAAAAAAACTAAATACCGGATTAATGTGTTTATTAAATAGCGACAGCAATAAAAAATAAGCTATTAAAACAGCGCTTGTAACGAGACCAAACCGAATAGGAAGAGATATTGTTTTCATCTAATCAAATCTTTTAATTATAAAAGCCTGCTAAAAAATGAGGGGTAAAGTGAAAAATTATGCTTTTTTTTTAAATCTTTACCCTGCACTATTATAAGTGACTTTAAAATAGATATTTTCTTGTTGTAGCTAGAAACATTACTAAAAAGGTTTTTTAAATTTCGCGAAAAAAATTGATTTAAAATAATTTCGAATTAAAAAATTTAAAATAAAGCTATGTAGACTACATCTTTTATAGAACACCTCAAAATTTTATTCACTAATTATATAATATAAATAATAATTTAGGAAGAATATCAACATTAAAGAATAAACCGAAAATTAAAAGTATAACTACTTTGTTAAATATCGTTTTCTGGTGTTCTTAATATTTGACTTAAAACTTTTTCTAAATGTTCTAAAGGAATAGCTAATGAGCTCACTCTATTTCTTCTAGATATATTAAGCCCCACAACTTTACCATCTAAATTAATTAATGGCGTACCGCATTGATCTATATTTAATGGCATATCATGAGCATAAGCATAAGGAAATCCATCTTTTACTCTATTGGTTATCACATTATCTGCTATGTGATGCTTATGCTCACTAAAATCTCGCTCTCCTAGCACAACATCAATATTCATTACAGCATCATCTCTTAAGATTGTAATTACTACTTTTTGCCCTGGTTTTGTATCTGAAAGTGCTTTTATCAAATCGTCAAAATCACCTATAGAAACTAAATTAAATTCTATAATTTTATCATCTGATAACAACCCAGCTTTATTTGCTGCTTGCCCGTCAGAGACACTTTTTATAGTTGCTACACCACTTTGTTTAAAATCAACACCTAAATACCCTATATTTCTAGTAGATATAATATCTGCTTCTAAGCCTACAATTCCAGACCATCCAACACGTTCGTTATTTAGAACAGTACCTAATATCTCTCCAACATAAACTAATTGCTTAGTTGTGATATCAATACTATTTAGTTTCTCTTTTGTTTTTATTTTTAATACTGCTAAATCATTATCCTTATCTCTTCCAATAAGACTGGCCTGAAACATACTACCATTATATAATGTACAATATATTTGATCTTCTCCAATTTCAGAAGATTTTGCAACAATATATCCATCTTTGCTAAAAATAGATCCTAGAGTAATTTTCTCTATAGA
Source organism: Aestuariivivens sp. NBU2969 (assembly GCF_019931125.1). Classification (NCBI taxonomy): domain Bacteria; kingdom Pseudomonadati; phylum Bacteroidota; class Flavobacteriia; order Flavobacteriales; family Flavobacteriaceae; genus Aestuariivivens; species Aestuariivivens sp. NBU2969. The sequence goes on from NZ_JAIOUU010000004.1 coordinate 89,729, forward strand.
AGAATCATGGATACTTCTTATTTCAACAACAGCTTTATAAATTGTTTTGTTTTTCTCACTCAACACTTTTACTAAAGTTTTTTTCCCTCCCTTCAATACAAATGGATTAACGGTATTTGGAGCTTCAGTAATACTATCATCATAATTCACCTTTTTATGATTTATTGTCTCTCCTGAAATCAGTCTTTTCCAATTTTTCTTTACATTTTCTACAGAAGAATAAAAATTTCCATCAATTTCTTTATTGATATAACTGCAAACACCAACAACTTCACCATTTAAATTAAATAATGGTCCTCCTGAATCTCCAGGCTTCATAATACATGATGTTTTTAAATAATCATTAGCTGTTATACCTTTATAAAAACCTATCCTAGTAATAGCCTGTGGGTCTTTTTCTGAGGATCCTGGATAACCAATCATTAAACAAGCTTCATCTTTGGCTAAATTTGAAGCATCACCTAATTGAGAAAACACAAGTTTTTTTAGAGGTTCTATTTTCATTAATCCATAATCCGCTGTGTAATCTTTTCCTAAACAAACTGCTAAATACTGTGAACCATCATGTAATCTAACCTTGAAGTTTTTTTCAACCGCATCTATAACATGTGCAGCAGTAAGTATATACCCATCTTCAGAAATCATAACACCACTAGCAAAAGAGTTTCCGGTTTCAACCTTTACCATACTTTGTGATAACTTATCATGTATTTCAAAAATTCTTTGCTGTATTTCCGCAACTCTTTTTTCATCATTTAAAACTCTATCATTAGCATTAACAGTACAATACCTTATTTGGGTATTATCTGAAACATACTTCTCTAAAGTATTTGACTTTGTTGTGAAAAAAAAGCAGATAGACAGACAAGATATTAAAAGTATCAAATGTCTTTTTTTTAAAGTGACACTCATATATTATGATTTTTTATTTTTACTATATTAATAGACTCTAAAAATGCAATAACCCCTCACAATAAAGTGTTAAAATAAAACAAGATTTTCTTAATAGATATTTTACAATCAAATCTTAGAAAAACTTATTCAAATTAATCATTCTATAAAAAAATATCATTAAATCTAATTTTTAGAATTAGAAAATTGGGTTTATTATTACTCAATAAACTTCAATATTGATTAAATTTGTTTACTAAAAGTATAAACAAAATTTTTATGGAAACAATAAAATATATTTTAAGTTTATTCATAATAGCAATGCTTCTTACGGGTTGTAAAAATGAAATCAAGCCCGAAATAAAAACAGTTAAAGTAGAGACCACAAAAGAACTAGATTCCAATGTTACTTTTACCAAAGCAGAATTTACTGTTGAAGGTATGACTTGTGCTATAGGGTGTGCCGCTACCATTGAAAAAAGGATAACTAAAATGGAGGGGGTAAAATACGCTAAGGTAGATTTTGACAGAAAGCTAGCTATGGTTGAATACAATAAAGCCAAAGTAAATCATACATTATTGGAAAAAACAGTAACTAGCATTACCGATACTTATAAAGTAACCGACATGAAAACTGTTGATACTTTTTCAACAAAATAAATTTCTGTAATAAATTTAAGTTTAGGCTTTTGTTAGTTAATTTGAAACTTAGTTCAAACCTATTATATTAGACTTTAAAAGTTTTTATTCCCACTTAACCGTTTCCATAATATGCTTAATATCTTTTTGCAAATAATGGGCTGCGGGTAAAATGGAATCGTAATTAGGTTTTGTGTTAAAGTAAAGTGACCCTGTTAAGAAATGATTGATACTGTCGGTTACGTAAAATTGTGATTGAGATGCAGCATTCCCTCCAACTTTATAGAACATCCCATACACCTTTTCATCACTGTCTTCATAACGTTCTTCTAAAATGCCATCTGCTTTAACAGTATGTTTTTGAGTGAAATTTTGGGCATCTCGCAAAAATTCCACTAAATTCTTTTCACTGCCTTCAACAGCTTTATAGGTTAAATAAATAGTGCCTTTCATGGTTGGGTATTCCAAATTCACACCATAACTACTTGTAGTGCCTTCAACTGGCCTTATTATTAAATTTGTAGCCAAATTGTTTTTTTCAAAAGAAAAAGGCAAAGCTATTTCAGCTTTATTATATTTTGCTTTAGGATAATCTAATCGCAAATAGGCTCTTGGTTTTGGCACTACATTTTCACCACAAGATAAAATGCCCAAAACAGTTGCTATCAAAAAACATCTTAAAAAAATATTGAACTTTATTTTAACAAGCATAGAAAATTTTTTTCTGTTTTCAGTTTTATCCTTTAAGAAATGGTAAACTTTAAAAGTTTAATACGCTTTTTGTCTAAAGCCTCTATGGTGAAAACGTAATTTTCAAAATTTATTTTACTGTTGAGCTTAGGGAAACTTCCTGAAATTTCTAACACAAAACCGGCAATAGTTTCAGCTTCTCCTTTATTAACCTCAAAAATCGATTCATCCTCAACCTGAATAACCTTATAGAAATCCTTTAAAGCAGTTTTACCTTCAAAAACATAATTATTATCATCAAGCTTAGAATAAGTTAAATCCTCATCGTCAAACTCATCACTAATATCCCCAACAATTTCTTCAATGATATCTTCCAAAGAGATTAATCCAGAAGTTCCCCCATACTCATCAACAACCACAGCCAGATGTACCTTTTTCTCTTGAAACTCTGCCATAAGGTCGTCTAGCTTTTTATTTTCCGGTACAAAAAATGGTTCGCGTATAAGCCTAGCCCAATCAAATTGTTTTCTATCAATATATGGCAATAAATCCTTTACATACAATATACCTTTTATGGTATCAATATTATCTTGATACACTGGAATCCTAGAATAACCGTTTTCAATAATTTCAGGCATAATATCTATATACTTTGCCTCTATATTTAATGCAAATATATCAATACGCGGACGCATAACTTGCTTGGTGTCTGTATTACCGAAGGATACAATGCCTTGTAAAATTTTTTGCTCTTCCTTAGTAGTATCCTCATCACTAGTAAGTTCTAAGGCCTGTGATAGCTGATCGACACTTAAATTAGATTTCTTTTTCCCAAATTTGTTATGTATAGAAAGGGTTACACTTCGCATAGGCAAACTAATTGGGGAAAGAACAACATCCAATACTTTTAGTGGGTAAGCCATAAAGGATGCAAATTTAAGTTTGTTTCTACTTGCGTATATTTTAGGCAAAATTTCACCAAAGAACAAAATTAAAAAGGTAACGATTACTACTTCCAATATAAAACGAAAGACTTGTGATATGATGTTATTAAAAATAGAATTGCCCAAATAAGCAAATAGGATAACAATGGCTATATTTATAAAATTGTTTGCCACTAAAATGGTGGCCAACAGTTTTTTAGGACGCTCTAAGAGATTGGAAATAATTTGGATGCGTTTAGGGTTTTGCTCCATTTCAGCATCAATATCTGTTCTACTAAGGGAAAACAAGGCCACTTCAGCCCCAGAGATTAATGCTGAACAAATTAATAACAATACTAGTAATACAAAACCGCCCACCATTGAAAAATCAACAGCTAAAGATAATAGTATATAACTCGAAGGGTCGGGATCCAAATAATAAGATATTAGTTAAACAATAAAAAACGGTCCACCTTTCTGGTTAAAAAGGCAGATCATCGTCTTCATCACCAATTGGTTCAATACTATGTTCAGGAAAAGTATTTTCTTTTGGCTGAGCATTTTGATTATTATTTGAATTTGCATTAACCTCACTTTCAGTTTTGGCAGTTAAAAAGGTGAAATCGGTACACTGTATTTCGGTAGAATACCTATCATTCCCTTTTTCATCCTGCCATTTTCTTGTTTTCAAACGACCTTCAATATAAACCTTATCACCTTTACTTAAATACTTTTCACAAATTTCAGCACCTTTATTACGCACCACTATATTATGCCATTCTGTACTTGTAACCCGTTCATTGGTTTGTTTGTTGGTATAGGTTTCGTTGGTAGCCAACGGAAAACGCCCTACACAACCTCCACCTTCAAAATAATGCATTTTCACCTCATCCCCTAAATGCCCTATAAGCATTACTTTATTCAATGTTCCTGACATGTGTTTTCTTTATTTTAAAAAGCAAAATTAGTCATTTGCTTTGCATTTTTTTAAAATTAATAAAAAAATGTGATTGCTTAACTATTGTTTTAGAATTTAAAGGCTTCAATGAAATTTCCTATTAAAACAGGAACCGCATATTGGTGAATATCTTTTGTAAAAATGCCTTTACTTCCTAAGTCATCAACTTTCACAATCCAAAACTTTGTATATAAATGCTGATGAGATAGCTTATGAACTATTGTATCTTTATTATATAAGGTAATATCAAAGGTTTTGTTTTTTAATAGATCATTAGTATTCAATAAAACTTTCACTTGTGGAACACCAATAGCTTTAACTGTCTCTATTAAAGGAAATTGATATAGGTTTTGCCATATCCCCTTATCCTTACGTTGTTCTAATACTGTTTTACCATCATTTGAAATAAATACCAAAAAATTGAAATGCTTTTTTTTAACTTTTGCTGGTTTAAGTTTTACGGGTAACATGTTTATTTTATTTGTGCCTAATGCTAAACACCCCTCCTGCAATGGACAAACCGAACAATCTGGATTTTTAGGTCGGCATTGACGAGCACCAAACTCCATAATGGCTTGGTTAAACAAAGCAGGATTATCATTATCAATTAATTCTTGTGCTAGCGCTTTAAAATCTTTAGCCCCAATAGTTGTATTAATGGGTGTTTCAATAGCAAAATATCTGGATAATACTCTATACACATTCCCATCAACCACTGCAGTAACATTATTAAAACAAATAGAAGCTATGGCGCTTGCCGTGTAGTCACCAACGCCTTTTAACTTTAATAGGTCCTTATAGTTATTTGGAAAAACCCCATTAAGTTCATTAACAATATATTTAGCGGTAGTATGCAAGTTTCTAGCTCTGGAATAATAACCCAACCCCTGCCATAATTTTAGCACTTCACTTTCCTTAGCTTCAGCAAGATCGAAAACCGTAGGATATTGTATCAAAAATGTTTCGTAATAAGGCAGCCCCTGGGTCACTTGAGTTTGCTGTAAAATAATTTCCGATAGCCAGATATGATAAGGGTTGGTTGTCTCTCTCCATGGCAAACTGCGTTTATTAACTGAATACCAGTGCATTAAAATTTTAGGAAATTGCATGAATACGATTTAAACAAAGTGCTAAAATAAACGTTTATAATCTTAAATTTTAATGAATTAGGTTTGAAATATTGAATATTTAATTCCTATATTTGCATCCCTTTAAAAACGATAATAGTAACTAAAAAATAAAAAATAAAAATGACTAAGGCTGATTTAGTAGCAAAAATTTCTGAAAAATTAGGAATTGAAAAAGGAGATGTTCAAGCAACTGTTGAAACATTCATGGAAGAAGTAAAAATATCATTAGAAAGTGGTGACAATGTTTACTTAAGAGGTTTTGGAAGCTTTATTATTAAAACAAGAGCTGAAAAAACTGGAAGAAACATTTCCAAAAACACAACTATTAAAATACCAGCTCACAACATTCCAGCATTTAAGCCTGCAAAAGTTTTTGTTGAAGGCGTTAAAACTAATGTAGAAGTCAAGTAAAAATAATATGCTGTCCCGATAGCTATCGGGATTAGCCTTAAAAAGAATCATTAATTTAAAAGACACTATTTATGCCAAGTGGTAAAAAACGCAAAAGACATAAGGTAGCGACGCATAAACGTAAAAAACGTAGACGCGCTAACCGTCACAAAAAGAAAAAATAAACTAAAAGAGTAGTTAGCTAACTACTTTTTTGGTTTAAGACACACAACGTTCTTTGAAATGAGCTTACTAAACTAAGCTCCACGGATTTAAAAAATCCTGTGAAATAACATCTTATTACAACTTTGATTTTACGTCATAGAAGTAAAAAGATGATATCTGATGATTGAATACCATGTTTTCTACATCAGAAAAATATTGTATAATCCATCTGTCACATGTGTTTGTGGTGGATTAAAATTAACTAAATGGATAAAGAATTGATCATTAGATCTAGTTCCGAAGAAGTTGATTTTGCCTTACTTAAAGATGGAAAACTTATTGAATTACAGAAAGATGAAGATGGTAACAACTTCTCTGTTGGTGATGTGTTTATAGCCAAAATAAGAAAAGCTGTTCCTGGACTAAATGCCGCATTTGTTAATGTAGGTTATGAGAAAGATGCATTTTTGCACTATCATGATTTAGGGCCAAAACTACCTTCTCTTTTAAAGTTCACAAAACGTGTAAGCACAGGTAAACTAAGAGATTTTTCTTTAAAAAATTTCCCATTTGAAAAAGACATTGATAAAGACGGTAAAATTACTGATGTCTTAAAATCAAATCAATCGCTATTAGTACAAATAGTAAAAGAACCCATATCTACAAAAGGGCCAAGAATAAGTTCAGAGCTTTCCATTGCCGGTAGATATATTGTTCTGGTCCCTTTTTCCAACCGTATTTCTATTTCTCAAAAAATAGAACATAAGGATGAAAAAGATCGATTAAAACGACTGGTTAAAAGTATAACACCACCAGGGTTTGGCATTATAGTTCGTACGGTAGCAGAAGGCAAAAAAGTAGCTGAACTAGATCAAGACTTACAACGTTTGCTTAGTCGTTGGACAGCAATGTGTAAAAAGCTACATAAAGCCCATCATCCTAGTAAAGTTTTAGGCGAAATGAATAAAGCCTCGTCTATTTTACGAGACATATTCAACGATACCTTTACAGGCATTACTGTTGATGATGAAGAGCTTTTCTATCAAATTAAAGATTATGTGCAGGAAATTGCACCAAAAAAAGAATCAATAGTTAAATTGTATCAGTCTACCGTTCCCATTTTTGAAAAGTTTGGAATAGAACGGCAAATTAAAACCTCTTTTGGCAAAACCGTTTCTATGGCAAAAGGTGCTTATTTAGTGATAGAACACACCGAAGCACTGCATGTTATAGACGTAAATAGCGGTAACAGATCTAACAAAGCCAATAACCAAGAGGAAACAGCACTGGAAGTTAATTTAATTGCAGCCACCGAAATTGCCCGACAATTACGTTTGCGTGATATGGGAGGTATTATAGTGGTTGATTTTATAGACATGACCAATGCCGAAAACAGGCAAACCCTGTTTAACCATCTTCGTGATGAAATGAAAGATGACAGGGCAAAACACAAAATATTGCCGCCAAGTAAATTTGGTTTGATACAAATAACAAGACAGCGTGTACGCCCAGAAATGAACATTAAAACCCGTGAGGAAAACCCTAACAGCATTAATGGTTCGGAGGTTGAAGCTCCTATTGGTATTGTACAAAAAATAACGCATGATCTTGAACGACTATTTAAGAAAGACTATAAAAAGCTGACCTTAAACACACATCCTTTTATAGCAGCCTTTTTAACAAAAGGTTTTCCATCTGTACGTTCAAAATGGTTTTTTGAACACAAAAAATGGGTTAAAATTTTACCAAGAGATGCTTACACATATCTAGAATACCACTTTTTTGATAAAGATGGTAAACAGATTAAATAATAAAAACCCTTTACTTATCTAGGTAAAGGGTTTTTTGCTTTCATATAACAAATCTATCTAATAATTATAACGTACAACCCTTCCATTTAAGGCCTGCTCATTCCTGTAATTATTAAGAGGCATAGTTTCTTTAAGTTTCAAGACTTCTGATTCAGACAAAATAATAGGCTCTTTAAAAACAATCCAATTCACATTCTCAGTGCAAGGTGGAGTTGTTAAAGAACCATTGTATGAATAGTAATGCTTATCCTTTAAAAAAAGACTCGATAAATCAATTTTTTGATGTATTTCTTTTGACTCTCCATTTTGCAAAGGCAAAAAACTTTCAAAAAATTCAAACAATTGACTTTGGTCTCCTTCTTCTCCAAAAATACCCAATACAGTTATTTCTCCTGTTCGGCCAACATGTACCAAGTGCATCTCTATGGGATAAATAACCCCATTGATTTTATGTTCTGAGGGTTCGTGAAAATGGATTTGCTTTAAACAATACGTCTTATTATTATAATTTATTGAATCACCTTCCTCAAAATTAAATTGAATGGAGTGCCCATTATTATCAACATTGCTTATTAATGTACTTGGCGTATATAATATTTTTAAATCGCCCTTCTTTTGTACAGAATCCACATCTTTGTGTAAAATGTTAATAGGTGATTGGTGTTTACCACCACAATCTGAGTTTTTCTCTATATCTACCCAGTGTTTTGGAGATGTTTCGCCGGAGTAACTCCAATGTGACTCTTTATTTTCAAGATTTAACTGTGATGGTTTTTTTGTGTTATTGCAAGACACTATAGCACACAAAATCGAACAGCCTAAAAGTATATTTTTAACTGTCATAATAAATAGAAAAATAATTTTATTCTGCAAAGTTACTGATAGTAGCTGCATTAAAAACTTACTTTTGTCAGCTTTTGTATTTTTTTGAAAAAAATTTTTTCCAATTTCTTTTACAAAATATTTGTTGAAAAATTGCTTTTAAAATAGGAAAAATTCTATGGTGCCGGATTGGGGGTGGTTTGATGTATTGCGTTAATTTCAGATACCAATGCCTCACTTAAATTAATATGAACACTATCAAAATTCTACTTAGGCTGTTTTATTTTGGTAGCTCTAAAATATTGATGGCTATATCCCCTTTCCTTTTTTGTTAATTAAAGAGCCTTTGTCTGATACTTTTACTAATTGAAAGTAATGAAGGATTTAAGGTTTTGTACTTTATCGCTTTAAACAACTTTATTATAACCATTATTCTTTAAACTCTAGTTTAGAAAAAATAAACACATAATCATTTATAAATTTATTAAATAACGATTCTGTTGAAAAATAGGTATAAGAGTAAATACTTTCCTTTTTTTGAAAATACAAACTTCTAATAGCAGAGTTTTTACCATTAAAAATATAGCTTTCTTCTATTAAATATGTTTCCCCAAATACAGTTTGAATTTTTTCTTTTTCGTAGTAATAATTCTGTACATATTCAGTCATCTTTGAGTTTTTCATCATGTTTTCAATGAATTCACTTAAACTCACCTGTTCATTTTCTAATGACCGTATCTTACACAAATGTATTTGAACAATTGGCCGTTTTTGGGAGTACTTTACAGGTCTAAAGCTCACTTCACCATGAATATCCAAAAAAGGATGCCATGTGTCGGGCAATATAAATTTATAATCCAAAGTATTTATTTGATTTTCAAGAGAAATTTCCTCTCTCTGTTTTCTGGGAACATAGTTTGCACATCCCATAAGCATTACAAAACCAAGGAGAATAACACTACTCTTCATATTATTTTTTTCTGATTTTAAAATTTTTTACTCATATTAAGAGATACTAGAAATACTTTTTATCAAACTATAGATATCACCTTAATTACAATAGCTGAATGACAGAATAAGTCAATCACGGTGCCGGATTAGGAATGGCTTTATGTATAGTATTGATTTCTGATACCAATGCATTGCTTAAATTAATATGAATACTATCAATATTCTCCTTAAGCTGTTTTAAATTGGTAGCCCCTATAATATTACTGGTTAAAAAAGGTTGTTGATTTACAAAGGCCAAAGCCATTTGCGCTGGGCTTATGTTATAATCTTTGGCCAATTGTACATATTTTTCGGTGGCTTTTCTAGTGCGTTCCCCACTATAACGCTTTAATTGAGGAAAACGGTTTAATCTAGAGTGTTGATTGGCAGTACCATTAATATATTTTCCTGTCAGCATACCAAACCCCAAGGCGGAGTAAGCTAACAACCCAATACCTTCCCGTATGGACACTTCTGCCAAATCACCTTCAAAGGTCCTGTTTAATAACGAATAGGCATTTTGGATAGTCACCATTCTAGGTAAGTTGTGTATTTTATGCTCTTCCAGATAGCGCATGGCACCCCAAGCCTTTTCATTGGACAAACCCACATACCTAATTTTGCCAGCTTTAATATGCTTATCTAATTCATGAAGCACCTCGTTAAAATTATCCTGCCATGTATCATTTGGGTCATGCTTGTAATCTAGCTTTCCAAAGGTATTGGTCAATCGCTCTGGCCAATGCAACTGGTATAAATCAATATAATCCGTTTGTAAACGTTTCAGTTCTTTTTCAATAGCGTCTTGTATAGATAATGGGCTGAATCCTGTTGTTCTAATATGCGCTACATAATCACTGGTTCGACCTATAACTTTACTGGCAATAACCACCTTATCCCTATTGCCTGTCTTTTTTAGCCAGGTTCCTATAATCTCACTAGTTCGACCACTGGTCTCAGGTGTGGCTGGTACAGGGTATAACTCTGCCGTATCTATAAAATTAATGCCTTCGTTAAACGCATAATCCAACTGCTCATGGCCTTCAGATTCAGTATTCTGGCGACCCCATGTCATAGTTCCCAAACATATCTTACTCACTTTAATGTTGGTATGCGGTAGCTTAGTAAATTTCATGGTTAACTTCTTTTATTTTCAAAACTTATGATTTTTAGACTAAACCTTAAAGATAAAAAACCTTTAAAAGTCGTCATACTTTAAAGGTTTTTTATTTAGTTTATTATACATTTTTTTGGTAGCTTATAAAGGCTCAGCTATCAAAGCTACATTATCAGGCTAACTCTAATTATCACTTAACAACCTAGACAGCTCATCCAATTTAGGTGTTAAAATAACTTCAATACGTCTGTTTTTGGCTCTCCCTTCAGGGGTGTCGTTGGTAGCTATTGGTGAATGCTCACCGCGACCGGCTGCTGTAAGGTTTTCTGCATTTATATTTCCATTTTCACTCAAAATATCAACAATGGCCGTAGCACGTTTAGTAGACAAATCCCAGTTTCCTTTTAACGCCCCCGAGCCTTGGTATGGTACATTATCGGTATGACCTTCAATAAGCACAGCAATATCAGGGTTATCTGCAAGTACAGTTCCCAACTGCATAACAGCACGACGTCCTTCTGTTCCCACTGCCCAGCTACCAGATTCAAACAATAGTTTATTTTCCATTGACACGTAAACTTTTCCATCACGCTGTTCAACAGTAAGCCCCTTACCTTCAAAGTCGGTTAATGCTCTTGAAATAGCATCTTTTAATGCTGACATGGCTTCATCTTTAGCCGCTATAACACTTTCCAACTCAGCCACACGGTTTGAACGATCTTCCAATTCCCGTTTCAATTTTTCTAAACGGGCATTTTCAGCAGCCAAAGCCTGTTCCTTAGCTTCCAATTGTGCCAATAGCTCCCGGTTCTTTTGAGAATTGGCAGCTATAGCTGCCGAACTGTTTTTCTCTAAAGCATCATAGGAATCTTTTAATGCTTCATAATTGGCCTTTGTGGCATTATAATCGGCCTGTAATTTATCGCGTTGAGCAACGGCTTCTTCATAAGCAGCTTTAAGCTGCTTCAGTTCATTTTCAGCTGCAATCTTCGCGCTATTCAACAGCTCATTTTCATCAGAAAGCTTACGGTTTTCCTTTTTTAAATTATCGTATTTAGCTTCTAAATCTTTATAGACTTTGGGAGACACACAGCTAGTTACCAAAGCTAGAGTTAAAACGGTTAATAAGGTTTTTTTTATCATTTTTAAAGGTTCAAAAAATTGTTTTGTTACTAAATTATTTATCTATTTCCACTAAAACAGGACAGTGGTCACTATGCACTGCATCCGAAAGTATAACGGCTCTTTTTATATTTTCTTGTAATGCATGAGCAACCATGGCGTAATCCAACCGCCAACCTTTGTTATTGGCTCGGGCATTGGCACGATAACTCCACCAGCTATATTGTTGTTTTTCGGGATTTAAATAACGGAACGAATCTATAAATCCATTAGCTATAAAATTACCTATCCACTCCCGCTCAACTGGTAAAAAACCTGAAACATTTTTCAAGCCTTTGGGGTTGTGAATGTCTATTTCTTCGTGGCAAATATTGTAATCACCACAAATGATCAGGTTTGGGATGTCTTGCTTTAAAGTGTTAATATAATCTTGAAACATGGCCATATATTCCAGTTTATGGTCTAATCGTGCATCATTGGTTCCTGAAGGCAGGTATAAGCTCATTACAGACACACCATTGAAATCGACGCGTAGGTTTCTGCCTTCGGCATCCATTGACTCAATTCCTGTGCCATACTCGACATGATTTGGTTTTTTTTTACTTAAAATGGCAACGCCGCTATAACCTTTCTTTTGGGCACTAAACCAATATTGGTGTACATAACCTGCTGCGTTAAAAATATCTAGATCCAATTGCTCTTTTAAGGCCTTTATTTCCTGTAAACAAATTACATCTGGATTGGCCGATTTTAACCAATCTATAAAGCCCTTATTAAGAGCTGCACGAATGCCGTTTACGTTGTATGATATAATTTTCATGTATTAATTTTATTTATTGTTACGAATTCAAGAATGTATCATTTTCAGGTTTAATTTTAAAAATAACCATTATTCATAGCATATTAAAATCAAAATATTTAAGCTTCTAATCTAGATAAAATCTCATTTATCAAATAAGCTAATGTCTGCTAAAATAAATAATACGTTACTTTTACACTATGGATAAACTTAGGAGTTTTAAGAAAAAGTATTAACAATAATAGTTCAACCTCGCTGTTTTAATATTTGATGAAGTATATATTCTCTTTTATCATTTTCTGTATTGGTATTTTTGGGTTTTCCCAAGACCGAACATCCAATTATAGAACTATAAAAGTGGCTTTACTAGACACCATTCGTATTGACAGTGTGAGTATTAATCCGCATTGGTTTTCCGTTAAAACAAAAGATAGTTCCGTTATTGATTCTTCTTTTTACCAAGTTGATTTCCCTAAAGCCATTTTGACCTTTAAAAAACCAATTGCAACCGATTCCATTATTATTAATTTTTTGAAGTTTCCTGAGTTTTTAACCAGAATCTACAAACAACTCGATGAAAATATTATAGTTGAAAATACTAGCTCCCTACAAAAGCTCTATAAATTATCAGAATCCAACAGAGATAACAATTTCATTCCTTTTGATGGATTGACCACATCAGGGAGTATTTCACGGGGCGTTACCATTGGAAACAATCAAAATTCAGTATTGAACAGTGAGCTCGATTTGCAGATTACGGGAAAACTAAACGACAAGGTCTCCCTCAGGGCATCAATACAAGATGCCAACATTCCACTACAGGAAAGTGGTTATTCGCAACGTTTGGATGAATTCGATCAAGTGTTTATTGAATTGTTTAGCGATAAGTGGAACATTCGTGCAGGAGATATCGATTTACTAAACACAAACTCCTACTTTGCTAATTTTTCTAAGCGGGTACAAGGCTTATTGGTTAATATCAATTTGGGTGAAAACGACCAACAAACCAATCTCTTCGCATCAGGCGCGTTGGTAAGGGGCCAGTTTACAACTAGTCAGTTTACAGCTCAAGAAGGCAATCAAGGCCCTTATAAGCTACAAGGTCCCAATGGGGAATTGTTTGTACTCATTGTATCGGGAAGTGAAACAGTTTACGTAAATGGAGTAGCTGTAAAACGTGGTGAAGACCAAGATTATATCATAGATTATAATGCTGGGGAAATCCTTTTTAATTCTACTTTCCCCATTACTTCCGAAATGCGCATTACGGTCGATTATCAATTTTCTGAGCGAAATTATTCGCGCTTAGTGACTTTTGGTGGCGGAAATTATGAAAGTAAAAAGTTGAAAATTGGTGTGTCGGTTTATTCTGAAAGCGATGCTAAAAACCAGCCATTACAACAAAATTTATCGGAGGAACAAGTACAAATATTATCAAATGCTGGGGATGATCGTAATTTAATGGTAGCTCCTTCAGATGTTCAAGAACCCTATAGCGACAATAGAATTCTTTATAAAAAAGAATTGATAAATGGCGTTGAAGCCTTTGTGTTTTCAAATAATCCTGAAGACGAACTCTACCGTGTTACCTTTAGTTTGGTTGGTGACAACCAAGGCGATTATATTTTAAGCAGCACTAATGCCATTAACAATATTTATGAATATGTAGGTCTAGGGTTGGGCAATTACGCTCCTGTGATAGAACTCATTGCCCCTATCAAACTGCAAATAGCAGTTATAAATGGCATTTACCAGCCAGGTGAAAAAACAAATATTCTCTTTGAAGCTTCGGGAAGCAAAAACGATTTGAACTTGTTTTCCAATACCGATGATGCTAATAATGACGGCTTTGCTGGAAAATTCAAAGCCAAACAAACTTTAATAAAACGCGACAGCTCATGGGCTGTTGATGCTTTTGTTGATATGGACTTTATTAATGCCAATTACCGTACCATTCAACGTTTATATAAAGCCGAGTTTAACCGTGATTGGAATTTAGGGCAACCAACAGGTAATAACATAGTAAGCAACCTAGGCAATCAAAAACTTATTTATTCTGGATTTCGCGCGCATCATCCTAAAAAGGGATTTATAGACTATCAATTTGAGCATTTGAGTTTTTCGGAAGACTTCAATGGTAATCGTCATGTTTTTAATACTCACTTACTGTTGAACAAATTACTTATAACTTCGCATTCTAGTATTTTAAATGCAAATGCTTCGATTAACACCTCAACTTTTTTTAGATCATACAACCGCATAGCATATAGCTTAAAAAAAGGCTGGCTAGGCACTAAACTAGCTATTGAAGATAATGAGCAACGTGAGGTTTCCACCAGAGATCTTACGCTGTTGAGCCAAAGATTCAAATCCTATGAAATGTTTTCAGGTGTTGGTGATAGCACCAAGGTTTTTGCTGAAATCGGTTATAAATATCGCATAAACGATAGCATTAGAAACAATCAATTACAACGTGTCAATACCTCTAATACATTTTACCTAGACTCTAAGCTTGTACAAAACAAAAACACCATTTTGTCGCTATATGCTAATTACAGAATCTTAAAAGATGTAGAAGACACTGAAAGAGATGAACAATCTTTAAACTCACGTCTACAATACAATCAAAAGTTGTTTAAACAATTAATACAATGGAATACCATTTTTGAAACTAACTCTGGCACTTTACCACAACAAGATTTTACCTATATTGAAGTAGAACCAGGGCAAGGCAGATATACTTGGATTGACTACAATAACAATGGCATACAGGAACTTGAGGAATTTGAAATTGCTCAATTTCAAGATCAAGGTAAATATATAAGAGTATTATTACCCAATCGTGTTTTTATAAAGACACATCAAAACCGATTAAGCCAAACCTTAATCATTAATCCGTCACAATGGACTATTTCGGAGAATAAGTCAAAAAAAATCTGGTCGCACTTTTATAATCAAGCCAGCTATTTAATAGATCGTAAAACTAAACGAGACAATTATACTTTTAATCTAAATCCTTTTGAAACAAAAGATGGCAATGCGTTAGGTTTACAGTTAAATTTTAGAAATGTATTCTTTTTCAATCGCGGAAAACAATATTATACCTCCTCATACACATACCTCTCCAACAAATCTAGAAATATTTTATCCATTGGATTTATTGAAAACAATATAAAGAGCCATCAATTTAATTTCACTCATAAGATAAAAGAGAGTTGGCTTATTACATTAATCTCGACTTTTGACAATACCGAAAGTATAAGTGAAAACTTCGCTAGTAAAAATTATAACTTCAACGAATCTCAATTTGAGCCGAAAATATCATACCTATTTGGAGATACTTCCAGATTTGATGTGTTTTATCAATACGCCAATAAGAACAATGTTATTGGCAATAAAGAAACACTACAACAACAAAAATATGGTATATCATTTAGCTTAACCAAAAACGAAAAAGGAGCTGTAAACGGAGAGTTAAATTACTTTTCCAATAACTTTACTGGAAATGCAAATACACCCGTTGCCTACCAAATGCTTGAAGGTTTGCAACCAGGTACAAATTTTACCTGGACATTATTAGCACAAAAAAAACTTACCAATTTTTTAGACCTTAACTTAAGTTATTTTGGTAGAAAAACCGAAACCAGCAAAACCATACACACAGGAAGTGTACAGTTAAAGGCCTATTTTTAAAAAGACAACAAATCAATTTGCTTAAAAACAGTAATGATTTGATTTACTGCCTTGCAATAAAACTCGGGATGGATATTTTCAAAATCATCTGTGGGTTCGTGATAATCTTCGTGATCTTCAACCCCAAAATACAAGAATGGAATCCCTTTCTTGTAAAAATTGGCATGATCTGAAGAATAGGTCCAATTATCCTTTTCATCATAACCATCATGTCCCACTAAAATTTTTATATCTTCTGTTTTAAATTCTTTACTGGAAAAAAGCTGCTTAAAATGCTGATGAGTTTCTACTCCAACTACAAATAGCTCCTTGTTGCCACTTCTGCTAATCATGTCCATATTAATATTTAGAAGGATGTTTTTAGAAGGTACAACAGTATTGTTCACATAATGTCTAGAACCTCTAAGTCCCAATTCTTCAGCATCAAAAGCCACTAAAATAACGGAGTGCTTTGGTGGGTGTACTTTAAAATATTCAGCAAAACTAAATAATGCACATACTCCAGAGGCATTATCATCTGCTCCATTGTAAATCTGTCCGCTTTTTATGCCTTCATGGTCATAATGCGCACTAACAATAATATATTTATTGGGTTTATAGGTGCCTTTAATCAAGCCTAAAATATTAACTCCTTTATATTCCTTTTTGTTTTTTATAAACATAAAAGATTGCTCATAACTCTTTTTCAAAGGCTTAACTTGTAGTTTACAGAATGTATTAATAATATACTTTCTGGCTTTAACGGCTCCTTTGGTTCCCGTTCGTCTGCCTTCAAAAGCATCAGACGATAAGTTTTTTACATGCATCAATAATGCTTCTCCATCAAACAAGTCATCTTTTAGCTCTGGGGTCTGCGCAAAAACATTAACACATAATATAAAGCAAAATGAAGTTAAAACGAAAATATATTTTTTCATGATTTGAATTGGTCAGCACCAAAAGTACATGAATTTTTTCATTTGCTAATTCTCATTATTTAAATGGGAGTTTATATGTGATTATGCCTTTTCTTGTTTAAAATAACCTAACAAAAAAGACCCACAACTTACGTTATAGGTCTTTTTATATTATTTTAAAGTATTTTGACTAAAAACTTGCCTTCATCAATTCCCGATTCATTCTAGCGATATTATCTAAAGAAATACCTTTTGGACATTCAATTTCACATGCTCCTGTATTGGTACAATTACCAAAACCTTCAAGATCCATTTGAGCAACCATATTCCTAACTCGATCTGCAGCCTCAATCTGTCCTTGTGGCAATAATGCATATTGGCTCACCTTAGCTCCAACAAATAACATAGCAGACGAGTTTTTACAGGTCGCCACGCATGCGCCACAACCAATACACGTAGCAGCATCCATAGCCTCATCGGCTGCATGTTTAGAAATAGGAATAGCATTCGCATCCTGTGTGTTTCCAGAAGTATTTACAGAAATATACCCACCTGCTTGTTGTATACGTTCGAAAGCTGTTCTATCTACAACTAAATCTTTAATTACAGGGAATGCCGCCGCTCTAAATGGTTCAATAGTAATGGTATCACCATCGTTAAACATACGCATATGTAACTGACACGTTGTAACGCCTCTATCAGGACCATGTGCCTCACCATTAATATACATAGAACACATGCCGCAAATTCCTTCTCTACAATCGTGATCAAAAGCTACAGGCTCATCTCCTTCATTAACTAATTGTTCGTTCAAAACATCCATCATTTCTAAGAAAGACATATGTTCTGAAATATCAGTTACCTTATATTCGACCATTTGACCCTTCACATTTGAGTCTTTCTGTCTCCAAATTTTAAGTGTTAAATTCATAGTGTCAATCTTATTTGTATGAACGTTGTTTTAGTTCAATATCTTTAAATTCTAACTCTTCTTTATGTAATACTGCATCTGCAGGCTCTCCTTTGTGCTCCCAAGCAGCAACAAATGCAAATTCTTTATCGTTACGTTTTGCTTCTCCTTTTTGCTCACCGCTTTCTTCAACCGATTCTTCCCTAAAATGACCTCCACAAGATTCTTCCCTCATTAAAGCATCTTTAGCAAATAGTTCACCTAATTCAAGAAAATCAGCCACTCGACCAGCCTTCTCTAACTCTGGATTCATTTCGTTTGCACTTCCAGGCACTTTTACTTCTTTCCAGAACTCTTCACGAATTTGTTTAATTTCAGTCATGGCTTCTTTCAACCCTTTTTCATTACGAGCCATCCCTACCTTATCCCACATTACTTTTCCTAGACGTTTATGGAAATAATCTACAGATTTAGAACCTTTATTATTAATGAAGAATTCAATCCTATCTTTTACTGCTTTTTCAGCTTCATCAAATTCTTTTGAATCCGTTGGAATTTTACCTGTACGAATATCATCGGCTAAATAATCACCAATTGTATAAGGCAACACAAAATAACCATCTGCCAGACCTTGCATTAAAGCAGAAGCCCCAAGTCTGTTAGCACCGTGATCTGAGAAGTTAGCCTCACCAATACAGTAACATCCAGGAATGGTTGTCATTAAGTTATAATCTACCCAAACACCACCCATTGTATAGTGTGTTGCCGGGTAAATCATCATTGGGGTTTTGTATGGATTCTCGTCAACGATTTTCTCATACATTTGGAATAAATTACCATACTTAGCTTCCACTATTTTCTCACCCAGTTGGGTAATTTTTTCTTTGGAAGGGCTTTGTATATTATGAATCTTTGCCTGCTCTTTTCCGTAACGCTCGATAGCTGAAGCAAAATCTAAATACACCGCTTCACCAGTAGCATTTACACCGTAACCCGCATCGCAACGCTCTTTTGCAGCTCGAGATGCTACGTCACGTGGCACCAAGTTACCAAATGCAGGGTAACGACGCTCTAAATAATAATCGCGTTCGTTTTCAGATAAATCGGTAGGTTTTTTACGGCCTTCACGAATGGCCTTAACATCCTCTATGTTTTTAGGCACCCAAATACGGCCATCGTTACGCAATGACTCGGACATTAACGTTAGTTTAGACTGATAATCTCCAGAACGCGGAATACAAGTTGGATGAATTTGGGTGTAACAAGGGTTGGCAAAAAATGCTCCTTTCTTGTGAATTTTCCATGCTGCCGTTGCATTAGAACCCATAGCGTTAGTTGATAAGAAATAAACATTTCCATATCCGCCAGAAGCAATAACAACTGCATGTGCCGAATGACGCTCAATTTCACCAGTTATTAAATTTCGAGCAATAATACCTCTTGCTTTACCGTCAACAATTACAACATCTAACATTTCGTGACGATTAAACATTTCAATCTTACCACGAGCAATCTGACGATTCATTGCGGAATAAGCTCCTAATAATAACTGCTGACCCGTTTGCCCTTTTGCGTAAAAAGTTCTAGAAACTAAAACCCCACCAAACGAACGGTTATCCAATAACCCACCGTAATCACGAGCGAAAGGGACCCCTTGTGCTACACATTGGTCTATAATATTTGCAGACACCTCAGCCAAACGATAAACATTTGCCTCACGTGAACGGTAATCCCCCCCCTTTACAGTATCGTAAAATAATCGATAAGTGGAATCACCATCTCCTTGATAATTTTTAGCAGCGTTAATACCGCCTTGAGCAGCGATAGAGTGTGCCCTGCGAGGTGAGTCTTGATAAGCAAATGCCTTTACATTATAACCTAATTCTGCCAAGGTTGCAGCAGCTGAACCTCCTGCCAAACCTGTACCTACAACAATTACGTCTATATGACGCTTATTTGCTGGATTTACAAGGTTGATTTTATTTTTATAATCTGTCCATTTATCTTTAATTGGACCTTTTGGTACTTTTGAATCTAAAGCCATTTTTATTAAGATTAATGGTTAAAATGATGAAATAAAGCAATAACTATAAATCCTAATGGAATGACAATAGAATATGCTTTACCAAGTTTTTGCAATGTTGCTTTTCTACCAGCAGTTGAACCCATAGATTGAAATGCCGAAGTAAAACCGTGAGCTAAGTGCAGTCCTAAAAGAATAAATGCTACTACATAAGCAGTCACTCTCCACATAGGCAAAAACTTTTCGACCAATTCATGATAATACCGCGAAGGGTCTTCAGGTTGAACATTAATATATTTTACATTGATTTCATGAACCCAAAAATCAGCAAAATGGATTACCAAAAAAGCTAAAATTACTAGTCCACTGTAAATCATATTTCGACTCATCCAAGTAGAATTAGCTGCTCCATTGTTCCTGGCATAAGCTACACCTTGGGCCTTTTTATTTTTTAATTCTAAAATAAAGCCCATTACAAAATGGAAAACAACACCAAAAATTAAAACTGGCTGTAAAACCAATTGCACTAAAGGATTTGTTCCCATAAAATGCGATAGTTCGTTGAACAAATTTTCACTAAACAAAGAAGTAATATTTACCGCTAAATGAATAATTAAGAAAAACATTAGGAAGAATGCAGAAAGCGCCATAGCTACCTTTCTTCCAATCGAAGATTTAAAAAATCCGCTCATTATTTTAAAGTTAGTTTTTAAAGATGTACAAATGTAGTTATGACCACATTTATAGACAAATTACGTATGTCATGTTTTTGCTATTTAGAATGATTCTTAAATAATTATTAAGAAATCCCAAGAATTTTACTTTAGTACCATGAGTTTGCTTAATTTTAGACTCTAATAAGCTGATATCATAATGATATGAACATAAATAAATTTAATTTTTGTTAACTCACCGAAATAATTAAAATTTTTAAAACAGATGAAATATTACCCTATAAACAATCAGTTATTTATTAAAAACCGCAAAAACTTTACGGCAAAAATGAAGCCTAATAGCTTGGCCGTTTTTAACTCGAACGATATCTATCCTATTAGTGCCGATAGCACCATGCCTTTTGAACAACATCGCGATATCTTTTATTTAAGCGGAGTAGATCAAGAAGAAAGTATATTAGTTTTATTTCCAGATTGTCCTAAAGAAAAACATCGTGAAATATTGTTTCTTAGAGAAACCAATGAGCATATTGCCATCTGGGAGGGTGAAAAACTAACTAAGGATAAAGCTTTTCAGGTTAGCGGTATAAAAACAGTGTATTGGTTACAAGAGATGGAAAAAATCATGTTCGAACTCATGACACAATGCGACACAGTTTACATAAACACCAACGAACACTATCGTGCTAATGTTGAAACCGAAACTAGAGAAGACCGATACACCAAGTGGTTAAAAGAAAAATATCCAGCCCATAGCGTCGCCAAAAGCGCGCCTATTTTACAACGCTTAAGATCGGTTAAAGATCCTATAGAAATTGATTTGATTCAAAAAGCATGTGACATTACCGAAAAAGGGTTTAGGCGTGTTTTAAATTTTGTAAAACCCAATGTCTGGGAATTTGAAATTGAAGCAGAGTTCATACATGAATTTTTAAACAACCGCTCTAAAAAATTCGCTTATACACCAATAGTTGCTTCTGGTAATAATGCCAATGTGTTACACTATATAGAAAACAACCAACAATGTAAAACAGGCGATTTAATTTTAATGGATATAGGTGCCGAATATGCTAATTATTCTAGTGATATGACCCGAACCATACCTGTTTCTGGTCGTTTTAATAAAAGACAAAAAGCCGTCTATAACGCAGTAAATAGGATTAAAATCGAAGCTACCAAAATGTTAATCCCAGGAACCGATTGGGCAGCTTACCATGTTGAAGTTGGTAAGTTAATGACCAGTGAATTACTTCGTTTAGGCTTATTGGACAAAGCCGATGTGCAAAACGAAAATCCCGATTGGCCAGCTTATAAAAAATATTTCATGCATGGCACCAGCCACCACATGGGTCTAGACACACACGACTACGGTATTTTAACCGAACCCATGCAAGCTAATATGGTTTTTACTGTAGAACCTGCTATATATATTCCAGATGAAGGTTTCGGTATACGTCTAGAGGACGATGTGGTTATTCAAGAACATGGCGAACCCTTTAATTTGATGCGAAACATTCCTATTGAAGCCGACGAGATTGAAGACCTTATGAATTCTTAAAAAATATAAAAGGGGTGCTTAAGCACCCCTTTTTATCGGAACAAAACTAATTTTCGGGTATTTAAAGAGTGACTAATTCAAATAAATAATCGTTTAGTTTGTTCAGCGTAGTAATCTTATCATTAGAATTTATAAGCAAAGAAATATTATTTCTGCTACCTCCGTAGGAGATCATTCTAATTTTTACATCCTGTAATATTTGAAATAGTTTAAAGGTACTGTCATGGCTAACAATAGAATGACCTACCAAACAGACAATAGTTTGGTTTTTATCAACTTCAATAGATGCAATCTTTTCTAGTTCTGAAACAATTCTATCTAAGTTTTTATCATCATCAATAGTTAATGATACTGCCACTTCCGATGTAGTAATCATATCTATGGACGTCTCATAAGTCTCGAAAACTTCAAAGACTTTCTTTAAAAATCCATAGGCTTGAAGCATGCGTCCAGATTTAATTTTTATGGCTGTAATATTATCTTTTGCTGCTATAGCCTTGATTCCATTTTCGGAGGTATCGCTAGAAATCAACGTGCCATCGGCGGCAGGATCCATAGTATTTTTTAAACGCACGGGTATGCCATCTTCCCTAACTGGCAACACTGTTTGCGGATGCAATATTTTTGCTCCAAAATAGGCTAACTCGGCAGCTTCATCAAAGGACAGGTTTGAAATAGGATGGGTATTTTCAACAAATCTTGGGTCATTATTGTGCATCCCATCAATATCCGTCCAAATCTGTACCTCTTCAGCATGAATCACCGCACCAATAATAGTAGCTGTATAATCACTCCCGCCACGCTGTAGATTGGACACATCATCATTTTCATCTAAACAAATAAACCCTTGTGTAATATATATATCTGATTCTGGAGTAGTTTCTAACACTCCTCCAAATTTTTCTTTTATTGAGACCAAATCTGGTTCTTTGGCACTATTAATTCTCATAAAATCCAATGCCGGTAACAACGAAGAACTTATTCCCTCTTGCTTTAAATATGCATTAAACATATAAGTTGAAAGTAACTCACCTTGTGCTAAAATTTTATTTTCTAAATTTTTAGAATACTCTAAATAAGTAGCTTCCAATAAAAAATTAAAAATTTCGGTAGCATAATTTTTTACATCACTATTAAATGAGTCGTCTACAAGGAGTTCATCTATTACAACAAAATAAGACTCATGCATCTTATTAATTGTGTCTACAGCTTGGTTAGGTGTTTTATTGAAAATATCACTAGCAATAGAAACCAATGTATTTGTAGTACCAGACATTGCAGACAACACCACAATTTTCTTAGTGCCATCTGTAATAATATCCTTAACATGCTGCATATTCTTAACAGTACCTACAGATGTTCCCCCAAACTTTAATACTTTCATTATTAAAAATTTGGAACAAAATTAAAATCCAAATTCACATAGCAACTATTTATTAAAAAAAAAGTTTACATTTACACATAATGTTAAATAGTTAACACGTTATAAATACCTTATGAAAACTGTATCTAACTGCGTTGAGGATATACTCATTTCACAACCTTATTTAGAAGAAGCATTATCAAGAAACATTATCAACTTTAGTGCTTTAGCTATAGAATTGACCGAACCCATTAGCAACATGCTAAAAAAAGAGGTAAAGCCAGGAGCAATTATGATGGCCTTAAGAAGGTATAGTCCACCACCAGCTTTGTCCAATTCGGTAAAAATGAAACGTGTCATTCAAAATTTGGGTGATATAACGGTGCGATCTAACCTAACAGATTTTACAGTAAAAAATTCAGACACTCTTATAGATAGCCATGCCAAGGTTTTGAATCGCATTAACCAGGAATCAAAGCTATTCTATACCTTTACGCGCGGTATCCATGAAAGCAATATTATTATTTCCAGTAGTTTAAAAGACTTTGTTTTAGAACATTTTAAAATGGAATTGTTTTTAGCTATTCAAGATGGACTCACTGCCATTAGCATAAACTTACCAGAGGACAACTCAAAAATTGCGGGCTTATATTATCATTTTTTTAAACGCTTGGCTTGGGAGGGCGTTGTCCTTTACGAAGTACTTTCTACAACCAACGAGTTTACTATTTTGGTAGAGGATGATTATGTTGATAAAGCGTTTACAGCTATTAAGAAAGTGAAATCGTGATTTTAAAGTACAAAAACACTTCTGTTTTTTATACTGATTATGGCATAGGCAAAACTATTGTTTTACTACATGGCTTTTTAGAAAATTCAACAATATGGTATCCGTTCATAAATGGACTAAAAAATCAAAACAGGATTATTTGTATTGATTTATTAGGCCACGGAAAAACTGAATGCATGGGTTATATCCATACTATGGAACAGATGGCTGAAGCGGTAAATGCTGTTATAAGTCAACTTAATATTAAAACATATACCGTTGCAGGACATTCTATGGGAGGCTATGTCGCTTTGGCTTTGGCTGAAAAATATCCAGAATATGTTGACGGACTATTACTGGTGAACTCAACTTCCCAATCAGATAGTGAAGAACGTAAACAAAATAGGGACAGGGCCATAACTGCCGTTAAGCATGACCATAAAACATTTATTCGAATTGCGATTGCCAACTTGTTTAATCCTGAAACTAAATCCAAACACGCTAATACTATTGAACAAATAACTATAGAAGCATTAAAAACACCTTTACAAGGAATAGTTGCTGCCCTTGAAGGTATGAAAATAAGGAAAAATAGAAACAAAACTTTTAGTCAATTTCAACATAAAAAAGCAATGTTTATTAGCATAAAAGATCCTGTATTAGATTATAATTCCTTATTTAAGGAAGCCCGTACAGCAAACATAGAAGTTGTAGAATTCCCAGATGGTCACATGAGTTTTATTGAAAATGAAGTTAGTTTCTTTCAAAATTTTATGCATTTCATCGAAAAATAATTCCTTTTTAACGATAAAATGATTTTTTTCCCTATGTTTATAGTGCCTTAAATTTAATGCCATGAAAAAAACTACTAAAAACCCTACTTTTTTATCAAAAATGTACTGCAGCTTTTTTGGGCATGATTATCTGGTTTCCAAAAAGGTTACCCGGCATGTTAAAGAATACAAATGTTGCCATTGTAAGAAGGAATTAACTACCAATAGCAATGGCAAGCTCACTGAACTCACCTCTACTTTTAAAGAAATTAATGCTGTATTAGAGTTAATGTACAGTAGAAAATTGAGCAAGATTAGACAAAAAACATACAACACTAGCGCTGCTTAAATTGCTTTTGTAAATTTCACATTTTTTTTTACCTTTAACTCCCTTTCAAAGAAAGAGTTAATAGCACAAAAAATATGAAAAAAATTTACTGCTCGTTTTTTGGACATGAGTTCAAAATAACCAAGCATGTTACACGTCACGTAAAAGAGTTTAAATGCAGACACTGTAACAAACAATTTACTACTGATCAATCAGGAAATTTAACTGAGCTCACTCCAAAACTTAAAGAAATAAATGCTGTTCTGGAAAATATACACAACAGACGCCTTTTAAAACGTCAGAAACAATATCCTGAATTATTGGTTTTTAGGCATTAAAGTTTTTCCACCCTTGAGCCTTTAGAGCAATTTTAGTATCTGCTCTAGTTACCAAATGCACCCCTTTTTCTTGTTCAGTCATAAAACCAATCACCGTAAAATTAGGGTTTGCTTTAATTTTAGGATAATCATCCTGAGAAATGGTAAATAAAAGTTCGTAATCCTCTCCTCCATTTAAGGCCACTGTTGTACTATCTATATTAAACTCTTCACATACTGAAATTACTTGAGGATCTAGTGGAATTTTATTTTCATATAAATCGCAGCCTACATTACTTTGCTTGCATATATGTAATATTTCAGATGACAACCCATCACTAATATCAATCATTGCTGTAGGTTTTATATCTAAATGATCAAACAACTTAACAATATCTTTTCTAGCTTCGGGCTTCAATTGTCTTTCAACAATATAAGTATATGGCTGTAAATCGGGTTGATTGTTGGGGTTCACCTTATACACCTCTTTTTCTCGTTCTAAAACTTGTAATCCCATATAAGCCCCACCTAAATCTCCTGTTACTACCAACAAATCATTTGGTTTTGCTCCAGATCTATAAACTGCCTTATCCTTTTTTAAAACACCAAAAGCTGTTACAGATATTAGCAATCCGGTATTGGAAGAAGTTGTGTCACCACCAACTACATCTATATTATACAACCTTGCTGCGGTTTCAATACCACTATATAATTCTTCTAAGGCTTCCAATGAAAATCTGTTGGATACTGCAATCGAAACCGTTATCTGGGTAGCAGAAGCATTCATAGCATAAACATCCGATAAATTAACCATTACTGCCTTATACCCTAAGTGTTTCAATGGCATATAGCTTAAATCGAAATGCACCCCTTCAACTAGCAGATCAGTTGTAACAACAACATTTTTGTTTTCAAAATTTAAAACTGCCGCATCATCCCCAATACTTTTAATGGTCGATTCTTGTTTAATTTCGAAATGTTTGGTAAGATGGTCTATCAGACCAAACTCACCCAACTCACTTAATGATGTCCTTTCTTGGTTCTTATCTTCTATCATGCTGCAAAAATAATAAGCTATTTGTATAAAACACCTATTTCTAGTATGATATTAACCAACATTACAACCATAACCTAATATATTTGAGCATTTTTTAAGTTAAAATTGACATCCTTTAAGGTCAATAACTAATTATCCACTAAATTTGACATAAAACTCTACCTATGAAATTTAACCTCAATAAAATTTTATCAACTTTTATTTTATGCATTTTTATATTGATCAGCTTCCAATATTGCAGTAACGAACCTGTTGATAATATTGATGATTCTTCTGGTGCCTTATTTGAATGTGAAAATGGTTTCGCTGGTATTTATCCTTGTAATGGTTATGACTTAATGGCCCAAATACCATTATCGACATTCAATGCCAATTCAGGAAATGATTCTTGGGGTTGGACAGACCCTGTCAATGGTAGGGAATATGCACTTATGGGCCTAGATAACGGCACTGCCTTTATTGACATTACAACTCCTGAAGAACTTGTTTATCTAGGTAAGCTCCCTACCCAAACCACTAGTAACGATTGGCGCGATATTAAAGTTCACAACAACTATGCTTACATAGTTGCCGATAATGCCGGTAATCATGGCATGCAAATTTTTAATTTAACACGTTTACGCAATATTACTAATCCCCCTGAAATATTTACTGCTGATATGGTTTACACCGATGTTGGAAGTTGTCATAATGTCGTCATTAATGAAAATGAAGATATAGCATATTTAGTAGGGTGTAATTTATATAATGGAGGTGTTGTTTTTGTTGATATTTCAAACCCACTTAATCCGGTAAGTGCTGGCGGTTATGGTGGCTCTGGTTATACTCATGACGCGCAAGTAGTGACCTATAATGGCCCAGACACCGAGCATAATGGCAAAAAACTTTTTATAGGCAGCAACGGGAATTACCTTGGATCCAATACAGTAGTCATTATAGATGTAACAGATAAATCCAATCCGCAACTTATCTCAGACGTTAGCTACCCTAATCCAGGCTATGCCCATCAAGGGTGGTTTACAGACGATATGTCACATTTTATATTCGGTGATGAATTGGATGAGCAGTTCTTTGGAAACAATACAGCAACCTTTGTTTTCGATTTTACCGATTTGGATGCCCCAGTCCTATCTTCAACCTATCATGGCCCAACTTTAGCCATAGACCATAATGGTTACGTTAAAGGCAACACTTTCTATTTAGCTAATTATGCAGCAGGACTTAGAGTGCTTGATATAAGCAATATTGAAGCATCAAGCAATGCCATGACCGAAATTGGATTTTTCGACACCTATCCCGAACATAATAATGCTAGCTATGACGGAGTGTGGAGTATATACCCATTCTTTGAAAGTGGCAATATTATTATAAGCGACATAAATAGAGGTTTATTTGTTGTTAAAAAAAGTGACTTATAACACTGAGATGCTTTTTATTAAGCCCCAATATTATCTTTTATCTTTTCTAATCTTTATTGCATTCAATTGTAGTTCTGATGATTCTGGAAATCCTACAAAACAGGAACCAACAGCAACAATTACAACCTTAGGTGGCGCAGGTAATGAAAGCGGAAAATCCATAGTAAAAACTTCCGATGGCGGTTATGCTATTTTAGGGTACACCCAAAGTATGGATGGAGATATTACCAATAAACAAAATACATCTTTTGATTATTGGCTTTTAAAATTTAGTGCAACCCACGAGTTGGAATGGCAGAAAACCTATGGCGGAAGCGATGAAGATAGAGGCAACGATATCATTCAAACCAATGATGGCGGATTTGCTGTTTTAGGCTTTAGTAAAAGTGTTGACGGTGATGTCTCTGCAAACAATGGCCTAACCGATTTTTGGTTTACAAAGCTTGATATCACAGGAAATGTCATATGGGAAAAATCGTTTGGTTTTTCCGGAGTAGATACGGGTATTTCATGTATTCAAACTAATGATGATGGTTTTTTATTAACAGGTATTTTAGATGTCACAGCTTCAGGTGGCGAAGGCAATAGCAAATCTTTTTCAGCAAAGCGACATGCTGGAGGGGATTTTTGGGTTATTAAACTAGATGCTTCGGGTGTAAAACAATGGAGCAAGTACTATGGTGGCACGTTTACTGATACGCCAAGCGGTATTGTTCAAACACAAGATAATGGCTATATCATTATAGGCTTTTCAGACAGCAGCGATGTAGATATCTCAAATAACAAAGGAAGCTATGATTTTTGGGGTGTTAAAATTTCAGAGTTGGGCAACTTGATTTGGGAAAGATCTTATGGCGGGAGTGAAATAGACGAAGCTTGGGATATTATTAATTCAGGAAATGGAAATTATCTTATCGTTGGCAATACTAGAAGTAATGACAAAGACGTTTCACTAAACAAAGGAGCTTCCGATTTATGGCTCATTAAAATAAATGATAACGGTGATATTGTTTGGGAAAAAGTTTTAGGCGGGAGTAGTTTTGATGCTGGTCGTTCTGTTTCAAAAACCCAAGATAATGGTTTTATCATATCTGGAAACTCCCGTAGCACTGATGGTGATTTAAAAGAAAATAAAGGCCAAAATGATGCATGGGTTATAAAAATTGATGCTAATGCTAATATTATATGGCAAAAAACAATTGGAGGCTCGGGCATCGACTTGGTTTATGATGCAGTTGAGCTAAAAAACAATAGCTTTATAGTAGTTGGAGAATCCAATTCGTCAAACCAGGATATTGTCAAAAATCAAGGTTTTACCGATTTACTAATTATTCAAATAAATGAATAAAACAGTTTCAATAGTAGTATTGTTTTTTACTATCTTTTTATCATGTCATACAGACAATGATGATAAAGCTAATAATACAACAGTAAGTTTTAATTTTTCACATCATTGGGACGGAACACCAGTTACGAATCAAGATTTCAATGTTATTAAATTTACGAATGAAAATGGAGAGCAACTAAGCATTGAACGTTTACGTTATCTTATTTCTGACATAACCTTTACAAAGCAATCAGGAGAAGTTTTGAAAACCAATGACTATAATTTAGTAGATGTCACCAATGGCGAAAATTTAACATTTACATCAACCATGATTATCCCAAATGAGATATATTCAAATCTATCATTTACCTTCGGCTTTAAAAATGAAAAAAATACTGATGCTGTCTACCAAGATTTAAACACAGCGTCATGGTTTGTCCCTGCGATGCTTGGTGGCGGTTATCATTACATGCAATTTGACGGCAAGTTTATAAACAACAGCAGTATTGAACAAGGATTCAACTATCATGCCATTAGAGCTGTAGACACCTCGGGAAGCGAACCAATATTTCCTCAAGACACATTTATCATTGTTAATCTAGGGCCAGTCACTGTAAACAATAACAGCACATTTAATATTGAAATGAACATTGCCGAGTGGTTTAAAAACCCCAATACTTGGAATTTAAACACCTACAATCAAATGCTAATGCCAAATGTATCAGCACAAATTATGATGTTTGAAAACGGTCAAAATGCATTCAGTCTAAAATCAATAGAACAATAAATTTTGAAACTGTGGCTTAAATATTTTATGTTAATTTCCACTTTTATTATATGGTCCTGCTCCAATGAAAGTGTGGATCGTTATAGCCCAACACCAAATCCTTTAAGGATTCCTCAGCTTTTTCAAGATAAAATTCTAAACCCCATACTTCCTCCCAACAACCCCCAAACTATTGAAGGCATTGCTTTGGGCAAAAAGTTATTCTTCGATCCGATACTTTCTGGCGATAATACGCAAGCTTGTGCCGATTGCCATACCCCAGAACATGCGTTTACAGATCTTAATCGGTTTAGTGAAGGCATCGATGGTTCCATTGGAAAAAGAAACTCTATGCCCTTATTCAACTTGGCGTGGAATTACGATGAAAAATTCTTTTGGGACGGTCGTGTATTTAGCTTGGAGCATCAGGCTTTTAGACCCGTTACAGATCCTACCGAAATGAAAAACACTTGGAATCAAGTTACTCAAAAACTGCAAGAACACCCCGACTATCCTACCCTGTTTCAACAAGCCTTTGGGAAAGCTAACATAGACTCTACTCTGGTCACCAAAGCCATAGCACAATTTGAACGTACTTTAATCTCTTCAAATTCCAAGTTCGATAAATTTCTACTGGGACAGACCACTTTAACTGCAGAAGAAGAGAACGGATTTAATGTGTTTATGGATGAAACCAAAGGTGACTGTTTCCATTGTCATGGTAGTGACAATAATCCGCTTTGGACAGATAATCTATTTCATAACAATGGTTTAGACGCTACGTTTACTGACTTAGGATTAGGAAAATTTACTGGAGACCCTGCGGACAATGGCAAATTCAAAACACCCTCACTCCGAAATCTAGCATTTACGGCGCCTTATATGCATGATGGAAGATTTGCCACTTTAGAAGAAGTGATTAACCACTACAGTGAAGGCTTAAAACATTCTACTACCATTGATCCTTTAATGAAAAAAGTGGCGCAAGGTGGTGTCCAGTTATCCAATCAAGATAAGTCCGATTTAAAATCCTTTCTTTTATCTCTATCTGATTACGAATTCGTTAATAATCCCAACTTCAAAAATCAATAATAAAAAACTATTAAACCATATACCAATATAATGTTAGGTTATATGGTTTTGCAGGACTTATATTGTATATTTGCACTCTATTTAGACGAAATCTAATTAAGGCTATGATAAAAGTTTCTGAAACAGCTAAGAAAAAAGTCATTGAGCTTATGACTGAAGACGGATATGATCCATCCTCAGATTACATTCGTGTTGGTGTTAAAAGTGGCGGATGTTCCGGTCTGTCTTACGACTTAAAATTTGACAAAGAAAAACAGGAAGATGACAAAGTGTTTGAGGATAATGGAGTTAAAATTATTGTTGATAAAAAAAGCTTTTTATACTTAATTGGAACTACGCTTGAATATTCTGGAGGATTAAACGGTACTGGATTCGTTTTCAACAACCCTAATGCCAACAGAACATGCGGATGTGGAGAATCATTCTCATTGTAATTCAATTTATACCCCATACAAAAAGATATTGAAAATTAAACTCGACAAATGAGTAATAAATATACAGAAGACGATTTAAGAGAAGAACTAAAGACCAAAGAATATGAATATGGTTTTTATACTGATATTGAATCGGATACGTTTCCTAATGGGTTAAACGAAGATATTGTTAAAGCTATTTCCAAAAAGAAAGAAGAACCTGAATGGATGACTGAATGGCGCTTGGAAGCTTTTCGTATTTGGAAAGACATGATTGAGCCTGAATGGGCCAATGTTAATTACGAAAAACCAAATTTTCAAGGCATCTCTTACTATTCAGCACCTAATAAAAAACCAAAATATAATAGTTTAGACGAAGTTGATCCTGAATTATTAGCTACATTCGAAAAGCTAGGGATTTCATTAGACGAGCAAAAGAAATTGGCTGGTGTTGCCATGGATGTTGTTGTTGATTCAGTTTCAGTAGCGACTACTTTTAAAAAAACCTTGGCCGAACAAGGCATTATTTTTATGAGTATTTCCGAAGCTATTAAAGAGCATCCCGATTTAGTAAAAAAATATATAGGAACGGTTGTCCCTAAAAAAGATAATTTTTATGCCGCTTTAAATAGTGCCGTATTTAGTGATGGTAGCTTCTGTTATATCCCTAAAGGTGTAAAATGTCCTATGGAATTGTCAACCTACTTTAGAATTAATCAAGCTGGAACTGGACAGTTCGAGCGTACATTAGTCATCGCTGATGAGGGCAGTTATGTAAGCTACCTTGAAGGTTGTACAGCACCAAGTAGAGACGAAAACCAATTACATGCCGCCGTTGTAGAGCTTATTGCCTTGGACAATGCTGAAATAAAATACAGTACCGTACAGAACTGGTATCCTGGAAATGCCGAAGGAAAAGGAGGCGTTTATAATTTTGTAACCAAAAGAGGCCTATGTGAAACCAATGCAAAGATTTCATGGACTCAAGTTGAAACAGGTTCTGCAGTGACATGGAAATATCCTAGTTGTGTGCTAAAAGGAGACAATTCAGTTGGAGAATTTTATTCCATTGCTGTTACCAATAATTTTCAACAGGCCGATACGGGAACTAAAATGATCCACTTGGGGAAAAACACCAAGTCTACCATTATTTCAAAAGGTATATCTGCAGGAAAATCGCAAAATAGCTATCGTGGATTGGTTCAAATAAATTCCAGAGCAGAAAACGCGCGTAACTTTTCGCAATGTGATAGTTTACTTATGGGTAACGAATGTGGGGCCCATACCTTCCCATATATTGAAGCAAAAAATAAATCGGCTAAAATAGAACACGAGGCTACAACAAGTAAAATTGGTGAGGACCAAATTTTTTACTGTAACCAAAGAGGTATCGATACCGAAAAGGCTATTGCATTAATTGTAAATGGTTTTAGTAAAGAAGTATTAAATAAACTTCCTATGGAGTTTGCAGTTGAAGCTCAAAAATTATTGGAAATAAGCTTAGAAGGATCTGTAGGTTAAAAATTATCATCAATGAAAAATTTATTTTTTGTCTCAGTAGTTTTATTTGCGTTTTTAAGTTGTAAAAATGAGGCTAGATCAAAAGAGGCAGACAAAGATGTTGTTACAGATGGTCCAGAGCGTACCGCTAAACAAAGTGATGGTCTTACCCTTTTAAAGGGTGATTTTGTGTATTTCGATGGCGCTGCTGTATTACAGACCCATGCGAACATTTATGGTGTTTTTGTTACTGATAAAATGCACGAATTAAACAAACTTGTCCAACCATATAAAAAGGTCCCTACAGATATGATTCCCGTAGAAATACGTGGAAAAATTACAGATAAAGAAGATGATGTAATCCTTTGGGAACAAAAAGTAGAAATTAAGGAAATCCTTAATGTTTTTGAACCCAAAAAAGAAAATAACGACGTTATAGAACTAGGAAGCTAATTAATGAGACTTAAAATAAGTATATGTTAAAAATAGACAATTTACACGCAAGTGTTGAAGACAAAAGCATCTTACAAGGTATTAATCTTGAAGTTAAATCAGGCGAAATCCATGCCATTATGGGACCAAACGGTTCTGGTAAAAGCACATTAGCTTCTGTTATAGCTGGCAAAGAAGAGTATGAGGTTACCAAAGGTAGCATCACGTTTAATGGTGAGGATATTGAGGAATTGGATGCCGAGGAACGTGCACACAAAGGCGTGTTTTTGTCTTTTCAATATCCCGTTGAGATCCCTGGAGTATCAGTTACCAATTTCATCAAGACAGCTATTAACGAATCCCGTAAAGCACAAGGTTTGGAAGAAATGCCCGCTAAGGATATGCTGAAACTCATCCGTGAAAAAGCCGATTTATTGGAAATCGATAGAAAGTTCCTGTCTCGTTCATTAAATGAAGGATTTTCTGGTGGTGAAAAAAAGCGAAACGAAATCTTTCAAATGGCCATGTTAGATCCCAAATTAGCTATTTTAGATGAAACCGATTCCGGATTGGACATTGATGCCCTTCGAATAGTTGCCAATGGCGTTAATAAATTAAAAAACAGGAACAATGCTGTAATCGTCATTACACACTATCAGCGTCTTTTAGATTATATCGTGCCAGACTATGTACATGTATTACATAATGGTAAAATTGTAAAATCGGGGACTAAAGAGTTAGCACTTGAGCTTGAAGAAAAAGGATACGATTGGATAAAACAAGAAATTGGCGCTTAATACTTGTAACCAGTTATCATTCTATAGTAAGCAGTTCATATACTCCTGCAACTAAAGATTATATACTGAACAATTGAAAATATGGATTTAAAAGAAAAGCTATTATCATCATTTATGATTTTCGAGGACAGGATAAACACCAATGCCTATGTTCACGATGTAAGGAATGATGCCATAAAAACATTCGAAAAAAAGGGCTTCCCGTCAAAAAAAGATGAGGCATGGAAGTATACGTCTTTAAATAAAGTATTAAAAGAGGATTATAGTGTTTTCCCAAAACAGGAGAATGCTCTGGAATATAGGGATGTAAAAAAATATTTCATTCATGATATAGATACTTATAAAATTGTATTTATAGATGGTAAGTACTCCTCACATTTGTCCCAAACCACACATGAAGGCATGGATGTTTGCCTTATGTCTGCTGCATTATCGAAGCCCAAGTACAGATTGGTTATTGAAAACTATTTTAATAAAGCAGCAAACAATGACAGTTTAGCATCTTTAAACACAGCTTTCTCAAGTGAGGGTGCATATATTTATATTCCTAAAAATAAACTAGTTGAAAAGCCCATTCAAATTATCCATTTTTCTACAGGAAATGAATCGGCTTTAATGCTTCAACCAAGAAACCTAGTGGTTGTTGGAGAGAATTCGCATATACAAATTATTGAACGTCACCAAAGCCTAACTAGCAACCCTGTTCTTACTAATAGTGTTACTGAAATTTTTGCAAGCAAACGGGCTATTGTTGATTATTACAAAATTCAAAACGATAGACTAAACGCATCGTTAATTGATAACACCTACATCAAGCAAAAACAGGAAAGCATAGCGTCAGTACATACCTTTTCATTTGGTGGAAATTTAACTCGAAATAACCTTAATTTCTATCAAGAAGGCGAGCGTATTGATTCTACCTTAAAAGGAGTTACTATTATTGGCGATAAGCAGCATGTGGACCACAACACATTAGTTCACCATATTAAGCCAAACTGTGAAAGTCATCAAGATTACAAAGGTATTTTTGCCGATAATTCAACAGGCGTTTTTAATGGCAAGGTTATAGTAGAAAAAGAAGCTCAAAAGACCAATGCATTCCAAGCCAACAATAACATTTTGGTGAACGATAAAGCGACTATCAATACCAAACCCCAGCTGGAAATTTTTGCAGATGATGTAAAATGCTCACATGGTTGTACTATAGGACAGTTGGACGAAAGCGCATTGTTTTATCTACGTTCCCGTGGTATTCCCGAAAAAGAAGCTAAAGCTCTATTAATGTTTGCCTTTAGCAATAATGTATTGAGCTCGGTTAAAATACCTGAGCTTAAACAACGTATCACTAAAATTATTGCCAATAAATTAGGAGTAAACATTGGGTTTGACTTATAAAATATTTGAAGTGTTTTCCATACTAAGTAGTCACTTATCATTTTTAAGAACAAAGAGTTTATAAGTCAAGAAATATAAAAAAACATTAATACTCGCCTTAATCTAAGTTATACTCTAATAATGTACAATATAGAAAACATCCGAAAAGATTTTCCAATACTATCTCGAAAAGTAAACGGTAATCCTTTGGTATATTTTGATAATGCGGCTACCTCACAAACCCCTCAGCAGGTTATCGATTGTATTGTAGACTATTATTCCAATTACAACGCCAATATTCATCGCGGTGTTCATAGCTTAAGCCAGGAAGCCACAGATAAATACGAACAGGCTCGCAAAACCATTCAGCAGCATTTTAATGCAAGGCATACGCACGAAATCATTTTCACTTCTGGAACTACACATGGTATAAACTTGGTGGCCAATGGATTTTCTTCATTGTTAAAGAAGGAAAACGAGATTATTGTATCTGCCCTAGAACACCATAGTAATATTGTGCCTTGGCAAATGCTATGTGAGCGTACAGGAACCACCTTACGAGTTATCCCTATGAACGACCAAGGTGAATTAGTGATTTCAGAATTTGATAAACTACTTTCAACCAATACCAAACTGGTATTTGTCAATCATATCTCAAACGCTTTGGGAACCATAAACCCTATTAAATATATTATTGAAAAAGCCCATGAGGTTGGTGCTGCTGTTTTAATTGACGGTGCACAGGCTTGTCCACACATAAAAACAGATGTACAAGAACTAGATGTCGATTTTTACGTGGCATCGGCCCATAAAATGTGTGGCCCAACAGGGGTGGGCATGCTTTATGGAAAAGAGGAATGGCTAAAAAAATTACCGCCTTATCAAGGTGGCGGGGAAATGATTGCTGAAGTGACTTTCGAGAAAACCACTTATGCAGATTTACCCCATAAGTTCGAGGCAGGCACCCCAAATATTTGTGGCGGTATTGCCTTTGGTGCTGCAATGGATTATATGAATACGGTTGGTTTTGACACTATTGCTTCTTACGAAAATGACCTCTTACAATATGCCACCAAAAAGCTTTTAGAGATAGACGGTCTAAAAATCTACGGAACATCAAAACAGAAAACTTCGGTCATATCATTTAATTTGGAAGGCATACACCCCTATGATGTTGGAACCATTCTAGACAAACTAGGTATTGCCGTTCGGACCGGTCATCACTGTGCACAGCCCATCATGGACTTTTACAAGATTCCCGGTACAGTAAGAGCCTCTTTTGCATTTTATAATACCAAAGCAGAAATAGATGCTTTGGTTAAAGGCGTTAAAAAAGCAAAAATGATGCTTTCTTAAAGTGTCTATATCTACCTAATTATACCCCTTAATTTTTTATAGCTTAAATCCTCTTTATCGATTATTTAATGCTTTCAGTGTAAAATATTTAATTTGTTTCCCGAAAAAAATTATCTTCAACATTAACTAATCCAAAAACTATTTAATAATGAAAAAAGCTTTCTTAAGTATGGCTACTTTAGCCTTATTTTTCACAGCTTGTAATGACGATATTCAAGCCCCTGTTCAAGAGCAGCAAATTGACATGAGTGATTTTTATGTATACACAGACATTCAAACAGATTTAACATCAAAATTTACAGAAAATAAAAATCAAAATAGAACCTGTTACACCATGAACAACTTAAATAGGCTATTGGATGAAAATCCTGGACTGGAAAAGCGTATGTATGACATAGAATATCAAACCAGGAAGTTTATTGCAACCAAAGGCAAACCCTCTAATGGTGGTGGCAAACCTGACAACAACACAGGGGATACAGATGTAAATGTTGAACCAATTAGTGGAAGTCTAATCAAAATTCCAGTTCATGTAAATGTACTTTATAATACGAACGATCAAAATGTTTCCACTCAACAAATTGTTGATCAAATTACAGTATTAAATATAGATTTTAATAACCAAAATACAAATATTAGTAAATTACCCGGGGATTCTACTTTTGCGAATGATGTGGCAGACACTGACATTGAATTCACATTCGACCCTTTAACAGATATTACAAGAAAATACACTGATGTTTCAGCTTGGAGTACCAATGATGATATGAAAAAATCTTCTCGCGGAGGTATTGACCCAACAAGTCCTGAAACTACTATGAACATTTGGATTTGCAATATGGGTGGTGGTATTTTAGGCTATGCACAATTCCCAGGTGGTCCATTAAGTACCGATGGAATTGTATTGTTGTATTCAAGTTTACCAGGGGGGACAGCAGCCCCTTACAACGAAGGAAGAACAGCTACTCATGAAGTTGGTCATTACTTAAATTTAAGACATATTTGGGGAGATGGTAGATGTAGACAAGATGACTTTGTAGCAGACACTCCCAGTTCAGATCGACCAAATTATAGGTGTCCTTCCTACCCAACAGTACATTGTCAAACAGCCGATATGACTATGAATTATATGGACTATACAAATGATAGCTGTATGTACATGTTTACCGATGGGCAAAGCAACAGGATGCGAGCCATTTTTCAAGAAGGTGGGGCAAGAGCTTCAATGATTGGAAACTAAATCTTAATTTCAAAAGATAATTTAATAGACGCCTACTTTGGCGTCTTTTTTGTATCTTAAAAATAAATATAAAATAGCTTCATGAAATTGATTTTAATAACATGCTGCATCATCGCTTTGAGATGCTGTTGGGGAGGGTCTTCAAATTATACCTTAATGTTGAAATTACAAGAGGATCAAAATGTTCTGAAGGAACTTAACGGCAATTACTTAATAAAGGAATTAGACGGAAAAGATGTCTCCTATTTTAACCTCAACATAACCTTCAACAATAACACAAAACAAGTTTTTGGTTTTTCGGGTTGTAATCGCTTTTTCGGATCCTTTTCATTAAATAACAATACCATAGCATTTAGTGCCTTGGGCAGTACTAAAATGATTTGTAACGACAATGCAAACCGTATTGAAGAAAAACTTTTTAAAACCTTTCAAAAAGCAAACCTTGTACTCTTTTCCCAAAATGGCATTTCGTTTTTCAACGACAAAAAGCTATTGTTATATGCGACTACAGAAATAGCTTCAGATAATATCAAAATTGAATATTCAGCTTCATCAAGAGGATTTCACAAACAAATTGTAATTACTAAAGACTCTATTTCAATAACAAGCAAAAGAGATAGCAAGTCTGTTACCAAACAGATTAGTCCTGAACATTGGAAGCAACTTATAGAATTCTTAAAATCTGTTGACATAACTGCTTTATCCACATTTGAACCTCCTTCCAAAAACCATCAGTTTGATGGTGCTGCAATTGCTAGACTAACTATAATTTCTGCTAATGGTAAAACATTCAAAACACAAGCTTTCGACCATGGTAATCCACCTAAAGAAATTGCTGAACTTGTTAAAGAAGTCCTATCTATTTCAGAAAACATTGAATAGCAACTTTTGTTGTTGTATTTTTGCATAAAAATTTATGATTGTGACCATTGAAGCCATTCAAAATGAAATAATAGACGAATTCTCAATGTTTGACGATTGGGAAGAACGTTACCAGTATATGATAGACCTGGGCAAAGAACTGCCCTTAATTGACGACCAATACAAAACCGACAGTAATTTAATAAAAGGGTGTCAAAGTAAGGTTTGGGTTCATGCAGAAATGAAAAACGATAAAATAGAATTTACCGCCGACAGTGATGCCATTATCACCAAAGGCATCATTGCTATTTTAATACGAGTATTTTCTAATCAGCACCCTAAGGATATTATAAATGCCGATACTAATTTTATTGATGAAATTGGATTAAAGGAACACCTGTCACCAACTCGGGCCAACGGACTGGTAAGCATGGTTAAGCAACTTAAAATGTATGCCATAGCATACCAAACACAACTTAATTAATGTGGAATTATTTCGTTTAATCGCTTACAAACAGTTAAACGCATGAAAAAATAAACCTATAGAAAATGAGCAACACAACAATAGATACCAACGCACTAGGTGAGAAAATAGTAAACGTTTTAAAAACAATTTACGATCCAGAAATTCCTGTAGACATTTATGAATTAGGGCTAATTTATGATGTTTTTGTTAATGAAGATTATGACGTAAAAATTTTAATGACCCTTACCACACCCAACTGCCCAGTGGCCGAAACACTACCTTTGGAAGTTGAGGAAAAAGTAAAATCCATAAACGAAGTAAAAAGTGCTGAAGTAGAAATTACTTTCGATCCCCCTTGGACACAAGAACTCATGAGCGAAGAAGCGAAGTTGGAATTAGGGATGCTTTGATTTAGTAGGCACTTGGTAGTATTCAGTTAGCAGTAACCTTAGAAAACATAGGAACAGACACAAATGCCGTAAAAATGTCGTATAAAGACCGTTATCAAAAAGATGCTTTCATAATTAGTTTTG
The DNA here is from genome assembly GCF_019931125.1 of Aestuariivivens sp. NBU2969. Taxonomy (NCBI): domain Bacteria; kingdom Pseudomonadati; phylum Bacteroidota; class Flavobacteriia; order Flavobacteriales; family Flavobacteriaceae; genus Aestuariivivens; species Aestuariivivens sp. NBU2969. Next base: position 130,112 of record NZ_JAIOUU010000004.1, read on the forward strand.
ACCAAAATTTAAAATCAAATTGATTATGAACAACATCGGAGAAAAAATTAAAAATGTAAGAAAACAAAAAGGCCTGTCCCAAGAAGATTTGGCCGAAACAGCAACGGTAAATTTAAGAACCATACAACGCATTGAAAATAACGAAAGTGAACCAAGAGGAAAAACATTGCATTTAATTTGTGAAGCATTAGACTTAAACGCTGAGGATATTTTAGATTACGGAAAAAAAGAAGACAATAGTTACTTAGTTTTTATTCACCTGTCCGTATTAATTGGGTTAATCATTCCTTTAGCAAATATTATAATACCTGCTATTTTGTGGTTAACCAAAAAAGACAAAATAATTGGTTTAAGCAGTATCGGATCCAACCTTTTAAATTTTCAAATTATTTGGACGTTTATTTCGTTTTTAGTGCTTACTATTGGAGCCTTTTTTAAAATTATTCATTTTGAAGTCGGACCATTTACGGGCAATTCTCTTATTGTAACTACATACTTTGTGTTCTATATCCCCAATATTATCCTACCCATCATTTTTGCAACAATGATACGAAATGGAAAAATCAAAAATTATTACCCATGCATCATTGGATTTATAAAATAATTTATAAATTCAAACCTAAATATGGCAGACGAAATTATAAATCGCGTTGCGAATAGTAAATTAATGACCTTTAATCTTGAGGATTTTTATCCGCAGGGCAAACGTATTATCTTCGATATTAAGGATTGGCTGCTCGAAGGTTTTGTACTGCGTGAAAAAGAGTTTAGAAAATTAGCCCTAGAACACGATTGGTCGAAATACAAAGACACTTATGTTGCACTAACCTGTAGCACAGAGGCTATTATTCCAGGTTGGGCTTATATGCTTCTAAGCATTCATTTATATCATTATGCAAAACATGTGGCTATTGGAAACCTAGAAACTTTGGAGACAGCAATTTTTCAGGATGTATTGAACAAGCTTGACCTTTCAGAGTTTAAGAACAAACCTGTTATTATAAAAGGGTGTTCCAACAAACCAGTACCTCAAAATGCCTATATAATGGCAATAAATAAACTCAAACCAATAGCAAAATCAATTATGTATGGTGAGGCTTGCTCATCTGTACCGCTTTATAAAAAGAAATAACTATTCACATGAAGAGAATTATACTTATAGGCTTACTGTTTTTTGGAGTTATTGTTATAAATGCTCAAAGCAAGGAAGAATTACAAACCAAAAAAGCCGAAAAGCAGGCTGAAGCGAACGCCGCTCAAAAAGAAGCTAATGCCCTTCAAGCACAGATTGATGCTCTACCTGGATGGCGTGTTGGCGCTTTTGGAACTATTGGCGGGAGTTTATCCAATTTTAAAAACTGGTATGCCCAAGGCACACCTAACAATGCTTCTGGTAATTTTGGCATTACGTTTAATGGTTTTGCAAATCTAATTGAGAAAAAGTTTTTTTGGAGAAATACATTAACTACCAATTTGAATTGGGTAAAATTGGACAATAAAGACATTGATACAGATGACAGTAGCTTTAAGCCGACTACCGATGTCTTTAACCTATCATCATTATACGGTAGAAACCTAAGTAAATCCTTTGCTATATCTGGATTGTTAGAATACCGCTCCACTTTACTTGACAATTTTAACGACCCTGGTTATTTAGATGTTGGTATTGGTGGTACATGGACACCTGTTACCAATCTTATTGTTGTAATACATCCATTAAACTATAATTTCGTGTTTAGCAGCGGAGACACTGTTTTTGAATCTTCAATGGGATCTAAAATTGTAGCAGACTATACTAGAAAAATAGGCGCTATTAATTTTAAAACTAATCTTTCGGTGTTCCAAAGCTATAAAAGTAATGACTATTCCAACTGGACTTGGACCAACTCATTTAGTTACACACTTTGGAAGATAATTGGTATTGGTTTCGATTTTGGTTTGAGAAGCAACAAACAAGAAGCGCTTAACTTTGCCTTAGGACAATACGATCCATTGGCTGTACCAACACAAACAGAGCCCTCATTTGACAACATTGATAACAAACTACAATCTTACTATACAATTGGTTTAAGTTATAAATTCTAACTAATTTTAAACCGACTAAAAAAAGCGTGCTTTAAAAATTTAAAGCACGCTTTTTAATTTTAGCAAATATCAATAACTCTATTCTGTTCTAATAATTTTTCTTTTATTACGATTCCCAAACAACTTTTTAAAAATCCATCCCGTTTTTCAGGCTCACAGTTAAATCATCTCATACATTGTCAGAAGGTTTATCAAAAAATCTTTAATTGGTAGTTTGCTAAAAGCCCTAAGAATACACTTAAATAAATGACTAAAAAAAAAGTCCAACAATTGAAACTATAGCCAACAACGATCTCCTCAACCATTTTTGTTTTAACAATACCTTAATCTGTTACATTTTAGAGGCAGTTTGTCTCTTTTAATTAAGATGGTAAAGTATCGTCGTAATCTGGATACAAAAAATGATTGTATGGAAAACGGGTAACATGAATTTCCCTAACCTCATCGTATACTCGTTTTTTAAAATCGTCTAAGTTTTTTTTGTTTAACGCAGAAATAAACAATGCATTGTTCCCTACTTTGGCCATCCAGGTACTTTTCCATTCATCTAAGGTGTAATGCTGTTCGGTTTTTTCGATTTCCAAATCGGTTTCATCAAAGGGTTCTGCCTCGTAAGCATCAATTTTGTTAAATACCATGATAGTAGGTTTATCACTACTATCTATTTCACCTAAAATTTTATTTACAGACTCTATATGTTCTTCAAAATTAGGGTGAGAAATGTCAACTACATGCAATAACAAATCAGCTTCTCTAACCTCATCTAAAGTACTTTTAAAACTTTCTACCAATTGTGTTGGTAATTTACGGATAAACCCAACGGTATCACTCAACAAAAAGGGCAAGTTTTGTATTACTACTTTCCTTACTGTTGTGTCAAGTGTCGCAAAAAGTTTATTTTCTGCAAAAACCTCGCTTTTACTGATAACGTTCATTAGGGTAGATTTACCTACATTAGTGTAGCCTACCAAAGCAACACGAACCATTTTTCCCCGGTTACCCCTTTGAACGGCCATTTGTTTATCTATGGTTTTTATACGCTCTTTTAATAATGCTATCTTATCACGCACAATACGTCTATCTGTTTCAATTTCAGTTTCTCCAGGCCCACGCATACCAATTCCTCCTTTTTGGCGTTCTAAGTGTGTCCACATCCCTCTTAAACGTGGAAGTAAATATTCGCATTGTGCCAATTCTACTTGTGTACGAGCATAACTGGTTTGAGCTCGTTGCGCAAAAATATCAAGAATAAGATTAGTTCTATCTAAAACTTTTACATTAAGAATTTTACTAATATTCCGTTCCTGTGCAGCCGATAGTTCATCGTCAAAAATAGCAGTACCAACCTCATTATCTTGAATAAACCGACGAACATCTTCCATCTTCCCCGAACCAATAAAAGTCCTAGGGTCTGGTCTTTCCATTTTTTGAGTAAAACGCTTTACCACTTCACCTCCAGCCGTGTATGTTAAAAACTCCAATTCATCCAAGTATTCCTTAGATTTATCTTCATTCTGGTCTTTGGTAATAATGCCTATTAAAACCGCTTTTTCTAAATCAATATCCTTCTTCTCTATCATATGAAAAAATAATGCACAAAGTTACGTAATTGTGTGCATTTTAATTTTTATATTTTTAAGGTCAATTTTGATTTATGACGGATAACTTCACATACGATGAGATACGACACGATATGCAAACCATTGCCTTTTATAACCTTGAAAATCTATTCGATTTAACAGATGACAAGCATACTAATGACAATGATTTTTTGCCAATGTCGGTTAAAAAGTGGACCCCTAAACGTTATGACAATAAGCTTAGAAAACTAGGCTTTGCTATTTCGAATATTGGTAAATCAGAAACTGGAAAACACCCTGCTCTAGTAGGATTGGCCGAAGTTGAAAACGCTAAGGTTATTGAAGACTTAATCACTTCACAACATTTACAAGATTACAATTATAGTTATGTACATTATGATTCCCCCGACGAACGTGGGATTGATGTTGCTTTATTATATAACCCCAACGCTTTTAAGGTTATTAATTCTGAAACTTTTTCAATTGAGTTAACCAATGGAATAGGTTTACCTGATTATACACGAGATATTTTATTGGTAACTGGTTTATTGGATGAAGAAGAAATTCATATAATCATAAACCATTGGGCTTCCAGACGAGAAGGTGAAAAAGAAACCGAATTTAAGCGTTTGGCTTCCTCCAATAAAGTAGGCGAAATCATATTGCGTTTAAGGCTACAATATGAAGACCCAAAAATTGTGGTTATTGGTGACTTTAACGATGAACCCCATAACAAAAGCATCAAACAGCTACTAGACGGTTTCGAATTGCATAACCCTATGGCAAGCATTCGTTCATATAGTCGGGGTTCAACTTACCACAATAGAAAATGGAATTTGTTCGATCAAATTTTATTGAGCGTCAACTTTTTAAAAAGTTCTAACCATTCCTTAGAGCTTTATAAAGCCAACATTTTTGATGAAGATTTTTTAAAACTCTTCAATGGCCCTTATAAAGGTTCTCCCTTTAGAACATATGTAGGTAAAAAATATAAAGGCGGTTATAGTGATCATTTTCCGGTTTATGCTGTTTTAAAAAATAAAAAAGCCTACATAATGCAGGCTTAATCAATTAATTTTATTTCAGGAATTAAGGCACAGTCACCGTTACATTTTCAACATGTAAAGTCATGTTTTGGTTACCTGTATCGCTCCCCGAGTATTTAAACGCAATATAAGCTGTTCCCGTATACGAAGATAAATCTATCTCACCAGAACTAGTGAAATTATACCATGTCCCGTAATCTATTTTATAACTTACGTCAAAATCCAATGGCGACCAAGTGGCATTAGCAATACCCCCTTCGGTGCCATCAAAATCTGTTGATATAAGTACCTCCAAAGGATCATGACCAAAATCTGGGTAGGCGTGTTCGGTTTGGAAGGTTAATATTTCACCTTCTTGGGCATCCATATCTATCCCTGGAGTAATTAACCATGATATCACAGATACATCTCCCGAACTAAACGGATTCAATTCTGCATAACCATTACCTCTAAACACCTGCTCTGTCCATAAAACACTACCTGCTTCGGCAAAATTGATCCAACCGTCTAAATTTAAGACCGTATTATCTATTGCAGAATTGAAGCTTTCTTCAAAAACAGGGTCGCAACGATCATCAATAAAGTTTATATCATCAGTACTATTTAACACCATAACACGCTCATCACCACCAAAACTTTGAGTTATAACTCCAGAAATAGAACCTCTAGCATCTACTGGTAAAGGTTCTTGAATAAAACTTGCAAAAGAACTGGTTTCAACAGGGAATTCGGTACCATCTGCACAACTCACAAGTGTACGCTGTGTATCGAAATCATCATTAGGATCTAAAAAAGCTTTTCCAACTAGGCTTAATGGAAACTGTACATTTTCAAAAGTTACAAACATTCCAAAGTGGGAATCATTAACCAATGAAGGTTCAACCACTAATGGAACAATTTCCTCTGTAGTTTGAGATCTGAAAATATGTTTTGGTATTTGTTTCCCGGTTAACTGGTCTACCTCATTACCATCAATAGTACCTCCAATAACAAGAACTTCTGATGAATTCTCACCCAAATACAGACCTTTAAGGTTAACGTAAACCTCCCTACCAATATTAAATTGGTTATAAGAGTCTACTTGATTTAAAACTATTCCAATAGCTGCTGTTGGGTTTTCAGGGGCATCTTGCATATAAAATTCTTTATAAAAATTCCCTGTTCTATCGGAAGATGTTACATAGCCTTTTACTACTATGTTCGATACAATTTCAGTTGGTTGCCCAGTATATAAGGTCAACAATTCGGCTATGCTTACTTCGGACATTACACCACTGCTCAATCCATCCATAATCGCTTGTAACCCTGCATTCTCTTCACTTCCCAAACTCTCTGGTATGGTATAGTCGTCATCTTGAACACAAGATATTAACATTGCTAGTACAATTAATAATGAGGTTAAAATTCTATTGGTTTTCATAATGCTGAATATTATATTTTTCATAATCATTTTTTTAAAATCTAAAATTTAGGTTTACAAAAAAGGTCGTGCCACGCCCATACCAATATTTTGGTCCAAAAACACGTTTTGGGCTAGCGTTATCATCACGTAATTCACGATAATTAGCATTACGCCCCTGCTCGAAACCACCTGTTTTATATTGTTTGTCCAGAAGGTTATTGACACTAGCAAAAAAGCCAATGTATTTGTCATTAATTTTCCAAGACTTACCTCCAATTAGGTTTACCACCATATAATCATTAAACTTTTCTTGTTTTAAAAGAGCCCGGGCTATATCTACATCATAATCGTTAAAAGGCAACCCATCTGAATCTAAATATAAATTTTCAGTTCTTGTTAACGGGTTAACATCTATGTAAGTGTTCGTAAAAAAATTTGCTGTAGCACCAAACCACCAATAGTCTGGGTCTCTATATTCAAAGCCTGCCGAGAAGGCTTGTTGTGGACCGGTAGCTAGTTTATAATCTTTTAAGTTAGCCTTTCCGTAAGAAATTGATCCATCCTCAGAAGTAAAACTTGAAGAAGTTAAGTATAAATCTGGATTGTTATCATAAGTAAATTGCCCCATTGAAGCTACACCCTTTAACTTTATAGTAGGTGTTACCTGTGCTTCAAGGCCTAGTTCTACACCAAATTGTTTTTTACTAATCCCCTGTAACACTTCTTGTACAAAAGCAGAAGTATCATTATTTTCAATATCCTCACTACCACTTAAACCATCAGCAAAATAGAAACTCACCTCATTAGCATCCTCTGTTTTGGTATAATAACCTGTTAACTTTGCTTTAACAATAGGCGACCTGTAAATATAACTTGCATCAAATACTGTTATTTTTTCTTCTTCAATATGTCTTACTATGTTATGGTTTTCTCTTGAGTTAGAAAATGTATTTCGTAATGTAGGCGCCTTAGTAATGTAACCCGCATTAATATCAAACAAATGTTTACCTGTTATTTTATAGGTTAATCCAGCTTTAGTACCTATACCTGTAAAGGATAATTTTTCTCCTTTACCAAACGATAAATCTCCTAAAAAACGACTGTGCTCCCAAAGACCTTCCCGTTGGTATTGGGTATTGGTCACACTTGCTGATAGATAAAAATCTACTTTATTGTATTTAAATTGCCCTTGAGCAAATCCAGAAATCACATCGGCATATAGATTGTAATTGTATCTAAATTTATCTCCTTCATTAACAAACTTATCCGGATTTTGATTATCATATTGATAGTTATCAAAAGAATCTACATTTGACACTCCAACTATTGATCCTAATGTACTTATAATTTCTCCAAAATTTTCAGACTTAAACTTTTTATAATCAATTGACATATTCAACAAAATATGTTCGTTAAGTTCGGAATTCAAAATAGAATTTAAGGTAAACTGCTTATCGTCACTACGATCTTCGTAAAGTACATAGGCTGCCGATGTACCACTAATATTATTGGTAATGTTGGCATCAAGAATACGTTCCCAATCTATCTGTCCGTTGGTTATAAATTCTTGTTCCAATTGATAAGCGGTTGCAAAATCTGGTCCATCTGGGTCTGCTAAGGCATAACTTGGTAGGTTTTGATAATATGTTGGACTTGGATTTGACCCTCCTGAATAATCTAATCGACTATTACCTAGTTTCCCAAACTGATAGCCAATATTTGTATTCAATGATGTTTTACTCGACATGTCCCAGTAATGGTTCAACATTAAAATAGGTTCTTCAACTTCCTTTATACGTGAATTACGTTTTTCACCATCTAACCACCCCCAATACTCATTATATTTTATATCCTTTAAATCGTAAACTTCTTGTGTGTTTGGTGATGATTTCCCGCGTCTGTTAGGCGCATAAATTGAAACAAAGTTAAGGCTATGTTTATCATTAATTTTCTTTTCGATTGAGGCAAAAACTGAATTGGCATCATATAGGGAGGCATCTTGATAGCCCTCGTTACCCCACCGTCTGCCCAATGACACTGTAAATGCCCAATTGTTTTTTAACAAACCAGAAGCATAAGTAGCCATTAAACGATTTGTATAACTTCTATTTGAAGAGGAATACGTTATTCTACCCCCCGGTCTTGCTTGGGAAGCCCTTACGTTAATATTTGTTGTTCCCAAAATACCTCCAAAATTATATGCTGAAGGCGTTAGACCCCAAGTTAATTCTTGGTTACGCAATACATCGTTTATTCCTCCCCAGTTACTCCATTGTGGTCTTCCGTTATACAACTTATTCATTTCAATTCCATTAATTAAAACCTTCCCGTTTTCGGAATCCAGACCTCTGGCCCTAAAAAAGGATGAACTCCACTCAAACGCTGCTGTTCTTTGGAATACATCTAAAGATGAAGCCAATAATCCAGAAATATTATCTGCGCCACTGGTATCATCATTAAGTTCATCATCAGAAAGCGTAATGGTAAATAAATCGCTTGATGAAGCATCTACCTCCATCGTCATATCGGTAATATCTATTGTTTGATTTTCATTAACCACAATAGGGTACCTTTTAGTAATATAACCCGCTTTGGAAATTTTCAAAACTTGCTCTCCTAAAGGAATATTCGTTGTAAATTGAAATTCACCAAGCGTATTAGTTTGTGTGGTTTGGGTGGTTTCTTCAATGGTAACAAAAACATTTGCCATTGGCTTGAAAGAAATTGCTTCCTTTACACTTCCCTTAATGAGAGTCTGCTGTGCAAATGATGTGAAAATTGAAAAAACCACTAATAAATAAATAAGTGTTTTTTTCTTCATGTTTAGTTAATAAATTAGTCACTCCCTTAATTTTGATTTTAAGGTGTATAAATTTACGTTTTTTATAAGAATATTATACTTTTGATTAGAAATTTGTATTTAAAATAACCTTGATTTAATATTTTATTAATGACTAAATTTAAGCTCTATTTATTTTGGCTAGTATTTTGTTTCTTTTTCAAGATGTATACTCAAGAAAAAACCTATAAAATACATACCATTGCCTTCTACAATCTAGAAAACTTATTCGACACTATAAATGATCCTAAAAAGTTTGATGAAGCAAGTCCAATAATGGAATTAAAGGTAAATAAGTCTGAAATATTCAAAAAGAAAATAAACAATATGGCCAAGGTCATTGCTGATATTGGAGCAGATGTAGTCCATAATTCACCTGCTATTCTTGGAGTTTCAGAAGTAGAAAACAGAGAGGTTTTGGAAGCTTTGGTAAATCATCCTTTACTTTTAAAAAAGGATTATGGAATAGTACATTTCGATTCTCCAGATGCCCGAGGTATAGATGTAGCTTTACTTTACCAAAAACAAATTTTCATACCTAATAGTACAAGCAATCATGAACTAAAAATTTTTGATGATAATACTAAAGAGCGTATTTATACCCGTGATCAATTATTGGTTAGCGGTATGCTTGATGGTGAACTTATCCACGTTATTGTAAACCACTGGCCATCAAGGAGAGGTGGTGAAGCTAGAAGTAGACCTAAACGTGTGGCCGCTGCAAAACTCAACAAACAGTTAATAGATTCTCTACAATCCATTAACCCTTATGCTAAAATATTTACTATGGGTGACTTAAATGACGATCCAACCAACGCTAGTGTAAAAGCTATATTAAAAGCAAGAAAAGATAGAAACCAAGTAGGTCTTAAAGGGATTTACAATCCATTTGAAAGCTACTTTAAAAAGGGTTTGGGTACTACGGCATATAGGGACGCTTGGAGTTTATTTGATCAAATACTCATTACAAAACCATTATTGGAAAAAGACTATTCGTCATTTCGTTTTTATAAAGCAGGAATTTTTAATAAAAATTATTTAATAACTAGAAAAGGTCCTTACAAAGGTTATCCTTATAGAAGTTTTGCAAATGGAGGTTTTACCGATGGGTATAGCGACCACTTCCCTGTTTATATTTATGTAATTAAAGAAGCCTCCTCTACTCTAAAGAAAATCTCCCCCAATTGAAGAAAATAAAATTATAGAAGTTAATCTAAAAATTAAGCCATCCATGTACTCCAAGGAATTCTTGATAAAATCAATATTAAGGCAATACAATAAAAAACAGCCAATACTTTTAATTTTGATACTGAAGTAAGCTTCTTTTTATGTTTTGAATACCCAATGGTTATCAATGCTACGGCAATGATATTTACCAATGGATGCTCTACTAAATATAACCTTGCTAATCCATTTCCCATAACACTACCTCCTAATTCACTCCACAAATCAAATCTAGGAGATATAAAGTATAGCACTAAGCCTATTAACAATTGAATATGTGATACTATTAAAGTGAACAACGATATCCTAAAATCCTTGGCACCGTATTCTTTTCCAGAAATAGATTTAAACAATGCATTTAATGAGGCTAGTATTAAAATTAAAAACACTAAATAAGCCCAATAAGAGTGAAGTATTAGTATGGTTTCGTACATTGGTATAATGGTTTAAGTTTATAGCAAAGGTAAGCATAAAAGGCATAAAAAAACCGCTTCAAATGAAGCGGTTTAATATTTCTATGGAAAAATTGTGTTTTAGAAATTGTAACGCATACTAACGTTCCAGGTTCTTCCATAACCAAATCTACCCGTATTTGAAGTATTTATACCTTTCCAGTTTTCAGAAGGATTTGAAGAAGCCGCTTCATTTCCTGACACTGATTCTAAATAAAGTTCATCTGTGATGTTATAAATATTCACTCTAAACTGTAGAGATTTGCTATCATTTTCACCCAATAAAACTTTATATGATAAACCTGTATCAATCGTATTATATGAGGGTAATTTTAAAGCATTAGATCCAGCTCCAATATTAGAGTATAGATTTTTATACATATTCCAATTAGCATCTAAGCTTAATCTTGGAATGAACTCATATCTTCCAGATATACCTGCTGTAAATTGAGACGCACCTCCTACTTTTTCTCCGTCTAAAGGTGCAACAGTTGTCGTTAGCTCGGTTGAAGAAATATCTGTTCCATTATTATCAAATGCACTTATATCACCATTACCGTCAAATTCCCAATCTCCTATAGAAACAAATCCATTCAAATCCATATTATCAGTTGGTTTAGTCATTAGTTCCAACTCAACACCCATATGCACTTGTTTTACCCCTCTAGTTTGATAACTAATAAAATCGTCTCCAACTTCCCCATTATTACTTACAAGTGTTCTATTATCCCATGTTGTATGATAAATATTAAAATTTGCTTTAACATTGTCTCCTCCTAATTGATAACCAGCTTCCAATCCAGTTATTTTTTCGTTGTCAACTTCTGGATCTAATAACAAGTTACTATTTCTGTCACTTTGAAACAATAAACTATGAAAAGGTTGGCGCGAATAGTACCCTGCATTAACAAAAACTTTATTAAAATCATTTAAAGCATAGGCTGCACCAGCTTTAACATTGAACCCTGGGTTATTAACTTTTTTAGATTCTTCAGATTGCCCCTCATTTGTAGCATTTAAAAATTCTGTTCTTAAATGAGATTGTGTTGACACTGCTCCTTGAAAAAAAGCAGAAAATTGATCGTTGGAATATTCTAATTGACCAAAAATACCTGCATAATTAATTTGCTCTTCATAATCATACCCAAAGCGTTCTCCATGATCTGTATTGGGCTTAAAGAAAACAGTCCAAGGATTGATTCCCCCTGCTTCAGTTAACTGATAATTACCACCATTATAATCGCTAAATGCATTAACAGAATTAACACTTATAAACTCCCTAACATCTCTAAAGTGAATACCATTATAAAAACGAAAATCTGCTCCAATATTAAAGTTTAGATTCTCATTTAGTTGATTGTTATAATTTGAAACCAACCCATACCAGTTATGATTATTATTGGAACCCCTAGCATAAGTAACTTGACTGCCTGATGTTCTTGCTTGAGCAAAACTACCTCTACCCATAGAACCATATAAAACTGTTGAAAGTGAAGAGTTGTCATTAATATTTAAATCCCAACTAATGTTTGCCACTGGTTTATGATATATATTTCGCCCTCCTGGATATTTACCCCCATTCAATAAATTAGGGCTTTCAACACCCGAGAAATTCCAAGAATTATACTTTCGTCCGTTATCTAAAAAGGACTTAATAGAACCACTTCCTGCTGCTGCATGCCATTGAGGTGCTCCAGTTAACAAAAAATTAAACGTATTATTATCATTTGGCTTATAACCAACCGAAAAGAAATATGTTTGCCCTTGTCCATCAGTAAAGTCCACATAACCATCTCCTTGCCAGTGTCCGAGTAAAGCCGCAAAAGACCATCCCTTTGTATTAACTCCAGTTGAATAGTATGCAGTTGTTTTCGTATAGTTGTCGTTTGCCACCATTTGCTGAACAAATCCACCCTTTCTTCTATCAATAGTTTTTGTTACAATATTCACTGTTCCTCCAACTGATGAAATGGCTAATTTTGAGGCTCCTAATCCACGTTGTATTTGAACGGCATTTGCTACGTCCAAAACACCTGACCAATTTGACCAGTACATTTTACCATCTTCCATACCATTTATTGGTTGTCCATTTAATAAGAAAGCTGTATTGGTTTGATCAAAACCTCTTAAAAACATTTGACCATCACCAAATCCACCTGCTTGAACAGACTGTACAGAAGGTGTCGACTTTAAAACCTCAGGTAAATCTGAATTACCAGCTTTTTCCTGAATTTGATTCGCTCTAATGGTAGAAACTGCTATAGGTGTTTCCCTGTCTTCTGCTAAATCTATTACCCCAGATCCTATGATTACTATTTCATCCAAAGAATTATCAGAAGTTAATTTGATACTTCCTAAATTAGTATTTCCATTAAACGATAAAGTTACAGAACCATAACCCACATAAGAAATAACAATTTGTCCAGAAGTAGCTTGGCTGGTTAATGAGAACTTTCCATCAAAATCTGTAGACGTACCGTTTGTGGTACTTTTTTCAATAACATTGGCACCTGGTAAAGGTGAATTGAGATCGGCATCAAGAACTGTACCTGTAATGGTACTTTGCGCAATGATAACTGAAGAGCATAATAATGCCACAGCTAACATCAATAAATGAGTAGTTTTTTTCATAATTAATTATTTGAATTAGTCACAGCAAAAATACCCATAAAAGACTGATTACCATTACCTAAATGTTAAAAAATTTAACAATTGTTAATAAATAAAAAACTGTTAATATTTGCATATTAACAGTTTTAATTGAATTCCTCTGATATAATCTTACTTTATTAAGATTTTCCCTTATAATAATTTAATAAATTTTGAGTAGAGCCATCGTGCTTATTAAGAATAGTCCCGCTAAATTCCTTTAAAATTCTTGTTGCCAATTGTTTCCCTAATTCCACTCCAAATTGGTCATAACTAAATATGTTCCAAATTATACCTTGAACAAAAATTTTATGTTCGTACATCGCAATTAGCTTACCTAAACTCTCTGGTGTTAGCTTATCTATAAAAATAGTATTGGTAGGTTTATTGCCCTTAAATATCTTAAAGGGAACAATATTTTGCGTGGTTCCTTCTTCAACTACCTGTGTTTCGGTTTTTCCGTTTAACAACGCTTCGGTTTGTGCTAAAAAGTTGGAAATCAATTTATCTTGATGATCTTTATTTCCATGCAAAGAAGATACAAAACCAATGAAATCGGCTGGTATTAACTTAGTTCCTTGATGTATCAATTGAAAAAAGGCATGCTGTGAATTGGTTCCTGGCTCACCCCAAATAATAGTCCCAGTTTGATAATCTATGGGATTACCACTTCTATCAACACTTTTGCCGTTACTTTCCATTATACCTTGTTGCAAATAGGTGGCAAACTGGTATAAATATTGAGAATATGGAATAATAGCTTCACTTTCGGCTTTAAAAAAGTTGTTATACCAAATACTTATTAATGCTAAAACTACAGGTATGTTATTTTTAAAATCTTCATTTTTAAAGTGATTATCCATTTTATTGGCGCCACTAAGTAGGCTATCAAAATGGTCATAACCTACAGCCAAACTAATACTCAGTCCAACAGCGCTCCACAATGAAAAACGACCACCAACCCAATCCCACATAGGGAAAACGTTGTTTTCGTCAATGCCAAAACCTTTTACGGCATCTAAATTTGTAGATACAGCTACAAAATGTTTGGCGATATCTTCCTGCTTAGCCGATTTTAAAAACCATTCTTTAATAGTAGTTGCATTCGAAAGGGTTTCTTGAGTAGTAAAGGTTTTAGAAACCACAATAAACAAAGTCGTTTCTGGGTCCAACTTTTTTATAATCTCGTTTACATGATCACCATCTACATTACTTACAAAGTGAGTTGTTAAATGGTTTTTGTAATATTGTAACGCTTCTACAACCATTGCTGGCCCTAAATCTGAACCGCCAATCCCTATGTTAACCACGTTGGTAAACGCTTTACCTGTATAACCTTTTAATTGGCCATTAACAACCTGATTTGTGAATCCCTTAATTTTTTCCTTAACCTCATGTACCTCTGGAACGACATTAACCCCATCCACATAAAACTCTTCTAATTTTGGTGCTCTTAAAGCGGTATGTAGTACCGCACGCCCTTCGGTTTGGTTGATTTTTTCTCCAGAAAACTGACTTTCTATAGCCTCTTTTAATTTAACCTCCTGGGCCAATTGCAAAAGTAATTCTAATGTTTTATCGGTAATTCTATTTTTAGAGTAATCCACATAAAAATCGTCCCATTCAATTGTGAATTTATTTGCCCTTTGTTCATCTTTAACAAACAAATCTTTCATATGCACATTAGAAACTGTTTTAAAGTGGTCTTCAAGTGCTTTCCAAGCCTTTGTAGTTGTTGGATTTATAGTTGGTAATGTCATGATTATGATTCTGCTTGTTTAATTACAGGTGTTTCCAATTCAATATTGTCTGTGGGGTCTGGTTCAAAAAAGATGTTATCCAATTGGTATTTTATGGGTTTTATAAAGTCTAGATACTTAACCTTTAAACTATCCGAAATAGGTTTAGCTTCTGGTAATTTCTCCCTAAATGGATCTACTTGTCTCCCGTTTTTCCAAAAACGATAACACACATGAGGGCCCCCTGTATTCCCTGTCATACCTACATAACCAATTACGTCTCCTTGCTTTACAAACTGGCCCACTTTAACATTACGCCTACTCATATGTAAGTATTGGGTTTCATAAGTTGCATTGTGCCTTATTTTTACATACTTGCCATTGCCACCACGTCTAGTAGACTCAGTAACAGTTCCATTAGCGGTGGCTCGAATTGGCGTTCCTATTGGTGCTGCAAAATCAGTGCCTTTGTGAGGACGCACTTTGTATCCATAGTAAGCAATACGTCGTTTTAAATTATATCTGGATGATATTCTACCAAACTGTATTGGAGATTTAAGAAAAGCCCTTCTTAGATTCTTAGCCTCTTCACTAAAATAATCGACTATTCCTTTAACAGAATCAGTTTGAAAACGAAAGGCATAAAAGGGTTCATTGTTATGTTCAAAATAGGCTGCTTTAACATCGTGTACTCCTGTATAAATGGTATCGTCTATATATTTATCGGTATAAATAACCTTAAAACGGTCGCCTTTTTGCAAACGGTTAAAGTCTATGGTCCATGCATAAATTTCATCGGCCAATTTATTGGTTAATACCGGACTCACTCCTAGTTCATCAATCGTTTCTGAAATACTGCTTGTAACAATTCCCGTAATGGATTTTTCAACATATTTTATGGGCTTTCTACTTCTATATGCGTGTATGGAATCCTTAAAATTAATAACTATATACTCCTCTTTAGTTGGCTGATAAATAAACGCCTCTGGAGATTCTAAAGAGTCTTTAGCACATAATAATGTATATGGTTTCCCTTTTTGAAAATATCTAGCAATATCATACGTTTTTTTAGTTTCCTCTGCAATGTAAAATATCTTAGGATAACCTATTTTATTTTGTTCTAAAACCTTTCCAAAGCTTTCCCCTGCTTTTACAGTGTCTCTTTTAACAATATAATCATTAAGTTTAAACCCAAATTCAAAAACTTCTTTAGGTTCTTCGACCTTAGCAATTTTTTCTTTTAATTCTTGTTCTGTTTTGTTTTGGTTATTTTTACAGCTATAAAAATTTATAGCTAATAATACTATTATAATTAAATATTTGTTCCCCAATCTTCTAGTTCTTTTTTTGTCCATAATTCTGGAAAGAATATTCGCTTTTGATATTTTGGATGCATGTATTTCACCCACTCACTTCCACCTGTGGCCTCAGCCGTTTTACCCCCAATATTTAAATAATGGTTAGCGGTATTGTAATGCGCCATAACCCATTTAACATTAACGGTATAATCATAATGACGCATGGCCTTAATCAAAGCTTTATCGGCCTTCACTTCGGCAGGTAAACCCTTAAATTTAGTCCACAAATTATTTTTGTTATAAAATTGCGTAAATCTAATGAATTCATCTTTATAACGTTCTTCAAAAATTGTTAAAGTATAGCTCTTTTTGCCTGTCTCATAATCTTTACCCGCTGCCTGCCAATACAAATGTTCAAAGGCATTTTCATAGGATGAATTTCGGTCTATTGTTTCCCTAAAACGCTTATCAATAAGATTGATGAGTTCGGTAGAAGCAAATTCAATTTTTCTATATTGTGCGCTTTGAAAACCACTAGCAGGAGTCAATGTTGTTCTAAATTTATTATACTGCGCTACGTCCATACCATCTTTCATAATGCTGAAAGACGAGGTGAGTACATCAAAATACCGACTCACCCGCATGATCTTATCGGCAAAAACTTCGGCAGTCAATGACGGATGCTTAGCGACTTGCTCAATCTCACTAAGTATCATTTTAAATAAGAGTTCTGTAACTTGGTGGTACATAATGAACACCTTCTCATCTGGAAGTGATGTTCTGGTAACCTGAAGGTTCAAGAGCACATCGGTTTGTATATAGTCCCAATAGGTCATGGGCTTACTGTGCAATAACCCTTCTACATGCGTTTCGACATCCTGACCTATGCTATTGTATTTTTCTTCAAGTTGGTGGGTTAGTTTTTTACTCAAAGTGCCTTAATTTTTTACTACGATCTTAAATGGGTGTTTTAATCCTTTAAAAGCTTCAAGGTCTGCCCTTAACGAGCCTACGGCCAAATCGGCCTTAATACGTAAAGGTACTTTATTTTTGTCTTTTGACACCCATAGTGTTAAACTTTCCTCCTCTTTAAAAACACGTCCTGCCATTACATAAGGCCTGAATTTTAATGCTTCAATAGTACCAAAGTCTGTATCAATAATATCTTCACCTAGGTATTTTAATTTAAAACCATAGTTTTCTTCATCAAAAAACATATCTACCCTTACTTCATCTCCTACTTTTAATTTTTTGGTGTCTAAATTATTTCTAAGGTAATAGAACGTAGATACCATATCCTGAATATTAGGTTTGGTATCGAACACCGATTTTTTGTTATGTTTTTTATCATTGACATGCGCTTTATGATTCTGCTGATCGAAATTAATTTCAATATCCTTGGTATGTCCGCCTTCATCTATATTTCTAATAAACCGATATGGCTTGATAGAATCTTTATAAAAATAACTCTCATAACGATCCTTTACCTTAAAAAACCACTTGATCATACCAGTAGTCCACCCTTTGCCAACAACATGATAGGTGTCCTTGTTATTATATTTCGATTCTTTTACTGTTAATGTTGCATTTCCTGCTTTTAAAAATCCACTATAACTCATTCTAAACTTAAACCATTCTCCAGCACCAAAAGCCGATTCACTGGTTTTGGTTTTTAACAAACTGGTTTGCGCAACAGCTACTTGAGTTAGCAATAAAAGAAATACTATATGTTGTCTTTTTTTCATAGCTCACATTATAATTGCTTTTTCAATACATAAATTACAATTACTGTTCCAAAAGTATTAAAACAAAAAACGCCATCAAAAAATAAAATTCGATAGCATTTTATTTAATGCATAACTCTACAAAGTTCCTCTTTTTGCCTGTTCTCTTTCTATTGATTCAAATAACGCCTTAAAGTTTCCTGCTCCAAAGCCTTTTGCCCCCATTCGCTGAATGATTTCGAAAAATAGTGTAGGCCTGTCTTCGACAGGTTTAGTAAATATTTGAAGCAAATAGCCTTCTTCATCAGCATCAATCAGAATTCCTAGGCTTTTAAGGGTTTCTATATTTTCACTTAACTCATGACTGTGTTCTTCTAAACGCCTAGGGACTGACTTATAATATTCCTCTGGTGGTGTTGATAGAAACTCTACACCTCTTGCCCTTAATTGACTTACCGTTCCTATAATATCGTCTGTTGCAACAGCAATATGTTGCACTCCTGGACCTTCATAAAAATCAAGATATTCTTCAATTTGTGATTTTTTTTTGCCTTCTGCAGGTTCATTAATTGGAAATTTTATGCGTCCGTTGCCATTACTCATTACTTTACTCATAAGTGCCGAATACTCGGTATGGATTTGCGTGTCATCAAAAGACAAAAAGTTTTCAAATCCCATAACCTCTTCGTACCATTTAACCCAAGTATTCATTTGCCCCCAACCTACATTCCCCACCATGTGGTCTATATATTTTAAACCTACTGGTGTTGGGTTATAATCGCTGTCCCAAGCCACGAACCCTGGTAAAAATATCCCATTATAATTCTTGCGTTCAACAAACATATGAACTGTTTCGCCATAGGTGTAAATACCTGCCCTTACCACTTCACCGTGTTCATCATTTTCCTCAGTTGGCTCCAAATACGATTTCGCTCCACGAGCTGTAGTCTCTTGATAAGCCTTTCGGGCATCTTCTACCCAAAGCGCAACGACTTTAACACCATCACCATGCTTTACAATATGGTCATTAATAGGTGACTTGCTATTAAGTGGTGTTGTTAATACTAATTTAATTTTGTCCTGTTTTAGCACATAACTTACTGTTTCTTTAGACCCTGTTTCCAGTCCTTTGTAGGCATACGATTGAAAACCGAATGCCGTTTTATAAAAATGTGCTGCCTGTTTGGCATTACCCACATAAAACTCTACATAATCTGTTCCCAGAAGTGGCAAAAAATCTTGTGCTCCTTTAAATATTTTTTCTAAACCGTAGTTTACTGATTCTATGTTTTTACTCATAATCTTAATGGTTTATTATTGATGAAATTAATTGTTCATCCTCTGTCTTTGCTGCAAATGCAGGAATCTTATCGTTTTGAATAAAACTTTGATAATAAGAATTCCCACCTTCGCGGGAATGACAATTTATTCCAACCAAGATTTATAATAATCTTCATCGGCTATTTTCATAGCTTCCTCCGTAACCATTAATGGTTTGAAGGTGTCTACCATAACCGCTAACTCTTGAGTCTCAACTTTGCCAATACTCCTTTCGGTTGCTCCAGGGTGAGGCCCGTGAGGTATTCCTGCCGGATGTAGCGATATGTGCCCAGCCTCAATGTCATTTCTACTCATAAAATCACCATCTACATAATATAACACCTCATCGCTATCTATATTGCTATGGTTATATGGCGCAGGAATTGATTGTGGATGGTAATCGTACAACCGTGGTACAAAGCTACACACCACAAAAGCATCAGTTTCAAAGGTTTGGTGCACTGGTGGTGGTTGATGAATACGTCCCGTTATAGGCTCAAAATCATGAATTGAAAACGCATAAGGAAAATTATAACCGTCGTATCCAATAACATCAAAAGGATGTGAAGCATAGACCATTTCAATGATTTCACCTTTCTTCTTTACCTTTATTAAAAAGTCTCCCAACTCGTTATATGTTTCCAACTCCTGTGGCCTACAAATATCACGTTCACAAAATGGCGAATGCTCCAATAATTGTCCAAACCAATTGCGATAGCGTTTTGGAGTATATATCGGGCGATGTGACTCTACAATAAACAATCGATTGTCCTCTGTATCAAAATCTATTTTATAAATAATCCCTCGTGGAATTAAAAGATAATCACCGTATTTAAAATCGAGGTTACCCAACATGGTACGCAATTTACCCGTTCCTTTATGAATAAAAATCAACTCATCGGCATCGGTATTCTTGTAAAAATAATCTTTAGTGGAATGTTTTGGCGCTGCCAAAACAATGGCACAATCACTATTTACCAAAATAGTTTTACGGCTTTCTAGAAAATCGTTCTCTGGTTTTACTTCGAACCCTTTTAAACGATACGATTGGATATTATTTGCTCTAGCTATTTTTGGTGCTACACTATATTGTTTTTTAATAGCTTTCACCTGTGTAGGGCGTTGCTCGTGGTAACTATTGGTGTATATACCATCGAAACCAATAGTTCCAAACAATTGCTCATAGTATAAGCTTCCATCTGGTTTTCTAAATTGTATGTGACGCTTATGGGGTATTTCCCCAAGTTTATGATAAAATGGCATTTTTTTATTTTAAGTTAGATATAAAAAGTAAATAAATTCTACTAAAGATAATAAAATTATAGGTGATTCCTGCCTTCGCAGGAATGACAATAATGCCAGCTTATTCAGGATTTCTCTTGATAAGGTAATGAAGAAATAGCAATAAATCGTTCCAAAAAGATTGCATATTGAACAAATATCGCGATTTTTAAATCAATTAAAACCAAAATCCCACATTAAAGAACCAAATACTTTGTTTCAGCTCAGGAGAATAGGAATATTTAGCTTCTATTGGCCCAATAAACGTATTTATGGCATATCCTAATGCATAACCTCTATAGTCTGGTAAGGTAAACCACTCACCTGTTTCAAATATATCATCATCAATATTAGCCCAATTACCTTCTAATGTAATGTGGTGGTTTTTAATTATCTCATAATCTGCTTTAGCCATTAGCTTTACATAGCTATTACCTGTGAGTGAGATAAAATCATAACCTAAAAACGGAATAAAATTGTTAATTAAGTTGTTACCATAGCCCCCCAAAGCAAAATCTAAGGTTTGTGTTGATTTATCACCCAACTTAAACCCACCACTAACATCTAGATTAAAAGCTACTCTATCTAAAACCGAAAATGCATAGCCCATATTCGCCTTAGCAACAGAGAAATCGTCGAAGCCTTCATTAAAATGAGAAGCAAAAATATACAAGTGCACATCTCCATTAAAATACACTCCTCTTGTAGGAAAGTATCTGTTATCGTAGGTATCTAATTTTAAATTCCCGAATACACTAAAATAATCGGTATTTTCAAAAATAAACTCATCATTAGGATTGGATGATGATATGGTTTCAGATTTAACTTCCAAACGTTTGTGTTCAACTCCTAAACTCAATGCAAAATCTTTTCTAAATAATGTTTGCAAATAGAATTGATTGGTTTGGTCTTCCAATTCTACATCTATTTTATTTATCCCATTTGCAGCAATTTCCCCTTCATCCAACAATAACTGTGCGCTAATGTTTTTATTAAAAGCATTGAATCTGGAACGCAACCCTATACTCCAATAGAACCCCTTATCGATTAAATATTCGAAATTATAACGTACATGATCCCCCAAAATAATATCTAGAGAGGTTACATCATTGTTAAATAAAAAGCGCTTTTTAGTAATATTTACTAATGCTGCACTTTTATATAAATTGTCATAATGTAAACCCAACTTCAAAAAGTTCGTTGTTTTAGTTTCACTTACATTAGCACGTAAATTAAACTCATCAGGAAGTTTATCTTTTTCCAATTCATAATAAAACGAATCAAAATTATTAGTGGCCACCAAATTATCTACGCCTTTTTGAAAAGCTTTATAGCTAATTTTTTCCTTATCCTTCAACTTTAATTTACCCAAAATATAGGCTCTTGTATAGCGATTATTTCCATTGATACTAACCTGGTTAATTTGAATACTATCGCTTTTGAATTTTTCTATTTTATTTTTTGGACACCTCCTCATACGCTTAGTTAAAGCCTCAAAATCTTTTATTTTTTCCAATGCTGCATCTTCTCCTCTTTTCAGAATAGCATCTCCTTCATCAAAAGATACCACAGAAAAATCCCTGATATTAGGTTTAATATAAATATCCGTTTTTTTGGACTTTGACGCCATGGCCTTTATCGTCCTAAAATTATTTATCTGAAACAATACCTCTGGTGCAGAACCCAATTCTTCCCTCGTTAACAACCCATCCTGCACATCCACTCCTATAATAACATCTAGCCCTTTTGCGCGCAATTCATCAACAGGATAATTGTTCACCACACCACCATCTGTTAGTACTTGATTATCTATAACTACCGGTTGAAACAATGATGGCAATGCCCCGCTGGCCATTATAGCCTGAGCCAAATTACCCCGATCTAAAAAAACGGGCTCTCCTGTTTCTATGTTTGTCGCTATACAGAAAAACGGGATAGGTAGATTTTCAAACAATTCAATATCACTTACGTGCAATAACAATTTAGATAAGGCATTGTACGCATTTTGCCCTCTGGACAAAGCCGAAGGCAATTTCAACTTGAAATCCTCAAAAGGAAGGGTAAGGGCATATTTTTCAGAATTCCCCCGTTCGAAAAAGGCTTTAGAAGTACGGGGCAATTCGTCGTTTATTATTTTATTGAAATCTATATTTCTAAAAACAGAATCCAATTCCTTTCCCGAATACCCTGATGCATAAAGAGCTCCTATAATGGCTCCCATACTGGTACCTGCTATATAATCTATCTTAACCCCAAGACTATCCATTACCTTTAGGGCTCCAATATGTGCAAGCCCTTTAGCCCCACCACCACTTAACACCAAACCAATTTTAGTCTCGGACTGTTCAATTTCTTTATGTTGCGCTTTTGCAAAAAAAAGAACCAAAAGGAAAAGAATTAATATGATGGTTTTTTGTTTCAAATTAGTCTTTTTGATTTCTATCTCCAGTTTACATCTTAGCACATCAACACCCTTAAGATAAACTTAACGATTCTAAATGACAAATCATTAATTTAATTCCTATGATAATAATTATACACTTTTTCTGCCTTGAATTTTCCGATCACATCTTCTAGTTCATCCAATTTGGCATTGGCCACACGTTTTGCCGATTTAAAATGCTTTAATAGCTCTACAACTGTTTTTTCACCGACGCCATTTATGGTTTCCAACTCTGTGTTTAACGCATTTTTACTGCGTTTGTTACGATGGTGCTCAATACTAAACCGGTGGGCCTCGTTTCGCAACTGCTGGATTATTTTTAGGGTTTCGCTTTTTTTATCTAAATATAAGGGAATTGGATCATTTGGATAAAATAATTCTTCCAAACGTTTGGCAATACCAACAATAGCAATCTTTCCTCTTAAGTTGAGTGCATCCAAACTTTTTAATGCAGATGACAATTGCCCCTTGCCTCCATCAATAATTATAAGTTGCGGTAAGGGTTGTTCTTCATCTAACAAACGTTTATAACGTCGGAATACTACTTCCTCCATCGAGGCAAAATCATCTGGTCCTTCAACGGTTTTTATATTAAAATGACGATAATCCTTTTTACTGGGTTTTCCATTTTTAAACACCACACAAGCAGCAACGGGGTTTGTCCCCTGTATGTTACTGTTATCAAAACACTCTATATGCCGTGGTTCTTCTGTAAGTCTTAAATCGGCTTTCATTTGTACCATTATACGGTTAGCATGTCTATCGGGGTCAACAATTTTCATTTGTTTGAACCGTTCCATCCTAAAGTATTTGGCATTACGAAGTGATAAATCTAAAATGTGCTTTTTGTCTCCCAGCTTTGGGACCGTAACTTTAATAGCCTCTCCTAAGTCGACTTTAAAAGGCACATAAATCTCTTTAGACTTGGAATGAAATCGCTGCCGTATTTCTGTGATGCCCAATTCCAACAATGCTTCATCGGTTTCGTCCAACCTCTTTTTTAATTCTAATGTATGCGACCTAATTATGGAACCGTAGGACAACTGTAAAAAGTTAATGTAACCATAGCTTTCGTCACTAACTATAGAAAATACGTCTACATTACTAATTTTTGGGTTTACTATAGTTGATTTAGCTTGGTAATTCTCTAAGACCACTATTTTTTCCTTTATTTTTTGCGCTTCTTCAAACAGCATAGCCCCTGCAAAATCTTGCATCTGATTTTTAAATTGCTGTAAAGAATCCTTAAAATTTCCTTTTAAAATCTGCTTAATGGCCTTGATGTTCTTGTTGTATTCCAATTCGGTCTCCAAACCTTCACAAGCCCCTTTGCAATTCCCTAAGTGATATTCCAAGCAAACCTTAAATTTACCGGCATTAATTTTTTCTTCAGATAATTGATAATTACATGTTCGTAAGCTATACAGGCCTTTTATTAAATCCAAAAGAGTGTGTACCGTTTTCACACTAGTGTAAGGACCAAAATATTCACCACCACCTTTAAAGATACGTCTTGTAGAAAATACTCTGGGAAAGCGTTCATTCTTTATGCAAATCCACGGATAGGACTTATCGTCCTTAAGCATTACATTATAGCGTGGTTTATGTTTCTTTATCAAATTGTTTTCCAGTAACAACGCATCGGTTTCCGTTTCGACTACAATATGCTTTATATAGGCTATTTTCTTTACTAACACACTAGTTTTACCGTTATCATGGGTTTTGGTAAAATAAGAACTTACCCGCTTTTTTAAATTTTTAGCTTTTCCAACATAAATGATGGCACCTTCCTTATCAAAATATTGATAAACGCCAGGTTGGTTTGGCAGAGTTTTTAATTGAATGTCTAACGCAGGAATGTCCATTGACTCAAAGGTAAATAATATTTAAAATCTAATGTATTTTGAATAAACTAATTTGCTACCTTGCGCCACTTTTTAAATACGCTAATGAGCAAAAAAATTATTGGGCGGGTTGATAAGATTGACTTCCCAAAACTGGGATTATACGACATAGATGTAAAAATAGATACAGGAGCTTATACTTCTGCTATTCATTGTTCTGAAATCATAGAAGAAGACCGTACATTAAGATGTATTTTTAATAGTGAGGTTCATCAAAATTTTGGCAAAACCGAAATTGTTTTTGATACATTTTCACATACCAATGTAAAAAGTAGCAATGGTTATAAGGAAAATCGCTATAAAGTGAAATCAGAAGCCATATTTTTTGGAAAAACGTACAAGATTAACTTAACTTTAAGCACAAGAGACGATATGAAGTTTCCCGTATTGATTGGCAGGCAATTTTTAAGACGGAAATTTTTAGTTGATGTTGATTTGGAAAACGTGTCTTACTTAACACATTAGTATGAACATAGTCATTCTATCTAGAAACCCTAATCTTTATTCTACCGAGCGTTTGGTTGAAGAAGGTGAAAACAGAGGCCATTTAGTCGAGGTTATCGATCCCTTAAAATGCGACATCATTATTGAAAAGGAAAAACCTACCATCTATTATAAAGATCGTTATTTAGACTATGTTGATGCTATAATACCCCGTATTGGTGCATCGGTAACGTTCTTCGGTTGCGCAGTGGTAAGACAGTTTGAAATGATGAACGTTTTTACTTCGGTTACTTCAGATGCTATAATTAGGTCTAGAGATAAACTGCGTAGTTTCCAAAGGCTTTCAAAAGCAGGTATTGGAATGCCTAAAACGGTATTTACCAATTATTCGCGGGATATAGAACAAGTACTTTCACATGTTGGTGGCACGCCAGTAATCATTAAATTGTTGGAAGGCACGCAGGGTTTGGGTGTTGTTTTAGCAGAAACTAAAAATGCGGCCGAATCAGTTTTAGAAGCATTTAATGGTTTACAGGCCAGAGCTTTAGTCCAAGAATATATTGCCGAGGCAAAAGGTGCTGACTTAAGGGCTCTTGTTGTAGATGGCCATGTAGTTGGCGCTATGAAACGTCAAGGGAAAGAAGGTGAGTTTCGTTCCAATCTTCATCGTGGTGGTACGGCTAAAGTTGTTAAACTCAGTGAAGCCGAATTACGCGTTGCCATGAATGCCGCTCGTGCTTTAAAACTCCCCATCTGTGGTGTAGATATGTTACAGTCCAGTAGAGGTCCTTTATTATTGGAAGTGAATTCTACCCCTGGTTTAGAAGGTATTGAAGGTGCCACAGGAAGAAACATAGCCAAAAGCATTATAACTTATTTAGAAAGAAATAGACGTTAATGTTATGAGCACAGAAAGTAATCTACTTTTTATACTTAACGAAAGGATAAAGCCCGGTGAAAGTAAAGAAGTGAATTTTAGTGTTGCCAACCTACACACCTCATCACCTGTAAACGTCCCTGTTATTATTGAGCGCTCCAAGAAACCTGGTCCTACTGTATTGTTTACAGCTGGTATTCATGGCGACGAAGTTAATGGGGTTGAAATTATACGTCAACTTATTGCTAAAGGCATTAACAACCCTAAAATTGGCACTATCATATGTATGCCCATCATTAATATTTTTGGATTCATTAATTTAAAGCGAGAATTTCCCGATGGCCGTGACCTAAATCGGGTTTTTCCAGGTAGTCCAAATGGATCTTTGGCCAGCAGAGTGGCTTTTAAACTAATTAATGAAGTTGTCCCCCATGCCGATTTAATTATTGATTTCCATACGGGTGGCTCGGGAAGGTTCAATGCCCCTCAGCTAAGATGTTCTAAAGACAAAAAAGACCTTGAAATATTAGCTAAAATTTTTGGCGCACCTTTTGTCCTATACTCCAAAAATTTATCAAAATCCTTTAGAGCAACATGCAACAAATTGGGCAAACCTATGTTACTTTTCGAAGGCGGCAAATCGTTTCATATTGATGAGACAATTACTAATTCTGGGATAAACGGTTCAAAACGTATTTTAAAACATTTAGGTATGCTGAAAACAGTTTTTAAATCTACAAAACCTAAAAAGGACTGTATTTTTATAACCGAGAGTAAGTGGCAACGCGCGAAATATTCAGGCATGTTTAAGACCTCTGTTGCAATTGGTTCAAAAGTTAAAAAGGAAGATATTATTGGTAATATAACTGACCCCTACGGTAAGTTTAATTTTTTTGTTAGGGCTTTAAATTCTGGTTATATAATTAACATTAACGAATCTCCTATAGTTTACCAAGGTGATGCCCTTTTTCATATTACCACCAAACTAAAACGATAATACATGACTAAAGCTGAGTTAAGAAAAAAATATAAAACCTTTCGCCATAATTTAACTCCAAACGACATAGAAGATTTTAGTTTAGCCATCGCGAACCAACTTTTAAAACTACCTATTTGGGACTATTCTTTTTACCATATTTTTCTTTCAATTATAGAGCACAAGGAAATCAATACTGATTATATTTTAAATATCCTCTCAGGAAAAGATAAAAATATTGTAGTTTCTAAAAGTAATTTTAAAACCAATACACTTACTAATTATTTGCTAACCGATAATACTGTACTTAGTAAAAATTCATGGGGTATTCCTGAACCTATTGATGGGATTGAAATTGACAACAAAAAAATAGATGTTGTTTTTGTCCCGCTTTTAGCTTTCGATAAGAATGGCCATCGAGTTGGTTACGGAAAAGGGTTTTATGATAATTTTTTAATTAACTGTAAACCAAACACCTTAAAAGTAGGCCTTTCCTTTTTTAAAGCTGAAGACCGCATTGAAGGGGTTTATGAGGGCGATATTAAGCTGGATTATTGTGTGACGCCAGAGCGCGTTTATAGGTTTTAGTCATTACAGTTTTCACAATAGGTCTTCCTTAAGTATTCATTTTCCAATAATTGAAATGTTACGCCCCCTTTTTCTTTATTGTTAAACAATTTACAATATCTTTCCTTGTTCATGTTGATAGCATTCAGCATAATTGTTCTGTAATCTTCGTCTTTGGTTAATGCTTTGTCGACCAATGTGAGGTTTAAATAATAAAAGAGCAAATCCACATTAATATCAATACTACGTGCTTTAGCACTAAGTAAACCTACTGCATCTTCCGATTTTGAATAATAGGTTAAAAATTGAGCTAGACTGAGATAATCAAAATCTGATAACGTGAAATTGTTGTAATGTGCTTTTATGAAATCAATCGATTTATCTTTAGCTCCATAATTTCTTTTCTGCATATATTTTTCAGCTTTCACAATGTGGAAATTTACAAGCATTCTATCTATCAAAGATGCATGGATACCATAATTTCTTAGATTCTTTATCTGCTTTTCAAAATCCAATTCATTAATTTTCATCCAATTGTAACGCCAAATGGGAAAGGTTGTAGCCACGATATTATATTTTAGTTTGGGGTCTTTAGGCGCCAATTTTTCCAATTCCTTCAATTCATTATGAACAATGAGGCCCTCACGGATATCCCTCATAAAACGAAATGCCGAATTTTTATTGAATATCTTAACAAAGCGCTCTTGTTTTGGAATATTCATTTTATGTAATAAATCTGGCGAAATATTATTGCGTTTAATTCTTTCAAAAATGGCATTTTGAATTTCTGTAGCTTGTTCCAATTCATCTTCATTTAAAGCTTTATTGAATCGCAGAATCAATGCTTCTTCAGAGATATCCTTATAATTATCTTTCCGTTCTAATTCTAATTTTATAACCGCTTTTCGATGGTTTTTCAAATAGGGTTCTAATTCTTCTGAAAGACCACTGGCTAAACGGTTTTTGACTTCAGCCTTATTCAATTTTTTTATGTAAGAATACTTGGATTCTGAAATATCATTTAAAAATTCCACCCAGTTTTCACTTGCCTGAATATTTGTCACTACTGTAGGCTCTTGAAATGATTGAAGCGCTTTAGCTATACTGGCAGCTCGTTTGGTTTGCAGCTCTTTGTTTCGCTCCAAAGTTCCCTCCACCGAAGCATAGGCGCGGATGGTTATGGTTTTGATATTAAAATCAGTTAACCTTAAAGAATCATACAAAGGTTTAATATCTTCAGGTGAATAATCGGCCTTATTTTTTTTAAATGGGATTGTAAACACCAAAGTTTTTTGCTTTAAAACATAGCCTTCCTTAACGGTGGTTATCTTTTTTGTACTAAAAGTTAAAGAATCGAGATACATGCCCATATCCAACAACTCCCAAGGATAAGATTCCAAATTGTAAATGGTTTGGTAGCGGCAAAAGGTTTTATTATTAAGGAAAAGAATGTTGTATTCTAATTCCCTTTTTAAATAGGTATCCGGCAGCTTACCAACAAAAACCCTAAAATAAGCATCACCGTCTTCCTTCAATCCACTTTTAAGCCTTTGTGCATAAATAGGCTTAAGCAGCATGCCCTTATTTGCTCATTTACAATAGTATCGTTCGCACAATCATACCGGTTTTTATCAATAACATCAATCGCCATGCCATCTGTTGGATTTTTAAAAAAGTTAAGAAACCAGTTCTTATCTGTTATTTTAAAATAGAGGTTGTTCCGCTCACGTTCAATTGAAAAATAAACTTCCTTAGGCTTTTGTTGAAACATTTGGACACAACGTTGGCACTTTTGATTGCGCTCAACATCGGTTTTTGGAAAAATAATATCAAAAGTGTTTTGTGAAAAGCAAAAATTGACAAATACTATGAATATCAGGAAAGAAATTTTAATTTTCATTAACTAATAATTTTTATACACATCTTATTGAAAATTAAAATTAACAAACATAAATGAGGTAAAAAAATACTTACTAAATAAAGATTTGGGTTACTTTTTTGAAAACGCCTTTTTATTGAACACAATAAGCATAACAAAGCCTGTGCTAATAGCTACATCGGCAATATTAAAGACAGGCTCAAAAAAGGTAAAAAATTGTCCTCCATAAAATGGTAACCATTCTGGCAAATAACCTTTATACAATGGGAAATAGAGCATATCTACAACCTTACCATGAAATAGGGTATCGTAACCACCTGTTTGCGGAAAAAAGCTAGCTACTTGACCATGACTATCACTAAAGAAGACCCCATAAAAAACAGAATCTATAATATTACCTAAGGCTCCAGCAAAAATAAAAGCGATGGCCAGTATAAGCACTTTAGGACTTTGCTTTTTTATGGCACTGCATAACCAATACCCAATACCAAATATGGCCACAACACGAAATAGTGACAATACAATTTTTGCTGTTCTATCTGAAATAAAAGAAACAAAATCACTAATTTTTGTTCCCCATGCCATACCGTCATTTTCTATAAAATAAATTTTAAACCAGTTAAAAACAGGCACATCTTCCCCTAGTATAAAATGGGTCTTTACATATATTTTACTGATTTGGTCGACCAATAAAATAAGGATAATGATTATGATAGATTTTTTTAGTGACATAAGATTTTCTAAAGACCTTTAGACGGAGCCTGTACTGAGCGCAGACGAAGTACTTGAGGTGACATTAGCTATTACTTAAATAAAAAACGTCTCAACAAAGAGACGTTTCAAAAGTACATGATTTTTTTAGTTTATTATACGTCATTTTTCAAATTAAAAAAATCATGTGCTAAAAAGTGATTACCCTGTAAATTTAAGTTTTTACAGAGAAAATATATCATTTTAAATAAACTATTGCATGTTTTTTGCTTCAATGCTTAAGGTGGCATGCGGCACTAATTTTAAACGCTCCTTATTAATAAGCTTTCCAGTAACACGACACACACCATAGGTTTTATTCTCTATTCTAATCAAAGCATTTTTTAAATCGCGAATAAATTTTTCCTGACGAATGGCTAATTGTGAATTCGACTCCTTACTCATTACTTCGCTACCTTCATCAAAAGCTTTAAATGTAGGCGACGTATCGTCTGTACCATTGTTATGATCGTTCATATAAGCACTTTTAATAAGTTCAAGATCGTGCTGCGCCTTTTTAATTTTATCTTGGATTAACGCTTTGAACTCGGCTAAATCTTTATCTGAATATCTTACACTTTCTGACATAATTTCTAATGTTTTTGAATAAATAATTTGGTATTTACATCATCAAAAGCAACTTCAATACCTTCATTTATAGTATCTCTAATTTCTAATTCTTCAGTTAATGTTTCTGTTTTAATATAATCGATGTTAGTTTCAACTGCATTAACAATTTGCTCGTCTTTTTGAAGCATCACATCAATTCTATCGGTTACTTCAAAACCTGAATCTTTTCGTAAGTTTTGAATACGATTAACCAATTCCCTCGCAATGCCTTCTTTACGCAATTCGTCTGTAATGGTCACATCTAAAGCTACCGTTAAAGAACCTTCGTTCGCCACTAACCAACCTTCAATATCTTGCGATGTAATTTCTACATCTGTGCGTTCTAATGTAATATTTTTTCCATTAATGGCAACATCTAACTTGCCATTTTGTTCTATTTTGTTAATATCTTCTGCAGTAAAGTTAATTACGGCATTGGCAATGGCCTTCATATCCTTTCCAAATCGTGGGCCAAGCACTTTAAAGTTTGGCTTTATTTGTTTCACCAAAATATCTGAAGCATCTTCAAGGAGTTCAATTTCCTTAACATTCACTTCATGCTTTATTAAGTTTGAAACCGCTGCAATTTCTTCCTTTTGCTGTTTGCTATCAATAGGAATCATAATTTTTTGAAGCGGTTGGCGTACCTTAATCTTTTCTTTAGCCCTTAACGACAATACCAACGAAGATATTGTTTGGGCGCTTTCCATTTTACGTTCCAAAGGCTTATCTACATAAGTAGCATTGTAAGTTGGGAAATGCGCCAAATGTACACTTTCAAACGGTTCCTTTTTGGTTACGGCGTTTAAATCTAGGTATAGCCTATCCATGAAGAATGGTGCTATTGGCGCACCTAGTTTCGCTATGGTAACCATACAGGTATAAAGCGTTTGATAAGCCGAAATTTTATCTTGTTGGTAATCGCCTTTCCAAAAACGTCTTCTACTTAAACGTACATACCAGTTACTTAAGTAATCTTGTGTAAAATCTGAAATAGCCCGTGCTGCCTTAGTTGGTTCATAATCGGCATAAAAAGCATCCACTTTTTTAACTAGGGTATGTAATTCTGAAAGGATCCAACGATCTAATTCAGGGCGTTCTTCTATAGCAATATCGGCTTCACTGTAATTGAAACCATCCAAATTGGTATACAAAGAGAAAAACGAATAGGTATTGTAAAGGGTTCCGAAGAACTTACGCTTAACTTCCTCTACACCTTCGATGTCAAACTTAAGATTATCCCACGGATTGGCGTTTGAAATCATGTACCAGCGCGTAGCATCTGCCCCATAATTACCCAATGTTTCAAACGGATCGACGGCATTACCCAAACGCTTGGACATTTTTTGTCCGTTTTTATCCAATACCAATCCGTTGGACACTACATTTTTATAGGCCACGGAGTCGAACACCATAGTACCAATGGCATGAAGTGTATAGAACCACCCACGGGTTTGATCGACGCCTTCAGCAATGAAGTTGGCCGGATAAGT
Organism: Aestuariivivens sp. NBU2969; assembly: GCF_019931125.1. Classification (NCBI taxonomy): domain Bacteria; kingdom Pseudomonadati; phylum Bacteroidota; class Flavobacteriia; order Flavobacteriales; family Flavobacteriaceae; genus Aestuariivivens; species Aestuariivivens sp. NBU2969. The sequence continues at coordinate 162,693 of NZ_JAIOUU010000004.1, forward strand.
AGTTCCTTTATCAATCAGTTCTTTGTTTTCGAACGGATAGTGCCATTGAGCATAGGGCATAGAGCCAGAATCGAACCAAACATCTATCAAGTCACTTTCCCTTTTCATAGGCTGGCCGCTATCGGACACAAGAACAATTTGATCGACTATGTTTTTATGTAAATCTATTTTAGCGTAGTTCTCATCAGACATGTTACCAGCTTCAAAATCTCCAAAAATGTCCTTATCTAAAACACCTGCTTCCACAGCTTTTGCCATTTCAGCCTTTAACTCTTCTACAGAACCAATACATTTGACTTCTTTACCATCTTCGGTTCTCCAAATAGGTAATGGAATACCCCAATATCTTGAGCGTGACAAGTTCCAATCATTGGCATTGGCTAACCAGTTACCAAATCGTCCTGTTCCTGTCGCTTTTGGCTTCCAGTTGATGGTTTCATTAAGTTCAAACATACGATCCCTTACATCTGTGACTTTAATAAACCATGAATCTAGAGGATAGTATAAGATTGGTTTATCGGTTCGCCAACAGTTCGGATAGCTGTGTTTGTATTTCTCAACCTTAAAGGCTTTGTTTTCTTCTTTTAGTTTGATGGCAAGCTCAACATCAACCGAACGTTCTGGTGCTTCACCGTCATTGTAATATTCATTCTTCACATACTTACCAGCAAACTCTCCCATTTCTGGTCTAAACTTACCTTGTAAATCCACCAATGGCACTAAATTACCATTCTCATCTTTTACCAACATAGCCGGCACTTCTGGCACGGCTTGCTTGGCTACCAAGGCATCGTCGGCACCAAAGGTAGGTGCAGTGTGTACAATTCCTGTACCATCTTCGGTAGTTACGAAATCTCCAGAAATCACCCGAAATGCATGTTCAGGATTATCGTTAGGCAGTGCATAAGGCAATAACTGTTCGTATTTGATGCCTACCAAGTCCTTTCCAAGAAACTCTTTTAAGACATAAAACGGGATTTTTTTATCGTTTGAATTATACCCTAACAATTCAGATGCATCTTCTACCTGATTAAACTTTCCTGAAAATTGGTAATTCACCAATTTCTTGGCAAGTATCACATTTATTGGTTCAAAAGTATATTGATTGAAGGTCTTAACCAGTACATAATCAATTTTAGGTCCAATAGTCAATGCCGTATTACTTGGTAAGGTCCAAGGTGTAGTCGTCCAAGCTAAAAAATGGATATCACCTTCATTTTGTAAAAAACTAGGTAAAGTGTCCGAAATGGCTTTAAATTGGGCCACCACTGTGGTATCGGTCACGTCCTGATAGGTTCCGGGCTGATTCAACTCATGCGAGCTTAACCCCGTTCCTGCCTTTGGTGAATAGGGCTGAATGGTGTAGCCTTTGTACAAAAGTTTTTTGTTGTAAATCTGCTTTAACAACCACCAAACACTTTCCATGTACTTAGGCTCGTAAGTAATGTACGGATCGTCCATATCAACCCAATAGCCCATTTTTTGGGTAAGATCATTCCAAATATCGGTGTAACGCATCACAGCTTTACGACAAGCGGCATTATAATCCTCAACCGAAATGGTTTTTCCTATATCCTCTTTGGTAATACCCAATTCTTTCTCAACACCAAGTTCAATAGGTAACCCATGTGTATCCCAGCCTGCTTTACGTTTTACCTGAAAGCCTTTTTGGGTTTTATAACGACAAAAAATATCTTTAATAGCACGCGCCATAACGTGGTGAATCCCTGGCAATCCATTTGCAGATGGTGGGCCTTCAAAAAAAACGTACGACTCCTGTCCTTCACGTGAGGTTATACTTTTCTCAAATATGTTATTATCCTGCCAATAGCTTAGAATCTCTTCGGCCACTTTTGGAAGGTCAAGTCCTTTATATTCAGGAAATTTAGCGCTCATTATATCATATTTCTTTTCGATGCGCGAAAATAAGGATTTTTGATAAAATAGACCGTATGGAAAACCACTTTATATCCATTGTCATGCTGAACTTGTTTCAGCATCCATATTAAAGCAGTGTTAAGACCCTGAAACACGCTTCGAGATCCTTAGCGACCGTTTAGGTTGACAACTTTACGGTATTAAACAATAAAATCCACCAAATCCTCAATTTTGGAAACCAATTGGAATTTGATTTTCGTGTTTTTCAGGGAAATTTTATTGTATTTGGATACAAAAATGGTTGAAAAGCCTAATTTTTCAGCTTCAAGGATACGTTGTTCCACACGTTGCACCGGGCGAATTTCTCCTGATAAGCCTACCTCGGCTGCAAAGCAAATATCCTTTTGAAGCGGCTCGTCTTCATTAGATGATAATATCGCTGCAACAACAGCTAAATCTATAGCAGGATCATCTACGGTAATACCTCCTGTTATGTTTAAAAACACATCTTTTGCTCCCAAACGAAAGCCTGCCCGTTTTTCTAAAACAGCCAGAAGCATATTCAAGCGCTTGGCATTAAAGCCGGTTGCCGAACGTTGTGGCGTGCCATAAACTGCAGTACTTACCAAGGCCTGAACTTCTATCATAAGTGGACGCATGCCTTCCAAGGTTCCCGCAATGGCATTTCCCGACAACTCTTCATCTTTTTGGGAAATTAAAAGCTCTGACGGATTGGATACCTCCCGTAATCCAGATCCCTGCATTTCGTAAATGCCCAATTCGTTTGTTGAGCCAAATCGATTTTTATGAGCCCTTAAAATACGGAACACATGGTTACGATCGCCTTCAAATTGCAAGACGGTATCGACCATATGCTCCAAAATTTTAGGTCCCGCTATATTCCCATCTTTAGTAATATGACCAATTAACAACACTGGTGTTGCCGTTTCCTTTGCAAATTTTATGAGCTCAGTGGTACACTCCTTAATTTGTGAAATGCTTCCCGAAGAGGATTCTATATAGTCGCTATGCAAGGTTTGAATGGAATCGATAACCACAATATCGGGTTCTAACTCCTCTATTTGCCTAAAAATATGTTGTGTTTTTGTTTCGGTTAAAATGTAGCAATTGGTATTACTTGAATGGATACGCTCTGCCCGCATTTTTATTTGTTTCTGACTTTCCTCTCCCGAAACATAAAGGGTTTTATAGGGCAGTTTTAAAGCAATTTGAAGCAGTAAGGTGCTTTTACCAATACCTGGTTCACCTCCCAATAAGGTTAATGACCCTGGCACAATACCGCCGCCCAACACGCGATTAAACTCCGCATCGAAGGTATCCAATCGAGGTTCTTTTGAAGTATCAATATCATTAATTCTCAAAGGGACTGCCACTCGTTTAGTGTTAGATGTTGGTGATTTCCAATCGCTTTTTTCTGGTTTTTGGATAAGTTCCTCAACAATGGTATTCCATTCCTTACAGGCATTGCACTGGCCTTGCCATTTGGCATATTGCGTGCCACAACTCTGACAGAAAAAAACGGTTTTTATTTTGGCCATGGGTAGTTATTTGTTATTGAGTTATTAGGAGTTTGCTCTTATTTATATGAATAATATCAAATTTATCATAATCGCATACATTACTCTAAATTTTTTTAATATCCTCGTCCAAAAACTTTTTTGTTAGCTATCATTTTTTTTGTTCTTGTATTTCCAAGAAAAGCAAAAATCAAAGTGAAAATTGGTAAATAGAATGAAAGTTTTGATTTGAAAAAATAATAAATCAAAAAGTCTAGAACAATTCCAAATACTATATATTTTATTTTGTTGGATCCTTTATGTCTAAAATCCCTTTCATAGATTAAATAACGTCCTGCCTTAAGAATATATTTATTATATAATTCTAGTTGGGTTATTTTTCCTGTTGGCAAATCAGTCGTTTTTAATTCGTCAATATATTCGCCAATCAAAGCTTTATATTTTTCTGATTCTCTATTATGATGAAATTTTAATAGCTGATTTCCAATATTCAATGTTGAATTAAAATTTACCTGCCTTTTTACTTCGTCACTTTCAGATTCAAATAATTTTATGAATTCTTCTAACTTTTCTTTTAAAGCCTCGTTACTCATTAACTATAGATATGTTTCAAACATTTGCCAACTACTATTAACTATTAGCCCAATAACCCAAAATCAATACCCAAAATCTGCTTTAATAGCATCAGACTTCTCCAACACCAAATCTTTTGTTATCCCTGCTATTTCCTCTAAGATGTAAGCTGACTGATAGGTACGCATCGCTTTTTTGGGCTCCCCTGTTTCTTCATAAAACCGAGCCAAATAGTAATTGCCCAACATGGTTTCTGGGTAGTGTTTTCGTGCTATTTTACCCAATTCTTCGTAATACTCAAACTGTTCATTCTTCTCAATAGCGGCTGCTATGGCCTTAAAATCATTAATTAATATTTGTTTGTCTATGGCAAACAAATCGCTAATGGTTTGATATTTCTCTTGGAGATAGGCTACTGGCGATTCGTCTAACTTAAGTATGGTGTCTTGGTATTCTTTTTTGGAAATGGGTTGGTACACAAAAAAGATGCTTTCCAACGCTCGTGGAATCGCGTGCGCTGGCACCGAATAGTGTGAGGGATTTTCAAAACTATCAAACCTATAGAATACATTTTTACTTTCTATGGTCTTTATACTGGCATCCAATGCCTGGGTCATGTCCTTGATGGATTTGGAGTCGTTTTTGGTGTTAGCCAAATAATAAAAGGTTTTAGATTCAAGTTCAGCCAAGCGCTCGGGCACATAATCTAACATATTTGGCGCCAACTCTGGACTAACCACCACATAGGCCTGAAACAAAGGTTGTGGTTTCAACAGGTAATAATTAATAAAATTGGCGGTTTCACCATGTCCAACAACTGTCCTAAAATTAACCGTTCGGTATTTGTTTTCAATATAAGGCAAGAGCTCCATACCAATAAATTCGAAAAACGCAGCCCCAGTTTCAATGGGCAGTGAGTTTTGTTCAGAGTACATGCAATCGTCATAACGTTTATCCAACTGGTTTACCCCAACAACTATAGCTTCGGGCATGTCTTCCCAATAGGAATAATAATCAACATTTCCCGCAACCGCTTCAAACAAATAATCCCCATCCAAAACAATAAAAATGGGATAGGCTTTATCCTCATTATTCTTATAGCCTCGAGGCAACTGTATTTTAAGCTGACGGGATTCCCCCAACCTTGAAGATTCTATGGTTTCGTAAGTGACTTGGGCATGTGCAGTACTAAATACAAAAAAAAATATTAAAACATAAAAGATAGATCGATTCATCCTTATACATGATTTGAGATTATAGGAGCAAGGTAAGAAATTAAGACTAGTTTAAAAAAAGAAGTCTTGGTTTTACTTAAGACTGTTTTCTATTAAAAACAGGAAGATAAATTAAGGACACCCCTCCCAATAAAATAATCATAAAAGTTTGTGATGCCCACATAATCCAACCAAATGCGTAACTGGGGTCTTTATCAATTCCGAAGATCGAAAAGGCTCCATAGACCGCTAAAGGATATAATCCTATACCGCCATTAGTAGCTGCAATACTAAAACTAGCTGATATAAACCCTATTAAAATGGCTCCAAAAGGCACACCATGCAATTCTGGAACTGCAAATGAGGTAACATAAAACATAAGCACATACATCCCCCATATAAATAAGGTATGGAAAATGAATGCCCACTTTTTTTTCATTTTAAAAATGCTTAGTGCTCCTTCAACTAAACCACTTGTAAAATGCTTGATTTTTACTGCAATTTTAGAATCACTTTTTCTTACATATAATGTGAAAAACAAAAGAACAATTATTATTAATCCTAAAGCCATTATAATTTTTTCGGGATTAAACCTTTCCATTAGGAAAGCATAAATAAAGTCGAATTGCAAAAACAGTGTTATGATGATAATTCCAAGCATTACCAACAAATCCGCTATACGTTCGGCCACAATGGTACCAAAACCTTTTTCAAAAGGTACGTCTTCATAGTTGGTTAAAATAGAGGCCCTAGCCACTTCTCCAGCCCTAGGAATAGTATAATTAATTAAATAGGTGGCAAATACTGCCATAATACTATTGCCTAGTCTAACTTGGTATCCCATAGGTTCCAATTGAAAACGCCACCGATACGCTCGCGACAAATGACTTAATAGACCGAGAAACACCCCCAACAAAATCCAGTTTTTACCGGAAGCTTTCCAATATTCCAATATTTTAGATAACGGAACGTCATTTAGAGAATACCAGACCAAAAAAACTCCCAGTAATAATGGGAGCATAATCTTAAGTATTTTTTTTATGGTCAGTTTCATGTGTTAACACCTATTTTTTTATGGTCACATAGAATATACAAATTATCATACCGCTATGTGATAAAATTTAATCATGGATGTTTCATGATTTTCAAACCTTGCAAGTAAAATATTTATAGTACTAGGTTAGGTCATTATCCCAGCGTCCCTAAACATTTATCTTAGCAGGTTAGTAGCTTCATCAGGAAAAACCAAAGAAGGCTTAAACGTTTTGGCTACTTCAAAATCCATAATAGCGTAAGTTATTAAAATTAAAGTGTCACCTACTGAAACCTTTCTCGCAGCCGCACCGTTAAGCGTGATTTCCCCACTCTTTCTTGGTCCGGGAATAACATAGGTTTCAAGACGTTCCCCATTATCGTTATTAACTATCTGGACTTTCTCTCCTTGTATAATGTTGGCAGCATCCATTAAGTCCTCATCAATAGTAATACTACCAATGTAATTAAGGTCTGCTCCAGTACATTTAACTCTATGAATCTTAGATTTTACTACTTGAACTTGCATGTGGCAAAGATAATTAATTTAGTGCGATATTATCTATTAGTCTAATATCATCTATAAATACAGCTATAAAAGCTCTATATGTTCTTTTCTTTGATTTTCTTTTTATAGGCTTTAAGGTCTCTACGTCTGCTATAATAAAATACTCCAACTTAAACACCTTATGGTTAGCAAACTGTTTCTCAGCCCATTGTATCACTTTATTAGCACTTTTTGTGCCAAATTGTCTTTTGGCAGTTATTAAAGTTTTATAAATAAAAGGCGCTGCTTCCTGTTGTTCTTTGGTTAACCTAGTATTACGGGAACTCATTGCCAAACCATTTGTTTCCCGATATATTTTACAGCCAACGATATTCACCGGAATTTGATATTTATCAACCATTTTTTTTATGATTGCCAATTGTTGAAAATCCTTTTTCCCAAAATAGGCGTTATCAGGTTTTACAATCTCAAATAATCGTTTAACAACTGTACCAACACCATTAAAATGGCCTGGTCTAAATTTACCTTCCATCTCTTGTTCCAAACCATCAAAATCGAAACTTTGAGATACTGCGTTACCCTCATAAATATCTTCTACCGTTGGCGCATATACCAAAATATCATTCTTGCTTACAGTTTCAAGTAATGCAAGATCACTATCTAAATTTCTTGGATATTTTTCTAAATCGGTGGTATTATTAAATTGTGTTGGATTAACAAAAATACTTACCACAACTTTGCCATTATTTTCCAAGGCTTCTTTTACCAAAGTCAAATGTCCTTGGTGCAACGCGCCCATGGTTGGAACAAAACCAATAGTAATCTGTTTGGATTTGAGCTGTTCTATTTCAGCCTTAATTTGTTTTTTTTCTTGATAAACCTGCACTTTTAATAAAAAATTAACGCGTGCAAACTTAAGATTTTACAGCCAATCTGCATAAATTTTTGTACTTTTGCGTGTTTTTTATTTTGAATCTTCAAAAGCGAACTGTTTATGAAAGATAAGAGGATATTGTATGTATCATCTGAAGTAGTACCTTATTTACCCGAAACCGAAATTTCTTCAATGTCGTTTGAAGCCCCAAGGCTGGTGAACCAGCAAGGTGGACAAATTCGCATTTTTATGCCCAGATATGGTAATATTAATGAAAGAAGACATCAGTTACACGAGGTAATTAGACTTTCTGGAATAAATTTGGTAATTAATGATTTGGATATGCCTCTTATTATAAAGGTGGCTTCAATTCCTAAAGAGCGTATACAAGTTTATTTTATAGATAACGATGAATATTTTAAAAGAAAGGCCACATTGACAGACGAAGATGGAAAATTGTTTTCTGATAATGATGAACGTGCCATTTTCTTTGCCAAAGGTGTTATAGAAACCGTTAAAAAATTAAACTGGTCTCCAGATGTTATTCATGTTCATGGGTGGCTGGCCTCTTTATTGCCTTTATATTTAAAGGAGTACTATAAAGATGAACCTTTATTTAATGAAAGCAAAATTGTTACCTCAATATACAATCAAAGTTTTGATGATACGTTAAACAAAGACATGTTTGACAAGATTAAATTTGACAATATTGATGATAATGCAATCAAACCACTTGAAGAACCGACCTATAATAACTTAATGAAGGTAGCTATAGACTATTCAGATGCATTGATAGTTGGTTCTGAAACCATTCCAAACACCTTGGATACTTACCTAAAAGATTCGAAAAAACCTGTACTGGAACACAAAAGTAAAGATGAGTTTGGTGAGGCCTACACAACTTTCCTTAATGCTGAAGTTGTAATCTAGACCCGAAAAATTCGTAAAAATCATATGGAAAAAACATATAAAGCCCTAAACCCCTTATTCATTCTTGTATTTATTATTACATCCTTTATTGCTTGCGACAAAGACTTTAGCTCCATAGATAGTGATGTGCTAGGCAAGGATAATGCCAATTTTAACACTAATAAGATTAATATTGGAGCATTACTTGCCTATAATAAAAAATTAAAAAATGTTCAGGTTAACGGACTAAATGCGAATCTATTGGGTGTTTATAACGATCCCGTTTATGGACAAACAACAGCTAGTATTGTTTCACAAATTACACCTACTTTTTACAACCCTGATTTTGGCGACAATCCAGTTATAGATTCTGTTATACTAAACATCCCTTATTTTAGTAGAGAGAATGGTGTTGACGATGATGGAAATACTAAATATGTTATTAATGAACAGGATTCTTTATATGGTAATGACAAAATAATTTTATCCATTTATCGTAATAATTATTTTTTAAGGGATTTTAATCCAAATACTCAGAACCAAGAAACGCAAAGTTATTTTTCTTTTGCCGAGAACACTTCAAATAATACTGAAAATTTTATTGTTACAGAAAACAGTGAAGTTAATTTTGACTCCTATAAGGATCAGCTAATAGCTGTAGACAGTGCGTTTATCCCATCTAGCAACCCAATTGTTACATTAACTGGTGAAGGGGAAGAAGCCTCTCTTTCTTACGCTGCTCCTGCTTTAAGAATTGATTTATACAACCCTGATAATACATTCTGGGAAGATCATATTTTTGCTAAGCAAGACGGCAGTGAACTTAGCAACGTCAATAATTTTAAAAACTATTTTAGAGGCTTATACATTAAAGCAGAGCCTAAAGAAGATCTTGGCAGCATGACACTTTTAAACTTAGGGTCATCCAATGCTACAATTACCATTTATTATTCAAAAGATCCAATTTCAGATGGTGATCCAAGGATACAGGCTACTTATGCTTTTAACTTTAATGGCATAAAACTTAACACGCTAATAAACGATTTTAGTATTGCTCCTGCACTATTGGCTGATGGTAACAACTCCGAGGGGGACCAAACACTCTATTTAAAAGGTGCCGCTGGTTCTATGGCTGTTATCGATTTATTTGGTAACGATTACACTTACGACCCTAATCAGGATGTCCCTGATGCCTTAATAGATTTGAGAAATGAATTTAGAGACGACGGTAATCCTACAAGACTAATTAACGAAGCCCATTTGGTTATACTTGAAGACCAAGCCTTAACAGTTGGTGATGACCATACTTATGACAGGCTTTATGTTTACGATGTAAAAAACAACATACCATTAATAGATTACAGTTTTGATCCTTCAGAAAATACGGTTTCCCCTGTATCATCAAAAATTGTTCATCTTGGTAAAAGGGATACATTATCAACAAGCCCCCTAATAATTGGTTATAAAATTCGTATTACTGAGCACATAAAAAACTTAGTGTTTAAAGATTCTACCAATACTAAATTAGGGCTAACAATATCCAATAATGTGAATTACACGAGTAATGCTAAAATTTTGAATACCACAGACGATGTCTCGAATATCCCTGCAGCAACACTTCTAACCTCAAGAGGAACAGTTTTATATGGAAGCAATACTGTTGATGATAAAAAAATAAAGTTAGAAATTTATTTTTCCGAACCAGAATAAGGTTTCTTAAACATTAAGTATACATACAAATACCCAAGTAAAACCCCAAGGAATGCCTTGGGGTTTTTTATTCATAATAAATCGGCTTAAAGATAATATTGATATTATTTTTGCGTATATAGGTATTTATTTTGCATATTTGCTTTCTCAAATAACTAGAATCTAATATTTATGTGTGGCATTGTAGGATACTTAGGAAATAGGGAAGCCTATCCGATTATAACTGAAGGTCTTAAACGATTAGAATACCGTGGTTACGATAGTGCGGGTATCGCATTATTTGATGGCGTTAATTTAAAAGTCTCAAAAACCAAAGGAAAAGTAGCAGATTTAGAAAATCGAGTAAATCAACAAATTAACCCAAAAGGCTATATTGGCCTTGGTCATACACGTTGGGCAACACATGGCATTCCAAACGATGCTAATTCTCATCCTCATATTTCCAATTCTGGTAATTTAGTCATTATCCACAATGGTATCATCGAAAATTACGAATCATTAAAACAGGAGTTAAGTACTAGAGGCTACACTTTTAAATCACAAACCGACACTGAAGTTCTTGTCAATCTAATAGAGGACGTTAAACAAAAAGAACATGTGAAGCTTGGCAAAGCTGTCCAAATTGCACTTAATCAAATTGTTGGCGCTTATGCAATAGCTGTATTTGACAAAACACAACCCAATGAAATTGTTATCGCACGCCTAGGGAGCCCGCTGGCCGTTGGTGTTGGAGAAAGTGAATATTTTATTGCTAGTGACGCCTCTCCTTTTATAGAATACACTAAAAATGCCATTTACCTCGAAGATGAAGAAATGGCCATTATACGACTGCATAAAGACATAAAAATCAGAAGAATTATAGATGATTCTCTTGTCGATCCATACGTTCAGGAGCTTAAAATTAGTTTAGAGCAAATTGAAAAAGGAGGATACGATCATTTTATGCTAAAAGAAATACATGAGCAACCTAAAGCCATAAATGACACTTACCGGGGAAGGTTAAATATTGATCAAGAAATTATAAAAATGTCTGGCATCGACGACAATCTTGATAAAATCCTAAATGCCAATCGTATAATTATAGTCGCTTGTGGCACATCTTGGCACGCTGGCCTAGTTGCTGAATATATTTTTGAGGATTTGGCCAGGATACCTGTTGAGGTTGAATATGCTTCAGAATTCAGATATCGAAACCCTATAATAACAGCAAGTGATGTGGTTATTGCAATATCTCAGTCGGGGGAAACTGCCGATACTCTTGCGGCCATTAAACTAGCCAAGTCTCAAGGTGCTTTTGTTTTTGGTGTATGTAATGTGGTAGGTTCATCAATAGCAAGGGAAACCCATGCCGGAGCTTACACTCATGCTGGCCCAGAAATAGGGGTAGCATCTACTAAAGCCTTTACTACTCAAATTACTGTCCTAACACTTATAGCCCTTCGTTTAGCCAAAACAAAAGGCTCTATTACCGATTTAGAATTTCTGGAACTCCTTTTAGAACTTGAAAGAATTCCTAAAAAAGTTGAACAAACACTTAAATTGGATGCACATATACAAATAATTGCAGACACTTATAAAAACTCGAGAAATTGTTTGTATTTAGGAAGAGGATATAATTTCCCGGTAGCATTAGAAGGTGCTTTAAAACTAAAAGAAATTTCGTATATCCATGCCGAAGGTTATCCTGCTGCCGAAATGAAACATGGTCCAATAGCCCTTATCGACGAAAACATGCCCGTGGTGGTCATTGCTACAAAAAAAGGACATTATGAAAAAGTGGTAAGTAATATTCAGGAAATTAAATCGCGTAAAGGTAAAATTATAGCCATAGTCACCAAAGGTGATACACAAGTTAGAGCATTGGCCGATCATATTATTGAAATTCCAGAAAGCTCAGAGCTATTTTCGCCTCTTATTACAACTATCCCGCTTCAACTTTTATCATATCATATTGCTGTATTGTTAGGCAAAAATGTAGACCAGCCAAGAAATTTAGCAAAATCTGTTACTGTGGAATAATTTTAAAATGACTTATGAAAACAGCTAAAACAGCCTCAAAAAGTATCCCAATTTATCTTTCAAATAATTTTTCGGATAGTATTTAAAATGAACAACTCTAGTTTTGGTTAAAGGTTCAGATATTAAAACCTTAAAGAAAAATTATTAAAAGCATATATTTTTAACAATATTTTTGTCGATTTTTAATATGCACGCATAATTTTTTCATATTTTTAACACTTAAACTGGATATAATCCATACTTTAATTATTGGTCCAATGAAAACACTCCTCCCAATCTTAATGTTATTTCTTAGTGGTATAACATTTTCACAAACTAAAATTAGTGGTTCAGTGGTTGATGATAGTGGTCAACCTATACCTGGCGCAAACATACTTGTTATTGGAACTTCTACTGGAACAGTAACCGATTTTGATGGTAACTTTGCGTTAACCTACAGTCAAAATCCTCCATTCTCAGTTCAAGCCAGTAGCGTTGGCTTTGAAACAGTAACCATTGAAGTGACTTCAAACAATCAAACCCTTAACTTTATTTTAAAGGAAGGGACCTCATTAGATGAAGTGGTAATCTCTGCCTCTCGAACTCCTGAGCGTATTTTTGAATCGCCCGTTACAGTAGAACGCTTAGGTATAAAAGATATTAAAACTACGGCTTCTACCGATTTCTACGGCGGTCTTGAAAACTTAAAAGGTGTTGATGTAAACACCAACAGTTTAACTTTTAGATCGGTAAACACCAGAGGGTTTGCCACCTTTGCCAATAACCGCTTTATGCAACTGGTTGATGGTATGGATAACTCTACACCTGCCCTAAACTTTCCAATTGGAAACCTAGTGGGTATGGTAGAAACCGATGTGCAAAGTGTTGAATTGTTGCCTGGAGCCTCATCAGCATTATATGGTGCTAATGCATTTAATGGAATTTTATTTATGCGCAGTAAAAACCCTTTTGACCACCACGGTATTAGTGCATCTCTTAAAAGAGGCATCACATCTCAAAAAGCTGCAGGAGACAATGAATATTTTGACTATAGTTTAAGGGCTGCGCACAAGTTTAATGACAAATTTGCTGTCAAAGTTAACTTTGGCTACTTAAAAGGGACCGATTGGGCAGCTAATAGCAAAGTAGATAAAAATTCAAATGGAGGAACTAGAGAAAACAATATAAACTATGACGGTGTAAATGTTTATGGAGACCTTGCCTCTGCTAATATAAGATCAGAAGCCCCTGCCGCTTTTAGACCTCTTATTCCAGATGTCTATGTAAGTAGAACGGGTTATGATGAAGCTGATTTAACCGATCATAACGCTGAAAGTATTAAATCTGATTGGGGGTTATATTACCGCCCATGGGCGAATGATTTTGAAATTCAGTATGTAGGCAAAGTAGGTACAGGCTCCACCATTTATCAAGGTAGTAACAGGTATTATATTGATGGGTTCTTTCAACAACAGCACAAACTAGAATTGAAAAATAATAATTTCTTTTTTAGGGGATATGTAGTTTCTGACAGAGCTGGTGATTCTTATGATATGGTAGTGACAGCTGTACAAATTAACAGGGCTTGGAAAAGTGATGCTGATTGGTTTGGCGACTATATAAGCACATATGTTGGAGCAACATTGGGAGGAGCTACCGATGCTCAAGCGCATGCCGCTGCAAGGGCAAAAGCTGAATCAGGTCGTTATCTCCCCGGTTCTCCTGAATATCAAGCTGCGTTCAATAGGAGTATAAATGACCCTAATTTAGCAACTGGATCTAAGTTTCAGGACGCATCCAAATATTACCATTCAGATGCAAATTATAACTTTAGTCACTTAATCGATTGGGCCGAAATTCAGGTAGGAGGTTCTTATAGAAAATACAAGTTAAACTCTTCCGGAACAATTTACACAGATTTTGATAATCCTATTGAATATTCAGAGTTTGGAATCTATACCCAAATTCAAAAAAATATTGAGTTAAATGATGCTTTGAACTTAAAACTAACTGGATCAGTTCGTTATGATAAATCGGAATTTTTTGATGGCTTTTTGTCTCCAAGGTTATCTGCTGGCTTAACTATCAATAAAGATCATAATATTAGAACCTCTGTTCAAACCGGTTTCAGAAACCCTACCACACAAGATTTGTTTATAGGTTTAGACACCAGCTCATATATTTTAATAGGTTCGGCCCCTAACAATTTGGATAGGTATTCTAGACCATACAATGTTAGTGAGACAGCTAAACAAGATCTTGGGCAACCAGCCATCATTACGCAAACTGGAGATGCAGCTTATACCAATTCATACACTAGAAGCGCAGTTCAAGAATATGAAGATACTGGAAATATTGATATCCTGAATAATCCAGAAGCTATAGCTAATCCAAGTCTTATAAAGCCTGAGCAAGTAACCTCTGCTGAGGTTGGGTATAGAGGAAAAATTAACAATCTTACGATAGACTTTAGTGCTTATTACAATAGCTACAAAGATTTTATTTCTCAAAATCGAGTTGTGGCACCATTATACGGTATTGTAGGTGACAATGGTAATTCAATTGAAGCTATCAAAAATGACGACTACGTAGATTATGGTATTTACACTAACTCTGAAGCTGATGTAAATTCATATGGAGCGTCTCTTGGATTATCTGCCAAACTGTTGGGTAATTTTGATTTAAGTGGTAGCTACACCTATGCTAAATTAGATTTTGATAGAGACACATATCCAGATTTTGTAACCAATTTCAATACACCAGAGCATAAATTTAAGGCTTCATTTGGAAATACAGAATTATTTAAAAATTTTGGATTTAATGTTGCTTACAGATTTAGTGATGATTATTACTGGGAAGCCACTTTTGGCGACGGCGTAATACCCGAATTTCATGTCTTAGATGCGCAGATTAACTTAACAGTGCCTAGCTTAAAATCAATATTTAAGGTTGGTGGCACTAACTTAACCGGAAAAGAATATTATACAGCTTATGGTACTGGCTTTTTAGGTTCAATGTATTATATATCATGGACAATTAACAACTTATAAGATGAAAAAGAATAATATAAACACAAAATATACTTGGCTAATTGCTTTATTTTTTGGGCTTATTGCCTGTAATGACCCTGAAGACGTTCTTGCTGACTTTAATATTGATACTACTTCTCCAGAATTGCCTGTTTTATCATCAGGATCCGTAGATTTTTCAAAGTATGTGGCTGTTGGAGCTTCTTTTACTGCAGGATACACAGATGGTGCTTTATTTAAAGCAGGTCAGGAAAACTCGTTTACCAATATGCTGGCAAAAGAATTTGCTAAAGCAGGCGGGGGCACTTTCAATCAACCTCTGATGAATGATAATATTGGAGGCTTCGTTTTTGGTGGTACTCCTGACCCATCGTTTGGACCAAGACTGTTTTTTAATGGAGTAGGTCCTGTAAGGTTGCCTGCAACACCTACTACAGAGGTCTTTAATACTCTTTCTGGACCATTTCAGAATATTGGTGTACCTGGTGCAAAAAGCTTTCATATGATTTTTGAGGGCTATGGCAATCCAGCCGGATTACTTTCTTCACCAGTCACGGCCAATCCTTATTTTGTTAGAATGGCTTCAAATCCTAATGCATCCATGATAGGTGATGCAATAGCTCAAAACCCTACTTTCTTTACCCTCACTCTTATGGGTGGAAATGACGTTATAGATTATGCTTTTTGGGGAGGTGACAGTTCCAAATCTGTTACTGATTCGCAAACCTTTAATTTTGCTTTTACTACAGCAGTTAATATGCTTACATCAGGAGGAGCGAAAGGCGTGGTAACAAATGTTCCATATATAGAAGATTTGCCTCACTTCACAACAGTGCCCCATAACCCAATTCCATTGGACGCCGGTACTGCAGCTGTACTTAATCAAGCTTATGCACTATATAATGGGGGAATTCAACAAGCCTTAGCAGCTCTAAGTGGATTAGGTTTATTTACCGAGGAGGAAGCATTAAAAAGAACAATAACTTTTCAAGCTGGTCAAAACGCTGTTGTAATTGAGGATGAAAACTTAACAGATTTGGGAGCTATAAACCCTGCATTTGCAGCTCTTCCAAAATACAGACAAGCTACTACTGAAGATTTAATTGTATTATCAGCTAGCACCTTTATTGGTACTGAAGCCATCCCTGGCAACCCTCAAACAGTAAATGGTGTAGCCATACCGTTAGCAGACCAATGGGTGCTAACACCTGAAGAGCAGCAAGAAATAAAAGACGCCACAGATGCTTATAATAACACTATTGAAAGTATTGTTACTTCAAATGAAAATCTGGCTTTAGTAAATTTAAAAGATCTTTTATATAAACTTTCAACCGATGGCCTAACATCTGGTAACTTCACATTAACATCGGACTTAGTTACTGGTGGCGCCATTGGATTGGATGGCATTCATTTAACAGCAAGGGGGTATGGACTATTAGCTAATGAATTTCTGAAATCCATTGATGCTCAATTTGGATCGAACTTTATCGAATCTGGAAACATGATTAATATTGGTGATTACCCGACTAACTATTCACATACTTTGCAATAATTTATATTTAAAATATAATTCTAAAACACCTTCAGATTGGAGGTGTTTTTGTTATTGTAAAAAAGCTCAAAAAACCACTTTCTTTTTAAATTAAAACCTATATATTTGCAGCCGAAAACAAAACCATGTTTTCTAACAATTAAATCGCATAATATTAAACAGATAAGTAATGTCTAAAGTTACAGGTAAAGTTGCACAGATAGTAGGTCCGGTTATCGATGTAGAATTCGCTGCTGGTTCAGAGCTTCCAAAAATTTATGATTCATTAGAAATTAAAAGACCTGATGGTTCTGTATTGGTATTAGAAGTACAGTCTCACATTGGTGAAGATACTGTTCGTACTATTGCCATGGACTCTTCAGATGGTTTAAGTAGAGGAACTGAAGTTGTAGCAACTGGTGCTCCTATTCAAATGCCTATTGGCGATGATGTTTATGGACGTTTGTTTAATGTAATTGGAGATGCTATTGATGGTCTAGGTGATTTACCTAAAGCTGGCGAAGCTGGTTTACCAATCCACAGATCAGCTCCTAAATTTGAAGATTTGTCAACGTCTACCGAAGTTTTATTTACTGGTATTAAAGTAATCGACCTTATCGAACCTTACGCTAAAGGTGGTAAAATTGGTTTGTTTGGTGGTGCCGGGGTAGGTAAAACAGTATTGATCCAGGAGTTGATTAACAATATTGCTAAAGGTCATGGTGGTTTATCGGTATTTGCTGGTGTGGGTGAAAGAACTCGTGAAGGAAATGACCTTTTAAGAGAAATGTTGGAATCTGGAATTATTCGCTATGGTGAAGATTTTATGCACTCTATGGAAGAAGGCGGATGGGATTTATCTAAAGTAGATAAGTCTAAAATGAAAGAATCTAAGGCAACGTTTGTATTCGGACAGATGAACGAGCCTCCAGGAGCTCGTGCACGTGTGGCCCTATCTGGATTGACTATTGCTGAGTATTTCCGTGATGGTGCTGGTGACGGACAAGGAAAAGACGTATTGTTCTTTGTCGATAATATCTTCCGTTTCACACAAGCTGGTTCTGAGGTATCTGCATTATTAGGCCGTATGCCTTCTGCGGTAGGTTACCAACCTACATTAGCAACAGAGATGGGTGCGATGCAAGAGCGTATTACATCCACTAAAAAAGGATCTATTACATCTGTACAGGCTGTTTATGTACCCGCAGATGACTTAACAGACCCTGCTCCTGCCACAACCTTTGCCCACTTAGATGCAACTACGGTATTATCTCGTAAAATTGCCGAGCTTGGTATTTATCCAGCAGTAGACCCGTTAGACTCTACTTCAAGAATTTTAACTGCCGATATTTTAGGCGCAGACCACTATAATTGTGCGCAACGTGTAAAAGAGTTATTACAACGCTACAAAGAATTGCAGGATATTATTGCGATTCTTGGTATGGAAGAGCTTTCTGAAGACGATAAGTTAGCGGTAGGTCGTGCAAGACGTGTACAACGCTTCTTGTCTCAGCCTTTCCACGTAGCTGAGCAGTTTACAGGTATCCCAGGTGTATTGGTTGATATTAAAGACACTATTAAAGGCTTTAATATGATTATGGATGGTGAATTAGATCACTTACCAGAAGCAGCCTTCAACTTAAAAGGAACCATTGAAGATGCTATTGAAGCTGGAGAAAAAATGTTAGCTGAGGCATAAAATTAGTTTGCAGTAATCAGTCTCCAGTCCTTAGTGGCTGCAACTGCAAACTGCAGACTGCAAACTGAAAAAATTATGTATTTAGAAATTGTATCACCAGAAGCGACTTTATTTAGCGGAGAAGTAACAAGCGTTGCCGTACCGGGGGTTAATGGAGAATTCCAAATGTTGAAAGACCACGCTCCTATTGTCTCCTTGCTAAAAGAAGGTGTTGTGAAAATTTTTGGTGCTATTGAATTAGATGAAGAGGTTCAGGAAAAATTTACCAAAGGTGACAAAGACACCACTTTATTGAAGATTAATTCTGGAACCATTGAAATGAAAGACAATAAAGTTATCGTTTTAGCCGACTAAAACTTTGATTAAAAAATATTATGACAAAAAGCGGAGTAAATACTCCGCTTTTTTTGTATCATACTTTAATAATTATCTTCTTTCGATACAATACATAAGCTAAAAACAAATAAAATATCACGACACATAAAGCATAAAGTAAAGATGATAATTTATCGTTAATAAAATCATTAACAAAAAAATTGTTATAAATCAAAGAATGAATATTCTCGTCTCCAATTTTTGTCAAATAAAATGTTTTAGAAATAAAACTGGACAGAAAATATATAATAATCGCGTTCATGCCAACATATTTAAATATACTTCCAAATTTGATACCCCTTTCATCAGTTACATAATAAATTACACTAAGTATTAATGTTCCCCAACCACTTGTTACCAAAACAAAACTGCTACTCCAAATCGATTTATTTACAGGAAACCATAAACTAAGTAAATAACCTAAAACCAGTAATACAACAGACATTAAAAGCAATATTTTAGCGCTTTTAAACACACTTAAAATTTTACCAACTAATATTCCTAAAACACAAGTAACAATTGCAGGAAGTGTGCTTAAAATCCCTTCAGGATCATAATCTGGTTGCCACATATGTGTACCCAGTACTTTTAAGTCTAAATAATTTGCCCAATTATTAGGTGCTCTATCAAAAGTTGGCAACTCTCCGTTAGGCAAAGGTAAAAATCCAAACAACAACCAATAACCCAATAAAATAGTAATCCCAA
The DNA here is from genome assembly GCF_019931125.1 of Aestuariivivens sp. NBU2969. NCBI lineage: Bacteria > Pseudomonadati > Bacteroidota > Flavobacteriia > Flavobacteriales > Flavobacteriaceae > Aestuariivivens > Aestuariivivens sp. NBU2969. Next base: position 182,266 of record NZ_JAIOUU010000004.1, read on the forward strand.
TTCCCATTAAGGCTTTCCAGTTGCAATTGAGATATAAAATAGCCGATATTAAAAATACTATTCCAATACGTTGCAACACACCAAAAAACCGAAGCGTTTCAAAATCTTTGACAAAAGGAAAGTATGGCAAAAATAAATTCAAAAATAATCCCAAACCAATAAGCTTAAGGCTTCTAATAATTATTTTCTTATATGTTGCCATACCTTTAGCTTTATTTTTATATGCATAGTGTATGGAAATACCAACAATAAATAAAAAAAAGGGAAATATTAAATCTGTTGGTGTAAGTCCGTGCCATTCAGCATGAAGCAAAGGTGCATAAACATGACTCCAATTACCCGGTGTGTTTACAAGAATCATTGCCGCTATAGCAAACCCTCTTAAAATATCAACAGATTCAATTCTTTTTGCCATCAATTGAGTTTTAATTCATATTCTTTAAGCTGTTATACCATGCCGTTAATCATTTGTTTCATTTATTTTAAAAATGCGTTCTTTAGCTTCTTTTAAGTACATTCTCCCAATAGGTATTTTTTTATCAGCTATTTCTATGGTATTACCGTCAAGTGCCTTTACCTGACTCATAGAAACCGTGAAAGATCGATGAACCCTTATAAAATTTGAAGAAGGCAGTTCATCTGTTATAGCGGTTAAAGATTTGTGCACAACATAGTCTCCTAAATTTGTAATCACTTTTATATAATCCTTTAAACTTTCAATAAAGAGAATATCTGATAAATATACTTTTATCAGCTTTTTATTTACCTTTAAAAAAATATGTGGTTCCTGTTGCAAATTAGACTCGCTATTGCTTGTTAATTGCTTGAGCTGATATATTTTATTAATTGTTTTCAAAAATCGATTAAATGGTATGGGCTTAACTAAGTAATCGGTTACATCAAGCTCAAAACTTTCCACAGCATATTCCCTATATGCAGTAGTAACAACAATTAATGGCTTATAGTTTAAACTTTGCAAAAAAGTAAAACCCGTCATTCGAGGCATATTAATATCCAAGAAAATAACATCAGGTTTATTCATTTGGAGTACTTCAAATGCTTTTAAAGGGTCATTGAATGTATTAGTAATTTCTATATTGTTGAACTCCTTTAAATGACTTTCAATAACTTGAATAGCCAATGGTTCATCATCAATAATAGCACATGTAATTTTCATCTATTTAAAAATTTTTATTTGATTATCAATGAAAAAAAATATTTATGTTCATAACATTATAGTATGTATTTACATTTAAATGTTTGCACTTTAGTTTTCAAGCCACAGGAATCCTTAAAAATAAACTGTAAATACCATTATCTGTATTCGTCCTTAAAACAAAGTTTTTGGAAAACAAAATCTTCAACCTTCTTAACGAATTAGAAATTCCTATCCCCTTTTTTTCCTCATTCATGGCTTCTGGGTTATAATTATTAGAAATACTAAACTCTAAAAATTTTCCATTAACAACTTCAAAATTAATTTCTATTTTAATCTTATCGTTGTTTCTTAAGCCGTGCTTAAAACAGTTTTCAACAAAAGTTATAAATAATAAAGGAGGCACTTTAACATCTTCTATGTCTCCTGTAATATGCATTTCTGTTTCTACCCTATTCTTAAACCTTAAATTTTCAATATCAATGTAATTATTAATATGATTGATTTCTTGCAGCAAATTTGCTTTAGAATCTTGTACTTCATATAGCACGTATTCCATCATATCAGATAGTTTTAAAAGAAGCCGAGGCATACTATCAGACTTTTTTAAGGCAAGTGCATACAAATTATTTAGGGTATTGAAGAAAAAATGAGGCTGAACCTGTGTTCTCAAAAACTTTAATTCCGTACTTAATTGCAGTTGTGAGAGGTCTTCATTACGTTTCTTTTCAATACTCCAATCGACCAAGACTTTAATTGCGGTAACAAAGGTCATTACATAAAGCTGCCCTAAAGCAACCACAATAAAATGATTTAAGTCTAAAAACGAAACTGGCCTACCTAGTTCAGGAGAAACAACCCCAGTTAATACATATATAAAGGCCGTTCTTACAATGTAAACCAATATTAAAATAAGAAAGATAGAACTTATATATTTTAAATACTTTTTCTGTAAGAATAAATTAGGTATTAAATAGTATATATTAAAATATATAACAATAATATGAATGGTAAATTCTATTAGATTGGTTTTCAATGAATATTGAAAATCATTAAAAAAACTACCCCATCTTACTACATTAAATGTAAAGTAACTAATCCAAAAAATAATATGATATTTAATTGGAATTGTACTACCAACTCTTTCTTTTAAGGGTGAAAAAATTTTAACAATAGATACACTCATATAAAACACCAATTATTTTAATAAAACAAATCCTTTTTTTACAAAAATAGAAACAAATGATATTAAAAAAACTAAGGTGCGATAATTATACATCATCTGCACCTTAGCTTACAATTTAACTATTAATAAGTTTATCGCTACACTACTTTTGAGTTAATGTTAAGGCGACCTCTTCAACAATTTCATCACCAACGTAAACAATCCTAGGCCTATTACCAGTATCCCAAACTGTTCCATTAACTGTAATTGTGGCTCCAATATAATAATTGCCTGATTCTAAACCAGAAAATTTAAAATTACCTTGACTATCTGTTTGGGTATCTTCAAGTAGGGTAGTACTTTCTGAATAAAGCTTCACAGTAATACCAGACAGAACATTCCCGTTATCTGCAGAAGCTGTCCCAATTATTGTAGCATCATCTTTCTTGCTACAAGAAACAGATAAAACAATGGTTAATATTAATATTATAAATTTTTTCATACTATAAAATTAAAGTGTTAATATTTTATTCAAGTACATTAGTCCATTTTGTTTGACGTCCAGTGAACCATAATGGTAAATTATAGTCATCATGTTGACTTATAATTGCCCATGCTTCTGGATCTGTTGCTTGAATATTTGGGTTGTAAAGGAATCTTTCCTTCCAAACAAAAACTTCATACGGCGACCCAGGGTTATCTCCTAAATACTTGATTAAACGACGTGCATTAGAATAAGGTGTCTCAAAGTTGAACATATTATAATGTAACTGCATTTGATTAAATATAGCTGTCACCTTATCTTTATCTGACATTGCATTAAACTGCTGGGCCGCAAAATCAGCATAGGCGCCTGGGTTATACTCCATCTCAGGACGGTCTCTATCGATTCTTGATTGAGCCATGTTACTAGGGAATGAAGGCGTAGTACCCTTATTATAGGCGTTGTTTGCGTTTATGCCATACCAATAAGCACATGATAATTCAATTGCGTTTTTATAATGGTCGGCAGCATTTCCTGTAATTCCACCAAAACCTCTAACAATTGCTTCCGCTTTTAACAATTCTGACTCTACTGCGTGCAAGGTAGGATACCTAATATCAAAATTATACTGTGGCCGTACATTATATTCTGAGATCATATTTCTATCTGTACCAATTGTCCAACCAATATCCTGATATTGTCCACATTGATTTCTAAAGGCTTTCAATAAAAAGGCTTCCCGCTTTGATAAATCGGCTGTAGCCTCATCATTCAGCTTTATGGTCATTTCGTTACCTTGAGCTCCAAAAGTAATCTCAGTTACATTAATATCGGTCATAATAGGATGATTAATATAATAAGCCCTCATAGCTTTATTGAAATAACTGTTAGGGTCACTACCATCGTCCCATCCTGTTTCTGCACCAACATATCTTCCCAAAACATCTTTAGAAAACAGATAGGCTACCCTTGGATCCACAGTCCCGTCCATTAAACCTTGAGCAGAGTTATCACCATCAAAATAATATAATGTTTCTCCATTAACTACAACACTACTCTCGGTAGGCACGCAGTTCATTACGTCTTCTAAAAAGCGCTTGGGAGCACGACACTCATCTGCACGTTCCCTAAATGCTCTTGTAATACCTAATTCTACTTGTAACCTATAAGGCTCCACTATAGCTATATCTGCCAAACCGGCAACATCATTGGGCTGATCAAACATTGGTTTCCCATTCAATTCAGAAAGCACAGTCGAAGTAATATTTGGCTGAACTTCACTAACGTTCATGGCCCACCTTAAACGTAAGGAATTAATATACTTTCTCCACTGCATGATATCTCCGTTAAAAATAACGTCTTGATTTGTAAAAGAAGTTTGCTCCGCTGGTCCTAAAGTTACATTAGCCAGATACTCTTCAATTTCTTTTGCTTCATCAAGAATAATTGGGTATATCTCTTCTTGCCCAATCCATTCTGCCTTTTCTCCATCTAAAGCTCCTGCACTACCGGTTTGGAAATAAGGCACTTCATCGTACAGATCAATCGCACGTTGGTAAGCAACGCCTTTTAATAGCTGTAGCAGTTTCATATAAAGTTCATCGCTAACTGAACGGTCGGCTTCGGGTATATTATTATATTCTTTTTGCCCCCATAAATATTGCTTTATCCAAGCACTATTAATGTTGTTGAACACACCTCTGTTAAAGGCATTGGAACCCCAATCGTTCTCAACATCTCTAAGCACATAACTTAGACCAAAAGCATCTGTAGTATAATAAAGTTGAACTCCTGTCCCCATAACACGGGAACCACTTCTTAATTGGTGATAAGCTGAACCATAGTCACCTCTTAGAAAAAAACCACGAGTAAGTTGCGAGGTAAAATACCCTGCAATAATACTAACCCCAGCAGCATCTGCTTGAGCTTTAGAAAACCCATCTGGGTCTTGAAATAATTCTTCTAGCTTATCGTCACAACTCACAGAGCTAAACAATACGCAAATTGAAAGAATTGATCTTAATAATAAATTCTTCATAGTTACATTTTTTTGTTAAATTTTTCCTTTTATAGACAATCCAAATGAACGTTGTAATGGCATAGCGGTTGTTCCATAAGAACTATCAGCCCATCCTGTTCCATTAGAAGCTTCAGGCACCGTATTTGGTGCAGCTTTGTAAATATACGCAACATTATTTGCAAATACAGATACAACTATATCTGAAAGACCAATAGTTTTAGAAAAATCGGGTAATCTATAGTCTAAAGCTATATTACGCAATGCAATATAATCACTCTTAAACAAGCGATCTTCAGGATAAAATCCATTGGAAAAGTAAGAATCATAATAATAATCTTGAGCTGCAACAACTTGATTATTTGGTGTTCCATCTGATCTTACACCACTAAGTAGAACGCCATCATTGTATGTAGCTCCATTAGGATTTTGTCCTGCTACCTTCGTATTACCATTCAAATAATAGGCTAGGCCACCTGTTTCTGCATCTCTGTATTTTAAACTTTCCTTTAAAACACCAGCTGCCATCATATAAGTTTCTCCTTCATTAATAAAGGTCGCTCCAAATGAATAATCTATGTTAAATACTAAACTAAAGTTCTTATAATTCATTCTACTAAAAACTCCTCCAAATACATCTGGCAATAATTTACCAACAACACGATTACTACTAGTAGAATAACTGTAACGTGTACCAGAATTATCCACGATACGTTCTCCATTGTTTGAATCATTATCATCCGAAGGATTAATATAATGTTGCCAACCTCTTTGTTGATATATTAAACCATACTCTCCTCCAACTCTTGCTACAGCATTTAAACCATTGGTTGACCATAAGTTTAAACCTTGTATTTCACCATCTAAGCGCTTAACTTTGGTTTTACTTCCCGAGAATGTCATATCAAAATTCCATGAAAAATCTTGTGTTATAATAGGCTTGGTCTTTACAGCCAATTCCCATCCAGTATTAGCAACATCCCCTGCGTTAAGTCTAACGCTGCTTACACCCAATCCTGGGGGTGCGGTTACTCGCATTATTTGATCGTAAGTATTCGAATGATAAATCGATAAATCGAAACCTAAACGCCTATCATCAAAAAGGTAACCTTCTAAACCAACTTCAAATTCACGTTTACGTTCTGGTTTTAAGTTAGGAAAGAAATTCTCGTCAATTGGAGGCAAATCGTTTGGAGGCGATAAAATGAACCCTCCACCTGACTGGGATACTCCAAGATTGACATTACCAAAATAACGAGGACCCGGACGACCTACATCTGCCCATGATGTTCTCAATTTTAAAAACTTAACGACCTCTGGTAATTCTAAAGTGTTTGATGCAATCCAAGTAGCACTTAATCCAGGATAGAAAAACTGGTTATTGGCAGGCGGCAATATGGATGACCAATCTTGACGGGCTTGAGCCTCTATATAAATTTGATCTTTCCATTCAACCTGAACTGATCCTAACAAACTATATAAAATATCTTCTCCGTTGGAATAATTGTAAACAGGCTGAACTCCCGAAGGCAAGTTTGAAAACGAGAAGAAGTTTGGAATTACAAAGCCACCAATTTTTTCAGCACCTTTAGACTCTAAATAGTTTTTTCTTATCACTCCTCCAACAAATCCAGAAACATCAAAATCTCCAAACCCCTTATTAAAATTCAAGGTAGCTTGACCATAATTTTTACGAATTAATCTGTTTGTATCCCTAAAAACCGAACCACTGTTAGGTCCTATTAAAGATGGATCTTGAAGCTTGCCTTTGTACATGTTTCGTTCAACAGTATGATCCAACCCTCCAAGTAAAGTCAAGCTTAAATTATCTGTGAACTTTAAATCTATTGTAAGCGATTGAAGATTGTGGTTTCTGTTAAAAATGGATTCATTCTGAGTCCAATCCCATAAAGTACCAATTACCGATGCTCTACCTGCAGAAATATAATTATTACTCAAGTTTGGATTTGCAAAGTAATTGTAACCATCATCAGTAACTAAAAAGCTTCGCAACAAGTCTACATCAATGTCTCTTGCATACGCCCCTAAAGATGCTCTTGCTCCTTGGGCATCAAAAGACCCAGCATAAGCAGAGTTTAAATTATCTGTTGAATAGTAGTTACCAGAATATTTTACTGATATAAAATCATTCAAATCGTAAGACGCAGCCACACTAAAGGCATCTTTTTTGTATCTAGCTCCTAAGTTAATAGGTGTATAATCTGTTTTAGTATATGAAAAGCGTATAGATCCTTTATCACTACCTGAGCTTACCGAAACATTTGCCACCTGTTGTGAACCTGTTCTAAATAATTGCTCATAAACTGATTCCTTATTAGCAACCCATGGTCTAGTCGTTCCATCCCACCAGTTTAGCATTACATTAGGATCAAATTTGGGACCAAATGCAGCCCCGGCTGGATCTAACGATCTCTCTAAATTTTCATTAAGAAAATACCCTTCATCATCTGTAGCACTTAAACTAGCACTCCTACCTGTTCCATAGATATCTTGAAGTTCTGGATAAAACGCAGCATTTTCAATTGTTGTTGTTGCTGAGAAAGATACGCCAAGACCTCGACTTTTTGAACCGCTTTTGGTAGTTATAAGCATAACCCCGTTAGCTCCTTCACTTCCATATAATACAGAAGCCTTTGCTCCTTTAAGAATTTGAATCGATTCTATATCGTCTGGGTTTATATCATTAATCCCCGTACCATTATCTCTACCTGCCCTCGCGTTGTAAGTGATATTAGAGTTCTCATCATGAATTGGAATACCATCCACAACAATTAATGGTCTAGTAGTAGAAGCAGCATCAAAAGAAACTGCATTACGAATATTAATTTTCATACCCCCTGAAGGTCCAGTAGCCGTTGTAGCTACAGTTACACCAGAAGCAGAGCCATATAAGGATTGTAACGCATTTACAGGCGTACCACTAGCCATAATACGCTCATTATCAACTTGAGCAACAGAATAACCTAAAGCTTTTGCCTCCTTTTTAATTCCTAAAGCCGTTACTACAACTTCATCTAATTGGCTAGCATCTTCTTCCAATGTTACATTTATAGTTGTTTGGTCATTAACATCTATTTCTTGAGCTACATAACCGACATAAGAAATTTGCAAAATTGCATTTCCTCCTGAAAGCGTAATACTGTAGTTTCCATCAAAATCAGACGATGTTCCATTAGAGGTCCCTTTTTCAATAATATTGGCCCCTAGAAGTGGAATTCCATTTGTGTCAGTAATTTTCCCTTTGACAATCGTTCCTGTTTGTGCAAAAACACTTTGAGCACCCAAAGCACAAACAAAAACAATAAGTTTGAGTAATTGTTTAATCATAATTGTTTTTTTGAATTTGTTAATTTAATCTCGAGTTTAATTTGTTAATCCATTTTAAACTTTAATGGATTATTAAGATTAATCGTTTTTTCTCATACACATTTAGTTTTAAGTTAATATTTAATTGATTTTGTTTTTAAAAAATTTAAAGTATTAATTTTCACCCACTGTTAGAAAAAAAATATATAAACAACATAATTTTACATATAAACAACTATATCTATAAGATATTTGTGAATATAATAAAAATAACACTGAAAAATCTAATTTAGACATTCGTTATTAATATATCTTTAAGTATGTATCCCTTCCTGAAACAAGTCGAATTTGTACCAACTCATTTTAGAATTAGGACAATTATATAAACTAAGAATTCTCAAATTATATGGGTTTCTAGCACTTCAATAAACCCTAATAATTATAGAGCGTCTAAACCCAAGTATGTTTTTTTATGAAATTCATAAAAAAATCGTAGATTTATCAAATTTATTAAAATTTAAGTCTTTACAGAAGAATTTACATGAATAATATTTCGCAGTTAAACACTAAAGAATTTATAACTCGTATTAACAATGGCGATGTTTTAGCTTTTGAAGTATTATTCAGATTATACAGACCAAAACTTCTTTATATTGCTTCACAATATATTACCATAAAAGAGGATGCTGAAGAGATTATTCAAAATGTATTTATGAAAGTTTGGTCCAAAAAAGATATTAAAACCAACTTAAATGGTTATTTATTTAGCATGACCAAAAATGCTTGTCTGGATTATTTAAGATCTAAAAAACAACAACTGCATCTAGATAATAATTTATCTCAACTAGAAGCTTCTATTAATTATGCTGCATTATCTGATGATTCTGCTTCATTACTCATAGAAAAAGAATTAAATGAAGCCATACTCAATGCTATCGATTTGCTGCCCCCAAAATGTAAGGATGTGTTTATTAAAAGTCGTATAGAAGGGTTAAAGCACAAAGACATCTCTTCTGAAATGAACATTTCAACAAACACCATTGAAAACCACATTTCTAAGGCTATTAAGCAATTAAAAATTACGTTAAGAGAGTTCCTTTCTATCTTATAATTTTAATTTTTTTAAAAAAAATTAAAATTGACTAGTGGATGTATGTATATAATTACGTCTTATATATAACAGGTCTTATATGAATAAAAAACAAATCATAAAATATATTAAAGGCGATTTGGATTCTATCGATAAAAGAAAGGCGATAGAATGGATTAGAAAAAATCCTGAAAACCAGAAATTATATAGCATTTTAAAAGCAAAATATATTGCTTCAACTTTTAAAGATGCTCCCAATAATAGTAATGATTTCTTTTTTGAAAGATTTAAAAATAATATAAGAAAAAGAAAATTCAGCAAAAAAATATATTTAGTAGCATCTATCGTTGTTGCTTTTGCTTTTTTGTGGAACTTTCAACCTGATACAATTTTTAACGACACATTGTCTTCCCCAAAAGAATCCATAACCAAAACCCTTAATGACCTATCCAAAGTTAGTTTCATCACAGAAAGAGGTGATAAAAAAGAAGTTTATCTCCCAGATGGATCTAAAATTGTTTTAAATGCTGATAGTGAATTAAGTTATCCTAGAGAATTTAACGACAGTATTAGAGAAGTCACTCTTGTTGGAGAAGCGTTTTTTGATATAAAAAGAGATGTAACTAAACCTTTTATTGTAAACACCAATAGTATTAAAATACGTGTTTTGGGAACTTCATTCAATGTTAAATCTTACTCCAAAGACAAAAGGATTGAAACCACTTTAGTTTCAGGTAAAGTAGAGTTAATTAAAGATGAGGAAACTCCTATAATATTAGCCCCATCACAAAAAGCGGTTTTCCATAAAAAAGACAATAAATTAGAAATTGAAGAAGTAAAGTCATTGGATCAAGTGGTTTCCTGGAGAGAGGGGAAACTCATTTTTAATAAAACACCTCTTCAAGAAGTTGTTTCCGATTTAGAAAGAAAATATAACACAAAAATAATTATTAACTCTAAAACCCTTTTAAACTATGAGTACACTGGTACATTTGACAACTTAAGCATCAATGATGTCCTTAAGCTTTTAACTATATCATCTCCTATTAAATTTAAAATAGTAGATGATAAAATAATACTGGAGTAAGATAGTTTTTCACATAAATAAAAAAAGAGAATGCGCCAACATTCCCTTTTTAAGTGAAATTATCACTCTAGTGAGTAATAACTAATAAAACTACACAAAATTATGAAAAAAACAGACACAAAGATCCTGTCTAAATCATTTCTCTACCGGATTATGAAAATTTACACCCTCCTGCTTTTTATTTCTATGGCAAAATTATTTGCTGTAGACGCTAATGGGCAAAATGTTACTATTAATGTAGATAATACTGACCTAAAATCTGTTTTCACTGAAATTGAAAACCTGACCGAGTTCAACTTTTTTTACAATAACAGTTTAATTGATGTCTCCAAAAAAGTATCATTAAATGTTAGTAATCAAGACTTAAAACTTGTTCTTACCGGTTTGTTTAAAAAAACAGATATTGATTACAGGTTTATAAAAAACCAAATTGTATTATTTCCTAAAAATAATCCCTCAGTCATTAAAATCATTGAAGATATCATTAAAAATGAAAATTTAGATAAAGAAATTGAAACCCTAATCAACGATGTGCTTCAAAATGAAATTAAAGGAACAGTAGTCGATGCTAGTGGTTTACCTCTTGCTGGAGTTAACATTATTATTAGAGGCACCACTGTTGGAGCATTAACCGATTTTGATGGAAACTTTACTATACAAGCCAGTGTGGGTGATGTTTTAGAGTTTTCATATGTAGGAATGAAAACCGAGACTGTTACAGTTGGTGATTCCAACACAATAAATATTACTATGCAGGAAGATGCAGAAAGCTTAAGTGAAGTTGTAGTTACAGCTTTAGGAATCAAAAAAACCCGTAAGTCCCTAACCTATGCTGCGCAGGACATTAACGCAGATGAGCTAAATAAGGCCAAACAAACTAACCCAATTAACAGTTTATCAGGTAAGGTATCTGGTGTTTCCATCACACGAAGTGCATCTGGTGTTGGAGGGTCTGTTAAGGTAACCTTACGTGGTAATTCTTCAATTGGTAACAACCAGCCCCTTTATGTGGTAGATGGTGTTCCATTATCTAACCCCAATGCTAGTCAACCAGGAGATACTTTTGGAGATATTAATGGGGGTAACCGTGATGGCGGTGATGCCCTTTCACTAATAAACCCTGACGATATTGAATCATTAACTGTACTAAAGGGTGCTTCGGCTTCGGCTTTATATGGTAGTGCCGGTTTAAATGGTGTTATTTTAATAACGACCAAAAAAGGACGTTCAGGTGCTTTTAAAGCAGACTTTTCTTCTAACTTAACAGTAGATAGTGCTGCATATACAATGGATTTTAACGATGAGACTCAAAGTAACATCGATGACTTTTTAGATACTGGAATAACAAATATAAACTCGTTATCAGTTTCTGGTGGAACAGAAAATGCACAAACGTACTTTTCATACAGTAACACCTTTGCCAATGGTATATTACCGACCAATAACTTAAAACAACACACCTTTAACGTTAGAGAAACTGCTCAATTATTTGATGGGAAGTTTAACATTAGCGCCAGTGTTATGGCATCTACGCAAAATATTAAAAACAGACCTATTTCTGGTTTGTATTTTAACCCATTAGTTGGTGTTTATGCGTTTCAATCAGGTACCGAAAAATTATCTAATTACTCTAATTTTGAGGAATTTGAAGCAAGCAGAAACATCATGGCCCAAAGGTGGTTTAGGGGTACATCTGATATTGAACAAAACCCATATTGGATTTTACACAGAAATGCTTCAGAGGACACTAACAATAAATTATTGGCGTCTTTAAATTTAAACTTTAAAATTAATGATTGGCTGTCACTACAAACCAGGGGAACTTATGATAGGTCACAGCTTAACTTTGAAAGAAAAATTTATGCTACTACAGAAGCTACATTAGCCCCAGCAAATGGACGCTATATAGTTATTGAAAATGACTTCACCCAGTTATATGGAGATATAATTGCAAACATTAATACGCAAATTAATGAAACTACCTCTCTATCTGCTATTATCGGTACTAGTACCACACGTAATATCACTGAATCATTCACAGGTGACTCTGGAACTAATGGCGGACTGCAATATGCCAATGTGTTTGCTTTCCAAAACTTTAATGGTAATCCTTCTGTTAACTTTACTCAAAACTCATTAGAAATAAGGACCAACTCTTTATTTGCTAGTGCAACAATAGGATTTAATGACAAACTATTTGTAGACTTAACTGCTCGTAACGATTGGTCCTCTACATTACCTGCTGAGAACAATTCGTTCTTTTATCCTTCGGTTGGTGTAACAGGAGTTTTAAGTGAAATGTTTGAGCTACCAGAAAGTGTTTCGTTTGCTAAACTTAGAGCCTCTTATGCCGAAGTTGGTAATGCTTTTGTTGCAGATCAAATAAACCCTCAACGATCAATAATCTTTGGAGGTGGTGGTGTAAGCCCTAACAACCCTATCAAACCTTTCCCTGGATCAACCCCAAAACCAGAGAGACAAAAGTCGTTTGAAATTGGTACTGAGTGGAAATTTAACAACAATCGTTTAGGTTTTGATATAGGTTATTACAATACAAAAACTGTGGATCAATATTATGCCTTTTCAACATCTGTATCAATCATAGGGGCTTCTCAAGCTTATTTAAACTCAGGTGAAATTTCCAATAAAGGAATAGAAGCTTCAGTTTATGTCATCCCTATTCAAAAAGAAAATTTAACTTGGACCTCAACACTAAACTTTGCTTCCAATAAAAATAAAATTGAAAAGATATACAATGGTCAAGTATTAGAGGGATTAATCGAACCTGAATTCTTTACACTATCTGGTAAAGGAGTTAATACATTTGGATCTTATCTTATTGAAGGCGGTTCTTTTGGCGACATTTATGCCCAAGTTGTTAGAAAAAATGCTGATGGTTTACCCATTATTGAAGGTGATGCTGTAATTGCTAATGATGACAATACTATAGATGGGCTTACCAAAGTTGGAAATGCCAACCCAGATTTTACTTTAGGTTGGAACAACTCATTTGAATACAAGAATTTCTCATTAGATTTCTTAATTGACGGAAAATTTGGTGGTGAAACCATGAGTATGACCGAAGCTATTGTAGAAGGTTTTAGTAATAATTCAGCTAGGGAAACAGCAAATGGAACGGTAAGCGCACAAATAGATGGATCTGTATCAACATTGTCTGCTCAAGATTATTATGGTAAAGTTGGAGGTAGAAATGGTTTTACTGGAGAATATATTTACAGTGCTACCAATGTAAGGCTAGCTGAATTTGCTTTAGGATATAACTTTAATTTACCTGAAAACGCGTTCTTTTCTAGAATAAAAGCATCTTTTGTAGCCAACAATTTATTCTTCTTCTATAAAGATGCCCCACACGACCCCAATATTTCATTAAGTACGGGAAATGCATTACAAGGGGTGGATGCTTTAGGACTTCCTTCTTCTAGAAGTCTAGGTCTAAATCTTAATTTATCATTCTAAAAAAAATATCATGAAAAACATAAATAAACTATTTATATACACCGTCATATTGGCCTTTATAACTGCATCGTGTAGTGATTTAGATCAATTTAACACAAACGACAGAAATATAACCCAGGATCAGTTAGAAGTAGATTTTCAACATGTAGGTTCAAAATATAAACCTATTTTTGAGAGCATTTACCAATATACTCCCGCTTGGTCGTACCAATTACAACAAAACCTAAATGCCGATGTTTACTCTGGTTATATGACCAATCCAAGGCCTTTTGTTGCAGGTGCTAATAACACAACTTATGCTCTGGTAAGTGGTTGGAACAATTTTATATGGAGTGTTCCGTATTCTAACGTAATGAATAATGTTGATGATATAAGTAAACTAACAGAAGTAGAATTCCCTACGCTTAATGCGGTTGCTCTGATTCTAAAAGTAGAAGCTATGCATCGTGTGTCTGATGTATTTGGCCCAATAGTGTATTCCAATTTTGGCGACCTAGCCAATGCTGGTGTTTATGACTCCCAACAAGAAGCTTACAATGCGTTTTTTAATGATTTAGATACGGCTGTAGCCAGTTTAATGGCTGATATAGATAGCCAAAAATTTGCTGCTTTTGACAAATCTTACAATGGAGACTATAGGCAATGGGTAAAATTGGCCAACTCGTTACGTCTACGTTTAGCCATTAGAATTTCAAAAGTAGATCAAACTAAAGCAAAAACTGAAGGTGAAAAAGCATTATCGCAATCCTTAGGATTGTTGGATAGTAATGAGGACAACTTTAATGTAAACAGTTCTTTAGACCATCCTCTTTCTATTATTGATAATTCGTGGGGAGATATAAGAATGAATGCATCAATGGAATCTATTTTAGTGGGTTACAACGATGGAAGGGCTGAAAAGTATTTTGATTCTCCAACAAGTGTTGCTGGTTCGGTAAAGGGTATAAGAGGTGGACTTCCTTTGTTAACTGGATATGCAGATGAGCTAGCGCAAAAAGCAGATTATATTGGTTTTTCTGCTATAAATGATGGTGTACATACCTCAACAGTGCAATTAATGACTGCGGCAGAAGTTGCTTTCTTAAAAGCAGAGGCCTCTTTGAGAGGTTGGACTGGATCTGGAAATGCACAAGCGAATTATGAAACAGGTATTCAGTTATCATTCGAACAGCACGGTGTGGGTGGTGCTGCAGCTTATATTGCTGATAATACATCAACCCCAGCCGATTATGTCGACCCTGTTAATGCTTCTAATAGTATTTCAGCTATGAGCAATATTACCATTGCTTGGGATGCTGGCGGGACTAATGAGGAAAACCTTGAGCGTATAATTACCCAAAAATGGATTGCCATGTTCCCTGAAGGACAAGAAGCTTGGAGTGAATATAGGCGTACAGGGTATCCTAAAATTTTCCCGGTTGTAAGCAACCAAAGTGGTGGCACCATTGATACCAATATTCAAATTAGACGGATTCCGTTTGTAGATAGTGAATTGTCTACAAACCCAGACGGCGTATCTGCAGCTGTTAGTAAACTTGGTGGCCCAGATAATGGAGGTACAAGACTATGGTGGGATACAGGCGGATCTAATTTTTAACAGATAACCTTTTTTATATTTAAGAGCGTTTAATTTAATTTGTTAATAAAAACCGGAAGGCTGAGCTCTTCCGGTTTTTTTATATTCTTTCTTGAAGTTTCATCTATCTAATACACTATCACCCTAATTTTAATATAAGATATATTTATTTTTAAACAACTACTTAAGCTCCTTATAACCATCACCATAAAAATCAGCAAACTATTTTAATTTTGCTTCTATTAATTTTAAAAACGTTAACGCTTTACCAGCATTTAAAAGTACTATGTGTGTAGTTCCATTAATTTTAATTTTCTTTATTGCTTTGGTATCATCGTGGGTGAAGTTTTGAAAACCATCCAATAATTCACAATTACTATCCAACACACAGCCTCTAAATGCATCATAGCGTATCGTTTCAACTTCTGCATCATAATTATTCCCAATGACTAAAACTTCCTTTTTGGAATCTTTGTTTAAATCTAAAAACTCAAACCCTAATACTGGGCCAAATTGAGCTTTTTGGGGTAATGGCTTAAATTCAAAATTATTATTCCCCTTGTTTTCAATAAAAAAAGAACTGAAAGTATTTACTTCTAAGTGCAATGCATTTTCTATGTTTTCCTCACCATAAATATCAATAATATTTGAGTTTGCAAAAGCACTATAGGTAGGTATCTTGTTTTTTAAAAAAGGCGTCTGTTGTGTAGAACATTCTTTACCTCGAATGGGGAAAAGTGCACCCTGTGATTCCTTACTTAATGCCATATCATAGCTTTTATTATCATCAAAATAATTGGCATATATGTGTAACGGCTTTCTTTCGCTGGGATGAAATTTATTGTTATGACCATAATTACCAACAAAATAATCCTCATCACCATCATGATCAAAGTCAATGGCTTTTATAGTTTGGAACCATCCAGATTTTATTTTTAAAGATGTATCTGTATTAGTAAAAGTTCCTTCCTTATTATTAAAAATTGTTACAGGCAACCATTCTCCTACAACCAATAAATCCTTATCCCCATCATTATCATAATCAGAGAAAATTGCATCATTAATTAACCCCAAATTTGCTAATGCCTTCCCTCTTTCTAAAGTAACATTTACAAAGCTCCCATTTCTATTCTCCAACAAATACGATTCTGGTGCCATAGGATATTTTCCAGGAACGACCCTCCCCCCTACAAACAAATCTAAATCACCATCACCGTCAAAATCATTTGATGCAATAGCTTTAGTAACAGTTAGCATTTTTGGAAGTTTCCCTTTATAAAAATTACCACTTCCATCATTAAGATATAACCTGTCCTGCAATAAAACACTATGTTCAGGCAGACTGTAGTTTCCTGTTGCTACATACAAATCCAAATCACCATCACTATCGGCGTCAAAAAACAAGGCATTATTATCATTGTACTTTTTTTCTGTTTCGAATAAGCTTTCATTAGAGAGCTTAAACTTACCCGATGGCAACTGAATATACAATGCTGAAGGGTAGTCTTTTGTATTCCCTATAAAAATATCGTCCAACCCATCATTGTTCACATCTGCAACGGCCAAGGCATTATCTATAGTTGATTGCTTTTGTGGCAGCAATACCTGCAAACCATAATCATTAAATACCACAGATTCGTGCTTATAATTTATTCCTAAGCTTTCTGCGCTAATATTTTCAAAAGGGTTTTTTGTTTCCCCTGCTTTTTCGCCAATACTTTCTGCATTGGAAAAGGAAAGTTCAACTTGAGTATTTACATTAATACTTTTTAATGTCTGTGATTTGTTTTCATCCCAAACCACTTTAAGGCTATCTACTTTTGTATTGTCTCCCAATCCAAAGTTTAAGTTATAGCTTACAGAAGATTGGTACCCCCTACTAGAATAAACTTCCTTAACCTGATGCATTCCGTTTGCATATACAAAAACCTTTGCTCCGATAGCTTTTCTATTTTTATTGTTACCGGTTAAAACAACCTTTATATAGTTTGCTTCAGTGTTATTTCTATATATTGAAGCCTTATCGGACTGATTATTAATCACCAAATCCAAATCGCCATCGTTATCAAAATCGGCATAAGCCGCTCCGTTTGAATTTATTTTCTTATCAAGACCAAAATCTTTAGAGACATCTATAAATGTATAATCCTTATTATTTAAAAATAAGTAATTAGAAAGTTTAGTCGAGGGCATCATAGAAATGGCTTCTTCTAATGTTACTTTTATGCGGTTCTTAATATTTTGGCGCATTTTATTCCTGAAGTCTTGATTAGATAAATCATTTTCAATACCATTTGTAGCAAAAACATCGTTATAGCCATCATTATTAAAATCTGCTATTAAAGGTGCCCAACTCCAATCTGTTTTTGCTATTCCTGAAAGTTGACCAATTTCACTATAGGCCCCTTCACCATTATTAAGCTGTAACATATTGGACATGTATTGATGATGAAAACCTATTTTAACCATTAAATTGAAGTTTTCAGTGCTCATGGTTGCCATGTTTTCCTTACCTCGTTTTCTGTCTGCGGCCATCATATCCAAAACAATAAGATCTGGTAATAAATCGTTGTTAATATCAGCAAAATCTGAACCCATGCTATTGGCTGGAATATGCTTAAAATAAGTTTTAATGGCATCGGTAAATGTGCCATCCTGATTATTTATATATAAAAAATCTGGCTCTAAAAAGTCGTTAGCCACATATATGTCTGGCCAATTATCATTATTAAAATCTCCTATTGAAGCACTCAATCCCCATGCCTTATTAGCAACTCCTGCTTGTTGCGTAACATTAACATATGTTCCATTATCGTTTCTGAATAATTGATCGGAATCTTCCTGTGTTATTTGCTTTAACAACTCTAAGTTAATAACAATGTTATTTTGGAAATCGGCACGATGATTCACTAAATACATGTCCAAATCTCCATCCTTATCGTAATCTAAAAAATAAGCCTGTGTTGAAAAGCCTTTCTGGTTCAGTCCATATTGTTTAGCTTCCTCTTTAAATGTTCCATTTTTTTGGTTGATGAATAATTTGTTCTGCCTTAATTCGGCATTATTTAAAGATCCCGATTTACAGACATAAATATCCAACCAGCCATCATTATTTATATCAACCATGGTTACTCCAGTTGACCAACCATCATCGTCCTTTACATTTGCTTTTTCTGTAATATCTTCAAAAACAAAGTTGCCTTTATTTATGTATAATTTGTTAGTGTTTTGGTTGGAAGTAAAATAAATATCCTCCAACCCATCGTTATTAACATCCCCTACCGCTACGCCTCCGCCATTATAGATGTATGAATAATTTAAAAAGTTGAAATATAAATTCTCTACAACCGTATTCTGAAATCTTATTTTGGAATGGTTTTCCGGTATTAAAGTGAAAATGGTACCACTAGCACCATTATAAGAATCTTTTACTTTTTCTTTTTTACAGCTTAAACAAAAAAAAAGCAGTATAAACAGTGTATTTTTATAACGCATGTTATGTGTTTTGAATAGCTATAAAAATAAGGATCTTTTTAAGATTTTACCCTTAAATAGGACAAGAATATCTAATACACTTTCTTAATTACATTGGTAACTATACCCCAAATAACAAAGTGGTTTTCTTCAGTTATCTTAATAGGTTTATAATTTTCGTTTTCAGGTTGCAACCAAACCCCATCAGCTTCAACTTTCAATCGTTTAACCGTAAACTCCCCATCTAAAAAACAAACTGCAATCTTATTGTGTTGTGGTGTTAAACTACGGTCTATTACTAACAAATCATTATCATCCAATCCTGCATCAATCATGGACTGTCCAGAAACACGAGCAAAAAAAGTAGCTTCTTTGTTTTTAATCAGCTCCCTGTCCAAAGACAGGCGTTCTTCTTTAAAATCTTCAGCAGGCGATGGAAAACCTGCAGAGATACCTGTGTCTAAAAATACAGCCCCTAAATCATTCGTTGGCTCTGGTTTAAAAAATGTTAAATGATTTGATGCGTATGGCTGCATATCGTTTGGTTATCCTATGTGAAAATAGAACAATAAAAATAAATAAAATACTTATACGAATTATTCCCTAACAATCTTTTTTGTATAAACCAATCCGTTTGATAATTCAACCTTGGCTATATAAATTGTATTAGGTTTTAAATTAGGGAGTATATAGATCTCCGAACTAGCATTCCCTTTTAAACTATAAAGCAAACTTCCGTAAAAGTCATAAATCTTTACAGATTTTATATCTGACTTGTCCGCTGTAGAAAATACCGTAGCATCATTGTAAGCTTTAGAAATACTAACCGAACGCTCTTCAGAAGGACTTGAATTACCTAAAGACTTAAACACAATTTCAAATCGATTTTTGAATTCCCCAACTTCAGATGTAAATGTATAATCGGAAGCTGACAAATCATGTGTTTTCCTTAAAATTTTATCTCTTAGGTAAATGGTATTTTCTTCCAAAAATTGCCCTTGAAGCTTTGCTATGGATAACGTGTATAACGTTGGGACGCTTATGGTTGTTGAAAATCCTAGTTGGATTTTCTCATTAACTGACAAGTCTTTGGTGTTTTTTCCTTGTATGGCATATTTTTTATCAGACCCTTTTATAATTGAATATAATACTGCCGAACTTTTCGATGCAAAAACTTTTGTAGCATCATAATGGGCTCCGTCGTCATGCTTTGTAGCGCCATCGACATAACCTATTAAGGCTTGGTTAAACACACCATTATTTGAGGTTAAATTGAGCCATAGCTTATTATCGAGAGTCTCCTTAGGTTGCTTTTTAGTATTTGCAGTTTTAAAGAATTGACTGTTATCTGTAGCGCCTTTAACCCGCATACTGTTGGTAAAGGTAACCGAACCTTCCTTAATAGTACCATTAACAGCAATTGGTGTTGCAGCATCTGAATAGGTCACAAAAAACCCTTGACAAGATGGAATAAATTTATTAGGAGTAATACCATCTCCTCCTGCCGTTCCCCCTACACCACTATTGATTATAGCATAATCTGAGTCTGAAAAGTTCAGCACTTGATTACCATTGGCTGTTGAGCTTGGCTGTGTATTCTGCGACCACAAATAAATGGCTCCATCTACATCTGGGTTAGCTGAGAAAAACGCATCTACATCTATAGCAGAAGGATAAGGGTTGCCTATAAAGTTCCAATTTTTATCATTAAGCTCAGAGTCATTTCTATATAATGGCACGGTAATATCACCATTATTAAAAAACCCGTTAAAGGTATAAATAAACTGCCTTGGAAGACTTCCTGGACTACTGTTAAATATAAATTCATCGTGGGTTGAAGCATATCCCATCCCTGGCTGCATTACTGCTGCTCCAGATACTGCTTGCCAATCGTTACCATCATCATCAATATCATCCTGCCCAGGATCTGTAGCACCATTGTTATTGGTTTCCTTAGTAGCATCTAAAAAGTTCTGTGCTGCATATTTGAATACCCTACCCGTTTGGGCATCCGACAGTCCATCTGCTATGGTCGTTGCCACTACAGGTGAACTCCAATAGGTATACTCGTACCAATTATTAGCTGGAGCTGTCTGTTTTTCCACTGTTATAGTTCCTGTACCACTAACCGTGCCATCATCATTTATTTGAACAAAAGCTCCTTCAGGATTTACTATTATATTTCCATTGGCCACCAAATCTCTTTGGACCTCAACATAATCTCCATTAGCTATGGTCAATGTTCCAGAATTAATGGTTAGACTACAAGCGCTAAAGCTAGCTTGGCTTGCGGTACTGTAATTTCCATTTAACACTGCGGCCTTATTAATATTGGGCGTACCATTATTCCATGAAGCACCGTCCCATGTGGTTGTACTAGCACATATAGGAGTTACGGTTCCGTTAAATATAAAATCGTTTATACTGAATGTTCCATTTCCATTTGAAGCTCCCCAAGCATAGAATCTAAATGTAATTGAGCCAGTTATATTTTGATATGAAGAAGCGGACAAGTCAATCGTTGTTCCAGCAATACTTGATGTCCCAATATTTGCTGTATATACATCCAAACTACTTCTAAAGGCTGCTGAAACAGGACCTTGTGCAGATGATTGCCCTGTATAAAAGAAACTTGTGAAATTAATTTGATAACCAGAATTCGGCGTTATCGTAAAGTAAAAATAATCATCTGCATCGAAAACATTTTCCCAGGTTCTTGCATTATAGCGATCTGCCGTATTGCCTGGTGGGGCTATAAGTCCAGTACCTCTACCAATTCCTGAAACAGTAATATTAGCATCTACAACTTGGCCCGTAGTGTAAGGGTCTGATGCGGCTGGGTTTGTTCCTGTAATATCGTTAGAAAAAATACTTTGTCCATAAATAATGGCACAAGTAAAAAAAATAACAACAGAAAATATTCTTTTCATGGTTAAGTTTTAGATTTGGTAAAGTAAAAATTGAACGTGCTATTAATCAATTCTTATTACCTTCGTTACTATGGTAAAAAAACAAACGTACACCTTAGAAGAAGCCAAACGAAAGCTTGAAAACTTCTGTGTATACCAAGAACGTTGTCATAAAGAAATTAGGCAAAAACTTCTAGACATGCATATGATTCCAGAGGCCATAGACCTTATTATTGTCCACTTAATAGAACACAATTTTCTAAATGAAGAACGCTTTGCCAAAACATTCGTTAGGGGAAAGTTCAATATGAAGAAATGGGGGAAACGCCGTTTGACTTTAGAATTAAAGAAAAAAGACATTGCCAAATCTAATATAAATCAAGCAATTAACGAAATAAATAATGATGATTACTACAAAACGCTTGATGATTTAGCAAAAAAACGCCTTGCTTCGATTACCGAAAAAAACAAACTAAAAAAGAAGAAAAAGTTAGCCGACTATCTTTTATACCGTGGGTGGGAATCCCATTTGGTTTACGACAAAGTTAATGAGCTTATACCCTAGCTGTTTTTTTTGCGTCCTCACAATGGCCTGTTCGTTTTTCCAATCTATCCAATTTTGACCTTTTATGCGACGCATGACATTATCTAGTGTACGCATCACAAACACATTATAAACCGCTTTTCCCAAATTTTTAGGATTTCTTGGAATAGCTCGCAAACTCATAGAAAAACCAGGGGTAATGTAACGCATATAATGCCAATACCCCTCAGGCATATACAATACTTCACCATGCTTTAATTCGCAAATCCATCCTTTGGCATGCCTTAAAGCTGGCCACTTTTCAAAATCGGGGTTATTGAAATCTATGTCTTCCCTAGTGATGAGTGAATGTGGAATCTTGTATAAGTAATCATTTTGCTTTTGATCAAATAAAATACAACGCTTTTCCCCTTCAAAATGAAAATGGAAAATATTGGCCAAATCGATATCGTAATGCATAAAAGTATAGGAATCTCTCCCTCCAAAAAACAACATGGGTAAGTCTTTCATAAGACGTAGGCCAAATTCGGGATAGGAGAAATCTTTTTGAAGTTGGGGGATTTCCTTTAAAATATTCCAAAGGAAAATACGGTATTTGGTTGGCTCCTTTTTTAACAAATCCAAATAATCGGCCATCTTCATTTTGGCATGTGGTTCATTAAACCCGTCTTTATAATCAACCGGTCTATCATCGTAAAGCGGTACCGTTTTATCACCAGCGACACCCTTAATATAATCCAAGTTCCACTTACTGTAGGCTGGCCAATGCTCAATAAAACGTTCTATAACCACTGGTTTTTGTGGCTTAAAGTAGTGTTTTATAAAGTCTCCCTTCGTGATAGTTTTTACACGCGGAACATCTTGCAGGTTCAATGCCAATACTTTCAGATTTTATGCTTCAAATTTAAGAAAACGTTGCTAAAGCATAAATAGTATATTTCTTTAACTAATGTTGGTTTTGGAAATTATTTATCCGCCTTAGCCTTTTCTTTTGCCGCTTCATTCCGTTCTATGGTATGGCCTGGTCTAGACCATTTAGGCTTTTCTCCCAGATCTTGGTATTGTGAATCGGTAGCTTCAACCGTTTGTGGCTGTACTTTTTTGGTAAACGGTTTTTGAGGGTTTAACCCTAGCAAATCAAACATTTTCATATCTTCATTTACATCAGGATTAGGCGTAGTTAATAATTTATCACCTGCAAAAATAGAATTAGCACCAGCAAAGAAACACATGGCTTGACCCTCTTGGGTCATTTGTGTGCGACCAGCACTTAACCGTACCTGAGTTTCTGGCATTACAATACGGGTAGTAGCCACCATACGAACCATATCCCAAATGGAAACTGGTTCTTGATCCTCCAAAGGGGTACCCTCAACAGCTACTAATGCATTAATCGGCACAGATTCGGGTTGTGGGTTTAATGTTGAAAGTGCCACGAGCATACCTGCACGGTCTTCAACTTTTTCGCCCATACCAATAATCCCTCCACTACAAACGGTAACGTTGGTTTTGCGAACATTATCTATGGTTTGTAAACGGTCTTCAAATCCTCTTGTAGAAATGACTTCCTTATAATATTCTTCTGAAGAATCCAAATTATGGTTATAGGCATACAAGCCTGCTTCGGCTAATCGTTTTGCTTGGTTTTCAGTAAGCATGCCTAAGGTACAGCATACCTCCATATCCAATTTGTTAATGGTTCGCACCATTTCCAATACTTGGTCAAATTCTTCGCCATCTTTTACATTACGCCATGCCGCCCCCATGCAGACGCGGGAACTACCACTCTCTTTTGCTCTTAAGGCTTGTGCCTTTACCTGCTGAACACTCATTAAATCGTTACCCTCTATATTGGTATGGTAGCGTGCCGCTTGCGGACAATAGCCACAATCTTCTGAACAGCCTCCTGTTTTAATAGACAACAACGTAGACACTTGTACCGTATTGGGGTCGTGCTGCTCACGATGTACGGTAGCCGCTTGGTATAGCAACTCCATTAACGGTTTATTGTATATCTCTAATATTTCGTCTTTAGTCCAGTTGTGTTTGGTTGCCCCCATATTTAGCTAAATTTTTAACAAAAGTACATGAATTTTTTCATTTATAAATTTCATAAAAATAAATGAAAATATTATGTGGGCTAACATAGGAATGTCCTAAGACAGTTGAAGGGTGGTTTCTGGAGTGAACCTAAATTTTGTGATTTATTTAAGAAGTGATTTAATTTTTTTAGATAAAAACAAGCAGTTCAAAATTAGTAATTTATAGTTGACAACCAATAGATTACAATTCAATCAACTGCAAGCACACAAATTTGCAAGGGTACACCAATCGTATTTAGTTAATCTAGAACGCATTGATAAAATTGAACATAACCATATTTACATAAACAATACCCTAACCCCTATTGGGAACCGTTATAAAACGCCTTTTCTTAAACGCTTGGATTTGGGATAAAGAATTTCTAACAAAAATGTTAGTATTACTATTCGGTTTAGCGTAAAGTCTAATTCTAAAGGCACATTATAAACTATTAACCCTATCTTTAAATCCAAAATATAATTCAGATGAAATTATTTAAAATAAGCCTTTTGGCATTAATCAGTTTGACCCTTCCTGTAAGGATAAACCAGAAAACACAATAATTACGGGTAAAGTAATGGGAGACTTCCCAAAAAAAGTTCAATATACCATACCAACGAACAACACAAGCTATTTGGGTTTTAGAGAAACGGTTACGACTGATTCTTTAGGACAGTACAAAATAAGTTTACCTATAGAAAAAGCATCGTTTGTTAAAATAATTATCCCAAAAGAAGATGGTATTTTTCAAATTACCAACGCTGCTTTAGTTGTAGAACCTAGAAAAAAGTATGAGGTAAACTTTAATTTGGATGCTCCAGACAAAACCTATGACATTAATGCTGAAAACCAAATTGCCCAATACACATTAAACCAATTACCGAACCCCGAACACCCAGAAATAGGCGCTATACCTTTTTATAGGGATTCTATAACCACAAACATTACAGCAACTATAGACTCGCTACAAAATGTAGATATAAAAAAAATGAAGGCACTGTATGAAAAAGACAGTCTTTCTAGTTCGTTTTTCGATTTAGTTAAATTAGATAGAACGTATTATTATACGGCTTTAAAAGGCACCGTAGCCTTTGTAAAATTTATAATGAATGAACGGGAAAAAGGAGAGTTTACAGATGAGGTTAAAACCATGTGGCAATCATGTTTTGATAACGACCTGTTAAGCCGCTCCGATTTCCAGAACACATTCTGGGGCTTTTCGCTATTAGAAAACTATTTGTATTATAAAAGGTATGAAGCAGTTGATTTTGATGCAGAAAAATTTAAAACTTCGACAAAAGATGTTTCCTATATTAGTCATCGTATTTCTGAAGCTAAAAAATATCTTCCTAAAGATAGATTAGAGTTTTATGAAGCAGCTTTTCTTTATAGAGAATTACTTCAAAAAAATTACCAAAAAGAGTTTATTTCCATATATAATGAATTTGATTTCGCCTACCCTAGTAGTAGCTACAGTCAATATTTAGAACCTTTAATTGACTCTGTTGTTGATTTCCATAAAAAAGCCGAACAACAATTTTCCAAAGCGGTTAAATTTGTAAATAACTATAAAGAAATCAATACATTTAGTGATTTGTTGGCTCAATTTAAAGGCAAAAAAATCTATATAGATATTTGAGGAACCTGGTGCGGTCCTTGTAAAAAAGAATTTCAACATAAAAACGATTTAAAAAAACTACTTAAACCCAAAAATATAGAAACCCTCTACATTTGCGAAAGCAGAAGTAGTAAAGAAAATGCTTGGAAAAGCATGATTAAATTTTATGACTTAGAAGGGTACCATATCATGGCAAACGAAAAATTATTAGCAGATATTATTAAAATATTCGGAAATAACGGCTCGTTCTATTATCCAAGATATATTTTGATTGATGCTAATGGCAAAACAATAAAAAGTACAGCTGCAAAACCTTCGGAGTTGTCTGCCCTAAAGCAGCAAATCGAGGAAGCATTCTAATTTATTTTGAAAGTAAAATACTAACGGCATTTCCCCCAAAACCTACAGCATTTACCAATATGTTTTTTAGTTGTTTTGGATGGCTTTGGCCGTAAAAAGGCACAGGAATAAATTGCTGGTGTTGTAACATTAAAACAGCCAATTCTACACTTAAAAGTCCAGAAGCACCAAAACTGTGACCTACCTTCCATTTATTTGTAGTTAGACTTGGCATTTTGTTTGAAAACACTTTTTTTATAGCATTAAATTCACTTAAATCGCCTTTAATGGTACCAGGGGCATGCATGACGATAGCATCGATCTCATCTGGGTTTAAATCGCCTAAGGCCATGGCCATAGAACGTTGAAAACACTGGGCGTCTCTAGATATGGAAATATTATGTTCCAAAATTTCGGTGGCGTAGCCATAGCCTTTAATAAAAGCAAGGGCATTATCTTTTTTACCAGCTTCCAAACAAGCCATGGAAGCACCTTCACCCAAAACCATAGTATTTTGTTTTTTTGAAAGGTCTAAGGCGCGACAAGGAAAAGATTCTTCGCTTCCCTCTGAATGACAATCGTTATCTAAACCTGCCTTTGAATAAATTTTAAGGGCTTGCATTTGGGCTATGGTAAATGGTGTTAACGGAGCTTCGCTGCCTCCTACCAAAAATTTACTGCTCATCCCCGAATTCAACCAAGCAATACCATTCAACACCGCATGCAAGGCGGTTGAACAGGTAATGGAATGACTCACCTCTGGTCCTTGGGTCTGTAAATCGTGTGCGACCCAAGAGGCGATATTTCCCAAAGTGGTAGTAGGGGAACTTAAGGTCTTGGATTTACCCCTTTTTAAAAAATCTTCGTGATAACTTTCAAAAAGCCCCGTAGCACCTCGGGATGAGCCAATGTTAACTCCAAAATTATCTGAAGCCTTCCAACCCGCTTGTTTTACCGCATTCCTAGAGGCATAAATAGCATACAGAACGGTATCATCCAATGCCTTGTATTTGGCGTCAGATTGCCTCAATAATTCAATGTCCTGCTTCGCTTCGCCAGGGATTTCGGCAACAAAAACAGGTTGCTTCACTACCAGTCTTTCAGTAAAACAATGTTGATTGTTTTGATAGTGCTTCCAAGCGTCTTCCAACGATTTGCCCAGTGGTGAAATGGATGAAATAGCGGTAATGGAGATTGGTTTTTGCAAGGCTTTATTTTGGGTGCAAAGTTATACTATTTCCAACGCTTCTTCAATAACCGAATAGACTTTCTGTAATTGTTCTTCTGAAATCACATAAGGCGCTTGAATGTATATGGTATTTCCTAAAGGCCTTAGAAAAACGCCTTTATCCATAAAAAAACTAAAGAGCTTATCCCTTAAATTTCCGTATCGTTCCATTTCAACATTTAAATCCAAAGCGTAAATAATCCCCAGTTGTCGGGTAGATTTAACTTTTGAATGTACTTTTATACGTTCATTAAACTCTTGATGAGATTTAGAAATGCTTTTAATTCCATTTTGAATATCTTCTGATTGCAACAACTCGATACTGGCCAAGGCAGCCATACAGGCTAACGGATTAGCCGAATAGGTATGCCCATGAAACAAGCCTTTACCAATTTCATCACTGTAAAATGCATCATAGATATATTGCGAACAGGTGGTTAAACCCATGGGCAATAAACCTCCCGTTAGAGCTTTACTTAAACACATGATATCTGGATAAGTTTCCAGTTGAAGTGATGCAAAATAAGTGCCTGTTTTACCAAAACCGGTCATCACCTCATCAGCTATGGTAATAATATGATGTTGCTTGCAGTATTTTAGAATGGCATTTAACCCTTTAGCATCATGCATTTTCATAGCCGCGGCACCTTGCACCAAAGGTTCATAAATAAACCCAGCTACTTTATTCGTTTTAACCATTTCCTTAAATAAAGTTAAAACATGTTCATTATTAGCTCCTTTTGGAACCGGAATGCGTTTTACCTCCAAAAAGAAATCTTCGAAAGGCCCATTGTAAATGGATAATCCAGAAACACTCATTGCTCCAAAAGTATCACCGTGAAAGCCCTCTTCAAAAGCAATTAATGTATTTCGTTTTTTGCCCATATTAAAATGGTACTGTAAGGCCATTTTTATACCTATTTCAACGCTGGTTGAACCATTATCACTAAAGAACATCTTATTTTGATTATTGGGCAGTATGCCCATAAGAGCTTCTGATAATTTCACGGCTGGTTCGTGGGTAAATCCGCTAAACACCACCTGATCCAATTGTTGCATTTGTGTCGCTACCCGACTGGTAATATAATCATTGCAATGCCCATACATACAGGTGTACCACGAGGCAATGGCATCGATGTATTCATTACCTGATTCATCGGTTAAAACACAACCTTTAGCCTTTGTTATGGCAATAGCATCTGGATGTAGTTTGTGTTGCGTTAAGGGATGCCACAGGTGTTTTTTATCGCGCTCTTGTAAACTCATAAACTATCCTTAAATTTTTCAGCATACTCCCTAACCACATTCTTATCAAAATAAGGTTCTTCTTCAATACGGCCTATTACAGGAATATTGGTCATTTTTTTAATAATAGCTTCTGTAGTGGGATGTTCGTTTCCGTTAAAAATAATAGACACATCAAATCCCTTTTCTTTTAAGGTATTTACCGTTAAAAGCGTGTGGTTAATGCTTCCCAAATAATGCCGGGATACGACAATAACTTTGTAATGGGGTTTTATAATATCCAAAACCGTTTGCTCATTGTTCAATGGCACCAATAATCCTCCAGCACCTTCTATAATCAAATGGTTTTGCGTTTGGGGCGCTTTAATAGTTTTCAGATCGATTGCAATACCATCAATTTCTGCAGCAGCATGTGGACTCATGGGTGTATGTAAAGCATAAGTATTAGGGTGAAAAACTGACTTGAAATTGGACACCAGCCGTTGCACCTTTTTAGTATCACAATTATCCAAATCGCCTGCCTGTACAGGTTTCCAATAATCGGCTTCCAAGGCTTCAGTTATAATAGCCGAAACAATGGTTTTACCTACATCTGTTCCTATCCCTGTTATAAAAAATGTTTTTTGTTTCATTTTTATCATACTAAACCAGTTTCAGCACCTCTTGTAATAAAGTATAATCCCAAAACTTTGGTAAAGGAAAACAATTAAAATACAAAAGTACTCAACAACTCCAAAACTTCAGTAATTTCTTTTTCTGAATTATAACTGTGCAAGCAAAATCTTAAACGTTCCTGTCCTTTTGGAATAGTAGGCGATAAAATAGGCTTTACATTAAACCCTTTGTTTCGAAGATTAACCGCAATTGACTTAACCTTATCATTTCCCGGCACAACACAACAATGTATTGCCGAATGACTTTCTATAAAATACTCTTTCAAATGCAATCGTTTAATTTCTAATTTAAAAAACCGGATGTTTTGATGTAACTTTTGAATATTAGGATGGGATTTCCCGTCATTGTTCATAGTGGCAAGTTCATTATAAGCTATATGGATAGCTGCCAAACTATGTGGTGGTAATGCCGTGGTATAAATAAAACTACGGGAAAAATTAACTAAGTAGTATTTTAACATTTCATTCCCCAATATAGCTGCACCATGGCAACCTAGGGCTTTCCCAAATGTGATCAATCGGGCAAAAACATCTTGTCCTAATCCTAACTCTTGAACCAATCCTCTTCCACCTGTTCCATAAACTCCTATGGCATGGGCTTCATCTACTATTAAATACGTTCCATGCCTTTTACACAATTCAGCAAGGTTAACCAAGTCTGGCGAATCACCATCCATAGAAAATACAGATTCGGTCACTGTATAAATATTTTGATGAGATACTGAAACGGCCTCAGAATGACGAAGCATTAGTTTTTCTAAGGTTTCTAAATCGTTATGTTTAAACTTATAGGCCTGCGCATTTGAAAGCTTTATTCCATCCCTAATTGAGGCATGGATATATTCGTCATACAAAATAACATCGCCACGCTGTGGTACACAGGAAAAGAACCCTAAATTGGCATCGTAACCCGAATTGAAAACTAAAGAGGCTTCACTGTTATGAAATTCGCTAAGTACGGTTTCTAAAATTGAATAAAGTGGATGATTTCCAGAGAGCAAACGAGATCCTGTCGCTCCATTTTGGGTTATATTGTGGTGCTTTAAATACTCATGGGTAGCTTCAAATAGGGCCTTATCCCTTGCCAAACCCAAATAATCATTAGAGGAAAAATCCACCAAAAGATTGGGCTTATCCAATTGACGTAAAGCGTTTATAGCCTGTCTTTCATCTAGTTTTCGCTGAAGATTCTGTGGCAATGCATCCATGGAAACAAATGTAACAATTAATTAGAGTAAACTATGACACCCATTTCTTTTGTTGCTTTTATATCTATCTATTTATAATCATATCTTTAGTAGAGCTCCCAATGCTTGTTCCTGTCATATCATAAATTAACTCCATATATTTTATCATCATTAACCTATGGTTGATGAAAAAAGATAATATATTCATAATTATTTAGGGTCTTCCATTGTCCAAATTTTATTGGTCTGGAAATTTAAAAACAAAATCTATTTCCTTGTATCTTTACAACTATGTTTGCACTAGTAGATTGTAATAATTTCTATGCCTCCTGCGAGCGCGTGTTTAACCCAAATTTACGAGGTAGACCCATCGCTATTTTGTCCAATAACGATGGTTGCGTAATCTCACGAAGTGATGAAGCCAAAGCATTGGGTTTGCCCATGGGTGCTCCTATTTTTAAATGGGAAGGTTTTTGTAAGGCTAATCATATTGAAGTGTTTTCGTCCAACTACCCGCTTTATGGCGATATGAGTAGTCGGGTGATGTCTATTTTAAAGCAATTTACTCCCGATGTTGATGTGTATAGTATAGACGAAGCGTTTTTAGAATTTAAAGGTTTCGATAATTATGATTTTAACAATTATGGTAAGCAAATTAGGGGGTGCATTTTACAATGGACAGGCATTCCTACTTGTGTGGGCATCGCCCCAACCAAGGCATTGAGCAAAGTAGCCAATAAAATTGCTAGAAAAAACATTAAAAAAACAGGAGGAATTTGCGTAATAGATACTGAAGAAAAGCGCATTAAAGCATTGCAATGGATTAAAATTGAGGACGTTTGGGGCATAGGTTGGGGTTTATCCAAACGGCTAAAAGCCAAAGGCTGCAAAACGGCTTATGACTTTGTAGAACTCCCTGATGACTGGGTACGTAATACTTTTTCTATTACCGAATGGAAACTCAAAAAAGATTTGGAAGGTATTCCCACCTTAAAACTGGACGATGTTAAAGCCAAGCGGGCCATAGCCACAACCCGAAGCTTCGATTATACCTATAATGACATTAACTACATTAAAGAACGTATCTCTACTTTTGCAACAAGTTGTGCCGAAAAACTACGTAAACAGGGCTCTAGTTGCCATATGGTGTATGTTATGCTAAGTAGTGACAGACATAAAAAAGACGTCCAACAACACCGTGCCAGCAAAATAGTAAGTTTACCCTATCCTACTGATTCATCTCTTATAATAGGTCAATGCGCCATTGAAGCCGTTGTTTCTATTTACAAACCCGGCATATACTATAAGCGAGCAGGTGTCATTGTTATGGGGTTAGTCCCTACAGATAACCATCAATTACAGCTGTTTTACAACGAAAATCCTAAGCACAAACCCTTAATGCGCACTATAGATCGTTTAAATAAAAAGTATGCCGATTATAAAATTAAACTGGGCAACCAAGATTTAAAACGTACTTGGAAAATGCGACAGGAACGTCTATCGCCACGTTACACGACCAATATTAATGACATTATTAAAGTGAAATAGTCTTATTCTTTAAAAAGATCGATTCTTTGCATCCAAAAAATATTAGATTTAAAAAACCTTAATTTTGTTTTTATATCCCGATTGGTTTTATCCCTTGGTGATTTTGTAACAAATCTAGCTTGAGTATTGTTAAAGTCTAACGTGTATTTATCATTAAAGTCAGTGGTTTTATCGGCAGAAAAGGAAACTATATTATTTTCAAAAGCCCATGTCCCTTTCCCATATGTATTCACTTTAGATGGAATTCCTTTTTTTATTTCAGTAAAAGCACGGAAAAAAAATGTATGATCTCTATTTAAAACCAATTTATATTCTATTAAATGGTTTTCTTTATTCCCCAAGGTGATTTTATAATCACCAACTACTTTTTCTGATTGCGAAAATGTTACTAAACTAACCATCAAAAATAATATCAAAATCATTTTCCTCATTAGTGCAGATTTTAAAAAACTAGTAAACTTCACCTTAAATACTATACTTTAAGGACAAAATAAAGTTTCTTCCGGCCGCCGTTATCCCCGAAGAATAAGGACGATAGCGTTCATCCGTAATATTTTCAACACCAGCAATAAGTAATAAAGCATCATTAAAACGGTATTGTGTTCTTAAATTTAGAGTGTACCAAGAAGGTGAATATGGATTGCCATTAGCATCTGAAGCATAGAGATAATCTTTACTAGCTTCTGAAGGTGCTAGCTCATTAAATGAGAACTCGCCATTATAGTCTACAAAAGCATCAACCTTAATATTATTAGTTGTCCATACTAAGTGTGTATTTCCAAAATTTGGTGCAACATGACGTACGGGGACCTCCACATCATCTTCTTCTTCAGTACCACCTATAACACTATATTGTGATTTTAGCTTAAGATTTCTGGCAAGCTGTGCCTCAAGACCTATTTCAAATCCATATATCCATGCTTTTGAAGCATTTTGAATGGCCTGTACATTACTTAATTCGCCATCGTAATCGATTTGGGTTTCACCATTTAAAGTAAATCCCCTACGCACTAACGCATTATCTAAATAAGTGTAATAGGAACTAAGATCAAAAACCACATGTTTAAAATGCAATTTTACCCCAAGTTCACCACTATAAGCGTATTCCGGTTTTAAATTTTCGTTAGGCACAACCACAGAACCCGGTTCAGAATCGAACACTTTACCTATATCATCAATATTTGGAGCCCTAAATGCAGAAGATGCATTTAAACGCCACTGCAGAACAGAATTAGGCATCCAAGTGATTCCTGCTGTTCCTGTTAGCGCACCAGATTTATTTTCAGACGACTCAAAAGGTAAATTTAGAAAGACATTATTTTCATTGAAATTAGATTTAGAAACAATATGGTTAAAACGCAACCCTGATTGAAATACAAATTTAACGTTAGGCTTATATTTTAAACTGGTATATACCGCTGTCGATTGCCATGTTGCTCCGTCAGGATATCTTGAAACATCCTTAGAGAACGTATTGGCTTCTATATTTTCTTCTTGTCCGTTAGAGTGCACCTTATTGGATACGTATTCTACACCGTAAAAAAACTCCGTTTTCAAACTCAGTCTTTTTTCAAAATCGAAATTGACCGAATACGCATCTACAGCTTCTTCCCTAATGTATCTTAAGTTAGATTGAAAATTTCGATCTACCCTACTTTCCTTAAAATTTTGATACGCCAAGGTAGCCTTTATTTTATCATATAAATTAGATCCGCTACTCAACTTGGTGACTTGCAGATTGGACATAAACCATTTTTGTGGACCATAGTACCATTCGGCTGCATGCGGGTTATCTCCCTTGTACCTAATTAAACGGTCGTATCGTGGAATATCGGAACTTGCTGTATAATACAATCCTAAATCAAAATTTAAATCTTTACTAGCTCGATAACGTATTTTTTGCAATAGGTTTATTTGATTGTAGCTTGAATAATTTTGGACCAGGGGATCACTGTTTTGAACCACTTGATCTTGATCATTAATTCGTATAACAAACTCAGGCCTTAAATAATCTTCTGGGCCATGTTTACCCATTTTTAAATCATCAAAATCCGTATAACTCACATTAGTGAGAAAAGCCCATTTTCTATAACCCAAATTAAAATCGAAATGACCAGTATTTTCATTATTAGCAGAAGCATATCGAGCTACTGCATTCATCTTAAATAATAAAGAATCTCTATAGGATAATTGTGGCGTTTGTGAATAAAAGCTCATAACACCTCCTACAGCATCACTACCATAAATAACAGAACCAGCGCCAAGAGTTACTTCGGTACGCTCAATTGTAAATGGATCAATAGAAATAACATTGTGTAGGTTTCCCCCTCTGAATATGGCGTTGTTCATTCTAACACCATCAACCGTTATTAAGAGTCGGTTTGTAGAAAATCCCCTAATCATTGGGCTACCTCCACCCATCTGACTTTTTTGTACAAATACTTGTCCTGTATTACCTAATAAATCCGCACTAGTTTGAGGGCTTATAGATGTAACTCTTCCAGCACTTATACTAATTATTTTTTGAGGTATATCACGCTTATTTTGCTCAAATTTGGAAGCTGAAACTACAATTTCCTCTAAGCCTTGGGTATTCAAATCTAAATAAACAATACCTCTTTCGTCTATTTCTTCTTTCTTCAACACTTTTAAAACATGCGTTAAATGTTGAAAATATATAGCTTCCGAACTAGAAAACCGCTCTAAGGAAGCTTCTCCCCGAAAGTTTGTGATGATGCTTTTAGATTTATCAATATTATAAATGGCAACACCATAAACAGGTTCTTCAGTAATTCTATTTAGAACTTTTATTTGCTGTGCTTGTAAAATCCCAGTAGCAAACAAAAGGAAAAATATATATTGAAAAAGCTTCATGTTTTAATTGAAAACTTGATTAAAAACTTGCATTGATTTGGGGTATTTAAAACTACCCAAATGTAACTCAAAATAATGCAACATCATATTTAAAAAGGATTGTCTCTGCTTAGCGTTGATTTTTATTGTATTTATAGTATCAAATGTCGTGCCTAACAGTTGTTTTAAAAGCACTATATTATCATCCGATTTAGTGTGAGTATATCCAGCTTTCGGAACAAATTTTCCTTCCAGTAAATTAAAAAAGTTGCCCCCTAAAGCATTCCCATCTGGATAAAATCCTAAATACTTGGTGAGTTTCAATAAAAAAAGCAAATGGAAGTTTGCATAATCAGAGTGGGTATCGAGCCACTGAAAAGTAGTTTCCAAAAAGCTAAACAATACTTTATTTTCTTCTTCCTCCATTAAAACACTAGATAAAATCTCGGCAAGAAACATGGTGATTGCACTTTTGAACACATTGGTGTAAATAGAAGCATATAAGTGACTTGTTTTAACTTCTTTAATGGCCTGCAATGACCTATTCTCTTTATAAACCATTACAACTTCCAATTGGGACAGTAACTGAAAATAAGCAACTTTAGCATTACCTCTTTTACTCTTCAATACATTTCGAAGCACTACACTAACAACACCTAATTTTTCAGTGTAACATTTAACGATTAAATCGCTGTCCCTGTATTTAACTTTAGATAAAACAATAGCTTTTGTAGAGACAAGCATTACCTAACAACCATTAATTTTAAAACCTTGGTCTCAAAAGTATCTAAATCTGAAAGCATAATAAGGTAAACACCAGATGCCACCATATTATTAGCTAAGTTTTTACCATTCCAATAAGCAGTACCACCATCTATTTCTAGATTATAGCCATTGTAACGTAAATTAGTTCTTGATTGTGCCTCTGCCACTAGGTTCCCTTCAATATCGGTTATTTTAATGTTTACATTTTCTGAGATGTCCTTTATCTTAACTTTCTGCTCTACAATATCGAATTGGGGTCTTACGGGGTTTGGGTATACATAAGCACTCTCCAAATCTTCAAACGGACTGGAGCCACCAGATTTGAATGACACCAGACCTCTTTCTGTTGCGATATATACTATGCCATTAACATCATCTAAAGAAATGTCAGTGATTACATTGGATGGTAATGGTGAATTATCGGTCGTAAAGTGAAATATGGTTTCTTGACCATCAGATGAAAAATAAAACAATCCTGAATCTCCTGTCCCAACCCATTTATTGTTTGATCCATCAACCTTAATGTCCGTTATTTGTTGCTGAAACAACAATTCTTTAGCAATACCGTCTTCTAAGATAATAATTTCATCAGTTTCAACCTCATCAGTAAAAAAATTTGATGTGGCATACAATACACGCAAACCTTTAAAAGTCCCTATCCATAATGCTCCTCTTTTATCCAAAGCAAGTGCTGTAACATAATTTGAAGGCAAATTACCATCTTCTTCATTTATTGCTTTAACCTGTTGCCCTCCATTATTCTCATTAAACGCGGCTAACCCATATTCATAGGTTGCTATCCATTTGGTTCCATCGTTACCAATAACCAAATCTGTATACCCATTGTTGTCACTTTTTACTGCCGCTTCTATACTATAGGATTGCCATCTGTTGGCTGAAGGGTTAAAAGTTTTAATAGCTGGATCCACAAAGTTGGTTAAAGTCCATAATAATCCATTTCTATCGAAAGTAGCAACGGATAATCTAATATCTCCCGTATAATTTGGTAAATTAGGGAAAAACGCATCATCTAAACCACTATTGTTTTCATCATATAAAGCAGTAGCTACACCTTCATTTAATTCTAAAAGTCCATCAATATAAGAGCCAATAAAAACCTGATTGTTATTGGATGGATTAACTGCAATATGCTTTAATTCCCTAGCACCTAAAAGTTCACTAAAGGGTGTGTTAAGCCATTCACCATCCTTTAAATGACTCAACCCACGACTGTTTAAAGGATAAGGGTTTAAAAATATATCATGTGCACCATAGGTAACCCATAATCCATTAGATTCAGCCTGCAAAGCAAAAGGATCATTTCGTAAAGGCCCCTCTGGTCTAATTTCTTCAAATAAAGTTAAGTTTGATAAAGGAACCCTAAACATACCATAACTTGTAGTTCCAATATAAACATAGTCCAAATCGATAATTGCCGAGGTAAAATCGGTAGCAAACATAGTGTCATCAGAAATTTGGGTAATCGACGTAAAATTATTATCGTAAATGTAAACATTATCTTTAGTAGCCACTAAGAGGTAATCGTTAACAAACTTCATATCTAAAGGAAGATTTGGATATAGAAAACGCTCCGTCAAAACATCATTACCCAAACTATAAATTCGTCTGGCTGTATTAATGACATATAGCTGATCGGCAGCTGTTTCAATAGCAACGAAATTCCCTGTTGCTACAGTTTGCCAATTATTGAAATCTATAATATTTGGATTTGTGTATAAGGCTTTCCTT
Source organism: Aestuariivivens sp. NBU2969 (assembly GCF_019931125.1). Classification (NCBI taxonomy): domain Bacteria; kingdom Pseudomonadati; phylum Bacteroidota; class Flavobacteriia; order Flavobacteriales; family Flavobacteriaceae; genus Aestuariivivens; species Aestuariivivens sp. NBU2969. The sequence continues at coordinate 219,860 of NZ_JAIOUU010000004.1, forward strand.
ATACCATTATCTCCTAGACATGATGCATAGATATAATCCCCTAAAATTGTAGTTTGAGTAACTTGAATCTGTTCCCCACTACTTCCTATAAAATAGGTGTCTCCAAACTCCAAACGTTCCAAATCATAAACCGAAATACCATAATCTGTAGCAATATAAACCCAGTTGTCTTCAATATTAAAATGATTAATACGTCTATTTTCTGGTAAAATTGTTGGTTTTTCTATTATATCTACTACCGAGAGCACTTCATCATCATTATCAAAACGGATTTCAATGAGTCCATTTTCGTAACCTATTATTAAGAGTTCATATATTTCGCTATAACTTATTGTAGAAATCGTCTGTCCAGACAAGCCATTAATTGTAGTAATGGTTCCCAGTTCATTAGTTTGGGTATCGTAGCTATAAATAGCATTTTCTGTGGCGGCATAAATTTTATTATTTCCATGTACTACCTGAGAAACATGATAATAAGAAAAGTGACCTTCCCATAGGTTCGAAAAATCTTGTGACAAGACCCACAAAGGAAATGCTCCAAATACAAATAAAGCTATTTTTCTGTACATACCATTTTTTCGTTGTTCAAATATATTTATATATAACGAAATATGGTTGGAAATCATATAAATTAAAAAGCCTCCTAAAATTAGGAGGCTTAAAACTGATATTAATCTTGAGATTAAACAATTCCTTGAGCTAACATGGCATCGGCTACTTTTACAAAACCTGCAATATTAGCCCCTTTTACATAGTCAATATAGCCATCTTCTTCGGTACCGTATTCAATACAAGACTGATGGATATCCGACATGATTTCCTTTAATTTGTTATCTACTTCGCTTCTAGTCCATTTGTACCTTAAGGAGTTTTGGGTCATTTCCAATCCAGAAGTAGCCACACCTCCAGCATTGGATGCCTTTCCTGGTGCAAATAAAATTTTTGCATCATGGAAAACATGTACTGCCTCCATGGTTGAAGGCATATTGGCACCCTCACTTACACAAATACAACCATTGTCCACTAACGTTTTAGCGTCTTCTTCATTTAATTCGTTTTGAGTAGCACAAGGAAGGGCTATATCACATTTAACTCTCCATGGCGTTTCGCCTTTTACAAATTTAGCTTTAGGGTACTGGTCAACATATTCACTAATCCTTCCTCTCTTTTCATTTTTTAGGTGCATCACAAACTTTAATTTATCAGCATCTATACCTTCTTCATCATAAATATATCCTGAAGAATCAGATAAGGTAAGTACTTTTGCTCCTAACTGTAACGATTTTTCTGCTGCATATTGTGCCACATTACCAGAACCTGAAATAACCACTTCTTTTCCTTCAAAGCTATCGCCTTTAACTTCCAACATGTTCTGTGCGAAATACACAGTACCATATCCAGTGGCTTCTGGTCTAATTAAAGATCCTCCCCAAGATAAACCTTTACCAGTTAACACACCCGTAAACTCATTTCTTAGCTTTTTATACATCCCGAAAAGGAATCCTATCTCACGCGCACCTACACCAATGTCTCCTGCAGGAATATCTGTGTTTGCCCCAATGTGCCTAAATAGCTCACCCATGAAAGCATGGCAAAAACGCATGATTTCATTGTCGCTTTTACCTTTAGGGTCGAAATCGCTTCCACCCTTACCGCCACCCATTGGTAATGTGGTAAGACTATTTTTAAATACCTGCTCGAAAGCTAAAAATTTTAAAATACTTTGATTAACCGTTGGGTGAAAACGTAAACCCCCTTTGTAAGGGCCAATAGCCGAATTCATTTGAATCCTATAACCTCTATTTACTTGTATTTCTCCTTCATCATCTACCCAACACACTCTAAAGCTTATAACTCGTTCTGGTTCTACCATTCTTAATAGAATGTTTTTACCATAATATATGTCATGTTCAACAATATAAGGAATTACAGTCTCAGCAACTTCCTCAACAGCTTGTAAAAACTCTGGTTCATTACCATTACGTTGTTTTACAAGATCCATAAATGCTTCAATGTTATTTTTCATCTATGCAAAAATTAAAAGTAATTAATAATACGCGTTTTTTTGATGCGCAAATATACGTTATCTTTAAAATTTACGTTATTTTTTTTTGAATTTCGTAATAAACTTTGTCTATGGGCTATAGACAACTTTACTCTTATTTGAATGTTAAATGGGTTTTTATATCTTTGTTTATGTAATTCCCCAATAGAAATACCGATAATATGCTTAGCTTAAAACGCTTTTTTACAGTATTTTTCGTAGTAGTCTTCGGTTCAATAGCGCATTCTCAACTTGGGTTTTCACATGAAATAGGTGTTATAGCTGGCCCTGTTGAGTTTCGAGCGGACTTTGGAAGTCGTTTTGATGAAGCAACTAATTTGGGGAACTCAGGTATTGGTATTGGCATTGTTCATTACATAAACTTTGCTTATCGTGCCGATTGTAATTGTTATTCTACCGACACCTATTTTAATGACCATTTTAAACTACGAAATGAAATATCTTGGAACTATACTGTTTTAGACCACCACGGGGAGTGGGTGAGACCTATTTATAAATCACCTGATGCCGATAAGTTGAGAGCTCACCATGGTGTTGCCGAAAATTTCGATATAGGTACTCAAATTGAGTATTTTCCAAGAAGCATTAGATCGTTTCAAGCGTTTAGTTATTTGTTGGCACCTTATGTGAGTTTAGGTATTCATTATACCTCATCTTCTCCACAAGCCAGTACAACCTATGGTGACGGAAATGTTTTTGACGGCAGGAACATTTATCAATTTTGGTACCAAAACGACGATTTATTACCCACACTACAACCTGGAGAAACTCGCCAATATCCTATTAACACAAATTCTTTTTCCGATTGGTCCATGGTAACCAGTGTTGGGGTACGTTATAAAATTGGAGTACTGTCTGATTTACTATTGGATTTGCGTTGGCAACTTTATTTTAACGATTGGGTTGATGGATTTAACCACAAGCTCAGCTATAACAAATTTAATGACTGGCTTATATGGTTAAATTTTGGCTATATTTATTACCTAGACTAAACAACAAGCTATTTCTAATTTGAAATACAAACAATTCATTTTTTAATTGCCTTTAAAAGGGCTAAGACATAGCCGTAATGTAGGCCTTCATGAATAGCTACAAACTGCAAAGCATCATCTACATTGTTTAAGATATTTCCTGTAGTAGAAACAGTGTAAGGATTATAATTTTTAAAAAACCCTTTATTATAATCAGTTTTAGTTTTCTGAATAGTTGAAACCAATAAGTCTTTTATCTTATTTACTTCCTCTTGATTTAAATCACCTTCTGGTTTACTCCCTTTTCTATATTTATTAATCATATCCTCTGAAAGGGTCGATTCCAACCCCGATAATTTATAGACTAATAACTGTTCTGAAACCACTACATGTGCAATGTTCCAAATAATATTATTGTTAAATCCCATTGGAACTTTATTTAGATCCTTAAGGGTATTGTTCTCTATTATTTCTTTAAAAATTACTCGGGTATTATTTAAAACTTGAAACACAAAATCCATATTATTCATTTTTTCGATAAAAGTACATGAATTTTTTTATTTGAAAATTCACAAAAAACAAATGAAAAAAATATTTAGACTAACAAAGTGGTTACTAAAGTAATAGTTAAATTTGCCCTTTAGATATATATTATATAGAATGAAAAAAGTATATTATTTAAAGACCTGCAGCACCTGTATTAGGATCTTAAAAGAATTGAATTTATCTACAGAATTTATTTTACAGGATATTAAAACCGAAGCCATAACCGTAAAGCAATTAGAAGAAATGAAAGCCCTTGCCGGAAGCTATGAGGCTCTGTTCAGCAAACGCGCAAAATTATACAAGGAAATGGACTTAAAAAATCAGGCTCTAAAGGAGAAGGATTATAAACACTATTTGCTTGAACACTATACATTTTTAAGTCGACCCGTATTTGTAATTGATAATGATATTTTTATAGGTAATTCTAAAAAAACTGTTGAAGCCGTGAAAGCGGCTTTGTAAAAACAAAGACTCTATCATAACACGAACCAATATGCTAAATCTTTTACATTCAATAATAAAAGCGGCTAAGTTTATTGCATAAAAAAAGTCCAACATTTACGGTTGGACTTTTGTGTTTTTGTCAATATAATTTAAGAGCCCTTTTTTTCAATCGACATGTTAATTAAAATAGCCATAAGAACCCAAATTATCCAAGTTTCACCATGGGTCATTTCATAATCAGCTCCCGCTAACCGTGCTATTGTAAGAACAATGTAAATAATAATTGGTGAAAGAATAAGTGACACTAAAAGATTAATAACGGTTTTTTTAATATCCATAATTTCAAGTATTAGTTAGTCTTGTAAATATACTGAAATTTCTATAATATAAGTTTTTATGAGATAATTTATTATGTGGCTTTTATAATTGCTCTCTTTTTGAAGTTTAAGGTCTATTGAATTTGAAAGAGGTTATTATACTCATGAGAATGATACATATTCCTCATTTTTGAATTCCTTTCAATCAAATTAGATTATCAAAATCTGTTGAAATACTAATTGATGAACATTTTAAGTAAACAGAAAAGACATAAAACAGAAAAGACCTGTTTAACAAAACAAGTCTATATAAATAATTCCAGTGACTCCACCAGGATTCGAACCTGGATCTAAAGTTTAGGAAACTTTTGTTCTATCCCTTGAACTATGGAGCCATTAGGCAGCAAACATACTAAAGTTAATTAAAACAAAAAAGCCCCAATAATTGTATCAAGGCTTTTTATTTTTACTCCCTCTGTATTTTTATAAACACAAATTCAAAAAACGCCCTCTGGAAACACATTTGTACAATAAGGTTTAAAAAACATGTACAAGAAAAGATATGTCTTGAGGATAAGTTTTTTATACTTGGACTTTTATTTAGACTTTTATAGATCAATTCAATCCATACCCTACCCTTTAATCTCCAATGCTATACTTTAATTTCTTCACAAGAGCGCTTTAAATTTCTATCTTGTAATTATTAGCTTTAAGCCCACGTATGAGGTTCCCATATTTAGCAATCAGGCTTATTTTACAAGCAAGAATTTAAATGTCACTGGGGTTTGTAAAGTTACAGGAATATTTCTTGGGTTAAATAAGATTACCTGAACATTAGCTTGTCCGTTACCATCAATACTCTGTAAATAAACCGATAATATACAACCCTGTAGATCAATATCGGCAGAGGCAAGAAAAATATCGCCCATTTCAAAGGCTTTGTCTGCCGGAGGGTCGATCTTTAAACTATTTGGTGAATACCATGCAGAATTAGGCCCAATAACCCCGTTACTTCCCACAGGAATATTAAAAGAGCCATCGGCACTTGTTGAAACCGGTGGTGAGATTATGGTAATATTACCCGGTGTATTTTCAATTACTATGCCTGTACCAGCAGTAAGGGTTGTTAAATTAAATTCATTGGTAGTACCATCTCCAATTAAGATTTCACCATCTCCAACAGCTGATGCATCGAGACCGGTACCCCCATTCTCAACCGCTAAGATATCGGTCACTTTAGTTGATAGGTTTATCGTATTGTTTGCAATATCTTCGTTAAGAATCGTTTCATTTAAAATCTCAGAGGTCTCAACAGCACCCTCAGAAATGTCTTCCGCTAGAATCGTTTCATTTAAAATCTCGGAAGTCTCAACAGCACCCATAGAAATGTCTTCCGCTAGAATCGTTTCATTTAAAATCTCGGAGGTCTCAACAGCTCCTTCGGAAATATCTTCCGCTAGAATCGTTTCATTCAAAATCTCGGAAGTCTCAACAGCACCCTCTGAAATGTCTTCCGCTAGAATTGTTTCATTCAAAATCTCGGAGGTCTCAACAGCACCCTCTGAAATGTCTTCCGCTAGAATCGTTTCATTTAAAATCTCAGAGGTCTCAACAGCACCTTCCGAAATATCTTCGGCTAGAATTGTTTCATTCAAAATCTCGGAGGTCTCAACAGCACCCTCTGCGATATCTTCGGCAAGAATTTCTTCATTGAGTATTTTTTCAGTTGTAATAGCATCATCGGCAATATCGTCTGTATAGAAAGAATAAGGTACTGCCATAAACTTTTGATTGCTCACTATTTTGAAATTGCCGTCATTTTTAGTTGAGATTTCAACCTTTAAGAACTGGTCTGCCTCAATCCATGGAATATCCAGTAACCTAGAATAGGTCGAACTAGACACAACACCTTTTCCTATAACTAAGCTAAACAGACCATAGGCATCTGTTGTTGTTACATGAGTTTCTTCCCATTGGACCGCTCCGTCAAGCCCTTTTGTAATAGTAAATCGAACACCTATTTCTCTATTATATAATGGTTTTGCTTCTATATCAAGACCAACAATTTCTTGGGTTTCATCGTTAAGTGCCACAGCTTGATAATTAATGCCGTCTAGGTTACCTATTCGCTGTGCTGAAACGAAATTAACAGCGATACTAAAAGTTACAATTAATAAAATATATTTAAATTTTTTCATGACAATCAAATTAATGTTTTCTACTATTCCGTTAAATTAAAGGCAAGACCCAATGAGATCCCAAAGCTTCTGTTGGCTGTCGTCTGACCCGAATCTTCTTCTATATTACTTAGTCCAAATAGATATAGCCCTTCTGCATAGGCCGATATGAAATTAGAAATTTTAAAGTTAAGCCCAATATTTCCTATAAGTCCAAAATCTGATTTTTTCAATATACCGGACTCAGTAATATTGAACTCCTCGTTATTTAAAACTTGAGTACCACGCAATAAATGACCATAGTAGGCATTAAGGACGGCATACGGACTGAACATACGTCGTTTTAACATATAACCGCCTCCAACTTTTAGTTCTGCATATTCCAAGCGCCATGAGTAATTCGTATTATCATATACGTAATTAGCACCTCCATTACGTTTTCCCAAACCTGCTTTTAGCATAATATTATTCTCAAAAATATTACGGTATCCTATACCGTAAGCACCCGTAAATATGGATTGATAATCTGAATTTAATTTGTTGTTATCGCTGTCCACAAACTTAAAAGTGCTTGCTAATTGAGATGCCTCAATGGTAAAACTTGGCTCTTGAGCGATACTTGAAAGCGATATAAAAGCCACTGTTAGGGCGAGTATAATTCTTTTCATATTAATGCTTATTTAGATATTATTAATTTACTGACCAATTGTTTATTACTATCATCTTGAACTTTCATTAGATATATGCCTGTGGCCCATGAACTGCAGTTTATGACATGCTCTTCTAGGCTCTGAACTTCATGATCATAGATAATATGCCCCTGTACGTTGGAAATAAGGATAACTGCCTTTTTTAATGCCTCCGTACTTTTTAGGGTAATACTGTAACTAGAGGGGTTAGGAAATATTTTAATATTCAATTCTTCAACATCGTTTTGGGCTACCTTTTCAATTTTAAAGCTCACCGGTTGCAGAAAACCTTGTGTCACATTGATGTTTATGCTATTACTGGTATTGTAGCTTTGCCCAATGGTTTGAGCATAATAGTAATCATCTCCGGTAACAGTTGTCCCATAACTTGAAATACTTTGTCTTATGATTGTTTGAGAGTAGCTAAAAGATGAGAACAACATTATAATAACACCTACATTTAAAAGCTTTGTTTTAAATTTAAGTTTTTCTGATAATGGATAAATATCTGGTCTTATCATAGTTATGAAATTAAAAAGCAAATAAAGATAAAGGATAATTCCCTTTGTTATTTATATTAACAAGATTATTAGACGATATGACATATCTTTCAGATATTATACGCCCTTTTGAAAGGTTTTTGAGTCATTTTTTGACAATATGCAAGAATATATTTCCTTTTTTTATCCTTAAAATAATGACTATTAAAGGTAAAAAAAGGGTGTTTTGGGAGTATTTTGTAGGATTAATTAATCTATCTAGAAACTAGTTTGTATAGTATTAAACCTATTTGACTTTAATACAACTTCGTTTAAATTACAATAAACCATATACAATAAAAGATTTGATAAAATCATGGATGTGGTTTTCCAATCCCATACTTATCTGTAAAATAGCGCACAATGAGTTCTTTTTTATTAACAAATAAATATCCTTTTAAACTCAAGAAATAACTTGTGTCTAAACCAACACTATCATCTTTACTTATCACAAGGTTAGGGCACCCTTGGTTTTCTTCTCCAACAAGTTCAACCAATTTATGTCTAGGTCTGGGAAAATCTACATAAATGACCTCTAGTTTGTCTTGTAATTGTGTATAATATGAAAGAACACCTTCTATCATGGCGCAATGAGGGCAATAAAACAATTGCTCTGTCCCATCAACATTGGCGTCTTTAAAGTTTGGTTTTAATAAAAAGAGTTTCTCCATTAACTTAGCATTTAATCCTATAATAATTTTTCAAGTATGTGTTTAAAAAATTAATTGTAATATTTTAAAGATACAGATTTTATAAAACTCAAATCTTAAACAAAAAAGCTTCATAATTTAAGTTAAGGCTTTCCATTTACCTTCCTTTTTCCTGCATAATATTTTTTCATTAAATTAGTAATCAAACCAATAGAACAATTTTTATGTTTTAAAAAACAATAGCGCAAGTAGCTGAAAACACGAACTACCATGAAAGTCTCTTTTTAAAATTAAGAAAAATCACAAAAAGTAAAATGTAAGAAACAAAAAAATAAAAATGGAAAACAAAAAAATCATTACAGTATTTGGGGCAACAGGTGCCCAAGGTGGCGGACTTGTAAATGCAATTTTGGCAGACCGTAACTCAGACTATAAAGTAAGAGCAGTAACTAGAAACTCCCAATCTGAAAAAGCGAAGGCATTGTCACAAATGGGAGCAGAAGTAGTAGAAGCCGATATAAATGACATTAAGAGTATTGAAAAGGCTTTGAAAGATGCAAAAGCAGTATACTTTGTTACTTTTTTTTGGGAACATTTTTCTGCTGAAAAAGAGTACCAACAAATTAAAAACTTTATACAGGCAGCTAAAGGAGCAGATTTAGAACATATTGTTTGGTCAACCCTAGAGGATACCAGAAACTGGGTGCCATTGGATGATAACCGAATGCCAACTCTACAAGGCCACTACAAAGTACCTCATTTTGATAGCAAAGGTGCAGCAGACAAGCTTTTTTCTGAAGCTGGTTTGCCCGTTACTTTTTTAAGAACCTCGTTTTACTGGGACAACTTCATCCATTTTGGAATGGGCCCTCAAAATGGTGGAGATGGGAACTACTATATAGCATTTCCAATGGATGATAAAACATTGGCAGGTATGGCTGCCGAAGATATTGGTAAATGTGCATATGGCATATTCAAGAGGGGAAATACATTTATTGGTAAAACCGTTGGCATTGTTGGTGAGAAGTTAACCGGAAATGAAATGGCCTCCAAACTGTCTGAAGCATTGGGTATTAATGTGATTTACAATAATGTAAGTCCCGAGACCTATCGTAATTTTGGTTTTCCTGGAGCAGACGATCTAGGTAACATGTTCCAGTTTAAGAGGGATTTTAATAATGATTTTAATGCTGTTCGTGACGAGGCCTTGTCGTTGGAACTAAACCCAGAAATGCAAAATTTCGACAAATGGCTTTCCAAAAACGGATCACAAATACCAATAAATTAAAATAGACTATAGCATTAATTTAATCCTGAATTACTGTATAAAAAAGTCAAAAAAAGTCCAATTTTGATTTAAGCTATTATTTATTTGAAAATAAAAGCGTCTAATTGATATATATCATTGTAGCTATTGATGATTTCATGGACATTTAGCATTATTTAATACTAAATGTCATGAAAAATATTGCTTTATTTTTTATTGGATTTTTCTGTATTACGGCATTTATTTTTGCTCAAAACGTAGAGCTTAAAATCTATTTTGAAGATCATTATGTTGGCGGACTTGCCAGTGATGGAGATAACATTTGGGTTGGCGTGGACAATACCCTTGTGAAAATGGAAAAATCTACTGGGGCAACTATTGCTAGCTATACAATTCCAATGTCCAATACATATCCAGATCCAAATAGTCATGTTTCTTCCATTTCATTGGATGGCAATGGAATGGCATGGATAACGTGTCAAGGAATTACACCATATCTGGAAATATTTAGCGGTGGGGAGAATTGGACAGAAATACCAGTTCCAGGACTCTTTACAGGCATTGTCGTTGACAAAGACGACAAGATTTGGGTAACAGCACATAATGATTTATATGAGTTTGATGGAACAGAATTGATAGGTTATGATTGGTCGAATACAGGAATGACATTGTCAGCGTTTTCCTCAATTGCAGTCGACGATCAAAATAATAAGTGGTTAGGTTTAACAAGTGGATTTATCTATCCGGGGCGGGCAATGCCACCAATGTATTTGGTTAAATTTGATGGCGTGCAATTTACCATGCTCACAACTGATTGTCTAAATCAGGTTGAGGGCATGATTTATTCCATTGATATTAGCACCGAAGGCATTGTCTGGATGGGGACAATTGGTAATGGATTGATCTCTTTTGATGGAACAAATTGGGAAGTTTACAATTCTTCTAATTCAGGATTACCACATGACTTACTCTGGAATGTTACTGTTGAAGGAGCAAATATCATCTGGATGTCAACCGAAAGTGGATTGACACGCTTTGATGGGATTACCTGGGAAACGTTTAACACAAACAACTCGATGTTGCGTTCTAATGCCATTAATTCCATTTTAGTTGACGACAATGGAACGAAATGGGTTGGGACTGATAAAGGACTTATTTCCTTTACAGGAAATAATCTAGATGTTTCTAATTATCAATACTCGCAACTTCAATTTAATTTGTTTCCCAATCCAGCGAATGATTTTATAACGTTGAAAATGCCATTAGAGTTTACAAATTCAACAGTGGAGATTTACAATACTTTGGGTAAATCCATGAAATCATTTGAGGCATTGGAAAAAACCATTAACATAGATGTGAGCACTTTTGCAAATGGCCTGTATTTTATCAGATTACAAACCGCTAATGGTGTGGTTATTAAAAAATTTGTAAAGCAAAATTGATTATAGTTTTTATGGATTAACTACCTCTATAGTAAATTAAACAAAAAAGCCACTCACTTTGTGAATGGCTTAGGTCCGCTTTGCTCCAACTAATATTGTTTTGTCGAATCAATTCATTGAAGAATTATTGAGTTTAGCCTCATTTTATTTTACAGGATGATGTTTAATCTTAACTAAGTTTACCCGTCATTGCTGCGCCTAGTAATACAATTAAGAGAATTCCTAACACCACAGCAACAGTTATAATTAAAGTAGCTACAAAAACGATTATCCAACAACCTTTATTCTCAGACTCTTTACTTCTTTTCCCCAGACCAAATCTATAACCAAAAAACATTAATGGAAATAGAATACCAAAGAAGAGAATAATTAATGTTAATAATATATGACCAAAATGAAAATTATTCATGTTTTTATCTTTTTGTTGTCTAGGTTTTAAAAGTATGGAAATTATAAATAGAAAGTGTAGATAAAAAAACAGCCAAATGATGAGTGGTTTTCTATTATTTGCTCACTGCTGGGCTCTATTAAAAATTTAAAGAGTTTAATTTATTTCAGTTCAATTTCCGGAATAGAAATTGCAGAAACTTCTTTTTTATAAAAACAAAGCATTTGTTGAATGTTTCTGTTTTCTAAAGATATAGGTTTTAAAAACAAATTTTGATAATAACTAATACCCTCTAATAAATTATTTTTGAACATATACCATCTTTTTATTTGGTTTGAAGTAAATGCTTCAGAAAAGTTTGCCATTTCGTTTTTAAGATAATCTATGTACATTTTTAATTCCTTTACAAACATATTTGGCCGGTTAGTAACAGAAAGCACTGAATCATTTCCATAAATGTGTTTTACCATTTTTAAAAGTGACACTTCTTCATCAAAATAAGCTATGTTTGGTCCAGGACAAATTACAACGCCTTGTTCCTGACCTTTAACAGCAATATTTTTTTCAAGATAAGATGCATTTGCCAACCCGCAGCAAAGGCAAGATTTTTCGGTTATTTTATTTTTCTCATTCTCATAAGCTTCATTAGGCATTGCCAATTCATTTAATTCCAATTCTTTCAATTTCACATCTTGATATTTTTTTGAAGCCGTACATACGCCTTCTGGACCAAATACTTTGCTCAATGCTAAAAACTTTTTGGGACATGCACTTCCAGCCTTATTATTTTGAATACGTCTTTGTTTGTGGAGTTCATTAGTTGTTCCTTTTAAAGTATTAAAGGGAACTCCCAAAGGAGAGATCCCACTTAAATACAAATCGGTTTCTTTGGCATTTGCTAATAAATCTCTTGTTTGTTTATCAACAGTTGTTGCCTCTGGAACCAATAAAAAGGGAGATCCCCAACCAACTGAATCTACCTTATAATAATCTGTTAAAAAATTGTGTTCAGCGGCTGTTCCCACACCACCTTGAACCGTAATTTTTAATTCTAACGGTCGCTCTGGAGCGAACATCCCTTTTTGATTTAAAGTTTTAACCATTAAGTTATGGTTTGTATCCAATAATTCAGTCTTTTTTAATTTAAATTCCTCCAAAATAGGCCCCAATAAATAACCTTCAGTTGCAAAAGCATGCCCCCCACAATTTAAGCCAGATTCAATACGATATTCCGAAACCCAAAGTCCTTTTTTGGCAAGAAATTTTCCTTGAATCATGGCCGAACGAAAATCACTAACCTTTAGAATAATTTTCTTTTTTAAATGACAGTTAATGTCCGGAAAAAAATCATTGAATTTCTCCAAATAACTATACAATCTTGGATTCATTCCAGCTGAAAGCACAACAGAAGAATTTAAATTACTATTTGCAAAACCATGTAGGGAGGCATGTGCATCGTTAAATTCAATAGGTAATTGTTCGCCTTTATTAAAATTATCTTTATCAATTTTGGTCATAATATTAACGTCAATATCACCAGTTCTCAAATAAGTTTCAAGATAATTTTTAATGTTTTCTTTTAGAGCGATGCCATTATTCATCAAGTTTAATAATCCTTCTTTTATACTTGAATTATTGGGCAGCATGGCAATAAAATTATCTAACGCTGTTTTACTTTCTGTTAATTCTGTTTTAAATTTTTCAAATTTTTCTTGAACAATTTTATGAACCAAGTTTAAATATGAGGTTATTCGTTCAGCACGATAATTGAATGCTTTTGTTGTGATTTCTTTATAAGGTAAGTTTAATTTTTCACAATAATAAGCATTCATTTTCTCTAGAAGATCGTCATCTATAATTGAAATTACAGAAGAAATACCGTATTGAGCCACTCGAATAGGACTGTCTATAGTATATGCCAATCCCATGACAGGTATATGAAAAGTGTGTTGGGCCTTAGGTAAAATCATCTCTTAATATTTTCAAAATAAATTAAGCTCTAAATATAACTAATACCTGTTTAAATAAAAGCTGATAATTGTCATACCTTGGTCCTTTATTAAATAAATTCTAAAATTAAATTGAATTATTATATCCATATAGTTTTTTAACACCTTTGGTATCAATAAAGTTTAAATGTAACTACATCAAAATTAAATACATACATATTTTTAATTAGGTTGTTTATTAAAAAATGCTTTTAAAGAATTTATTTTCAATGTATTAAGTCAGTTTAAAAATTTGGGTAACTAAAATAATCATAGGCCTATTATAAAAACGATACATACATTAGGTTTACAATGATTTACGGGTTTGACAGCTTTCCCTAAAATGTTTTGCCCAACCAAATTAATGAAGAATTATTGAGTTTAGCCTCATTTAATTTTATAGGTTGATGTTTAATCTTATCTAAGTTTACCTGTCATTGCTGCGCCCAGTAATACAATTAAGAGAATAATTAATATTAATAATATATGACCAAAATGAAAATTATTCATGTCTTTATCTTTTTGTTGTCTAGGTTTTAAAAGTATGGAATTATTAATAGAAAGTTTAGAGAAGAAAAAAACCAGTCAAATAATGAGTGGTTTTCTTTGGATGCCCCCCCTCTCATCAATTAAATCGTTCTAGAAAAAAGAAATTGTTATTAATGTTATAAGTAATCGAGATGACAATTATCATATAACGATATTAATAAAATTAAGACCTTTACATGCACTCGATAGAAAACATATATCAAAGATAAGACATTTAACAATTAGCAAAACACATGAATAATATTAGGCATATACATGAGGTGATTTTTTTAATCGAAAAAAGCAATGAACAATGGACACCAGAAGAACTAATAGAAGCTATAAGTAATACTTGGGGCAAAGATGTTCACTTTGGCTCATGCTCTGGAAATGCCTTCCCAAAAGAAAATGCACTCGATTTTCTGATAAACCGCCAGAAAGCAATCTTATCTCATGAGGGGAAAGTACTTCTCCATCCTACCATGCATATCTGTAACGGACATAAAGAATTTCAAGGTTAAAATTATGTGTCCATTAAACAACTAGGTATATACAAAACCTGTTACTTCTATGAAAAGCACCCCAAAGTCCTCCAAAGTAAATAATAACTATTCTTAACTAAAAAAAGCTGGTATGTTGGCAATTCTAAAATTTAAAGCACATAATGCATACAATGCTGTTATTTATAAAGTGTAGTTGGGTTTAAACTACAGTTGTAATTTAGGCTTTAAAGCTCCCCCCCCTTATACTTTTTGTCGAACCCTTCAATGAGAATTTGGTGAAATTAGCTTTATTCTATGATAATGTTTATCATGATTATTAGCAGTTGCCTAACGAAAAGCATCTAAATTATATGCTAAACTTGCCTGTCGGCAGATAGGGAGGGGGGGGGTACACAGGCCTAACCTAAATGGGTTTATTAAAGGGGGTTGGTTTGTAAATTTTCATTATCTTAAGGCTTAAGTATTTAAATAATGTAATTATGAAAATAATCATTCAAATTTCAATTGTATTGACCACAATTTGTTCTTTTGGACAAACAGAATATTTCATAACAAGTAAAGACCAAACTAAGATTCATATTAATGAATTTGGGGCTGGCGAACCTATTGTTATTTTGGCTGGGGGTCCTGGGCTAAACGCTGTTTATTTAAAACCTGTGATAGACAGTCTTTCATACCACTATAAGTGTATTGTTTTAGACCAGCGAGGAACATGGACTTGCAACAAAAAGTCGGACAATTTTTCTAAGACCTATGCCACGTTTTTAATTTGATAAAATTCTTGTTCTGCTTCAAAAGGTGTTT
>NZ_JAIOUU010000050.1:0-2475 GCF_019931125.1 Aestuariivivens sp. NBU2969
TAATGTTTGGGTTTACTTCTCATATTTGCTAAGTTAATAACTAGCAAGCATATTCTCTCATCTTTGTGTCCAGTCTAATATAGGAAGTCCAAACTTATGGTCGAAAAGTAAAATCTCAATTACAATTAAGCGGATATTCTATCGGTATTAAGGAAATAGGAGAAGAAGAAACAATTTTTACTTGTGAAACAGGAGTTCAAAACATAGGTGAGAAATACGAAAAGGATTATAAAGTAAATATCTACTTTGATAATTTCAATAAATACATAAATCTTAATTGGAGAACAGATGGAGCCGGACGAAATTATGACTATACAAAACTTTTAAATGGAAAGACTATTAAAATAACTAATAACTCTTTGCCGACTCTTTATCCTGACGAAGTAATTGATGTTCTACGTTTTAACTTTGAAGTTAAAAATGAAAACGTATTAAAAGCATTTGAAGAACTAAAAATAAGATTTATATTATTTTACCCAAATGGAAAAGACGAAATGGAAACTGAATTAACAGAATGGAGTAAAAAAGTAATGGAAGATATAATAGAATCAAAAAATACTGCATACAACAATGGCTATAAGTAATTGCTTGTTCTCGCCTACTTCTGAAAATCCTCGCGGATTTTCAGTTCGGTTTGTACTTGCAAAGTTAACCGCTAAACCACGCAACTACTCATAGCCGAGACCGTTACCTGCAAGCACGAAACAAGATTGAAAACAAAAAAAGAAATATTGGAGCATTATCAAAACGGACAAAGATTCTATCGGAATGTGGATTTCGATAACGGAGAATCCTATGCTGATTCTAATTTCCAAGACGCGATGTTTGAGAATTGTTATTTTGGAGTCGATTTCTCGAATTCTAATTTTAGAAATGCACGGTTTTCGGATTGCAACCTAAAATCAACGGACTTTCATAATTGTGATTTAACAAAAACTGAAATAGTTAATTGTTTAGTTGAAGCAATAAATTTTGGAAACTCAGATACATCTGACTTAATTTTCGATAATAACACTAGCTATGGAAATGAAGTTAAAATAAATAAAGATTCTAACGAAATAGAAGCTTTTGCACATCCATTAGTCACGGAATTATATAAAAGAGTGCCAGAATTTGACAAGATGAGTGACCATTGCTCTGATGATTTACTTTATGTTGTTTATGGAGGTTTAAGTTTAAGACTTTCGGAACAAATAACTGAATTAGATAAACCAAACAAACTGATTATCGACTCTTTCTCTTTCTTTAATTATTTAGGAGACAAAAATGATAAGGAAATAGATAATTTATTAGTTGTTGGAATATACGAAGGTCTTTACTGGAGTAAAAAATGTAATGATTTAAGTAGAACTTTATTAAAAGGTCGAAATAAAGAAGTTTACGAACATTGGATGATAAATGGAAATATCCAGGCTGAATACTAAAAAAGCCAGCAGGTAACAATGGCTATAGTTAATACGGGTTTTGTACTTAACCCAAAGCTTAGAGCTTTAAACCAAGTCCGCCAAATCTTTTGATTTGGCTTTAAAACAAAAAAAGATAAAACAAAATAAAAAGTTTTGGCTAACTGCTTAATCGGAAATTAATCGCTTTTTAATCCCGTACTAACCATAGCCGAGACGTTGTAGCACATTTGAGAAAACTGAAATGACAGAAGAAAATATTAAAAAATCTTGGCGGAATTTATTAACACCATTTATAATTGGACTTGTAGTTTTTATCGTGTCAATTTTGTTTCACCGATTAGGAAGTAAAAGAACACCACCACAAACAATTAGTCTATTTGGATGTGTTTTCGGAATTGTATTTATGGTTTTTCCAGGAATAAAAATGATAAAATTTAGAAAGTATCTCAAAGACCTTAATAATAAATGAAATCTGAATTAAGATATATTGAACTTAAAAGTGGATTTGGAGATAACGGACCAGCTTGGATTGGAATGGCAGAATTTTCAAAAACTGGAAGAACTGTTTATTTCAACGGAAAGGCACTTAAAAATTCAAACGCTCGTGGAATATCTGGAAACTACTATGACATAGAAAATGGTGACGAATATTGGATTTCTGGAGTTAAAAAAAACGGAACGGATAGACATTGGGCTGGTGGAGGAAAAATAATGATTGACCGAAAAGCAGTTGAGCATTATTTGAGTCAAGTTGATTTTAAGCAATTGGACAAAAATCGATTTGAATTAGTTGATATAAAACCAACTGACAAACAAAAATTTGCGGAGTTGGAAAATGAAAAAATAGAATAAAAAAACGTGCTACAACAATGGCTATAATTCATTGTGGTTTTGTGCCACACCAAAATAAAAGTATAAATCAAACGGCTGGATTTCGACGGAATAATCCTGCGGATGATTCCACAACGAAATCATAGCCGAGACCGTTGTGCATAATGTCCCAAAAACCGTAATCTGAATTAAAGTTTGAGAAAAAAAGAAATATTTTGGCTGATTGGAACCACAATAC
>NZ_JAIOUU010000051.1:0-1733 GCF_019931125.1 Aestuariivivens sp. NBU2969
AAAAGAAGGCATTCCTTTTTAGGAAATAAAACTATAAGAGAATTTGAATTAGATATGTATAACCAGAAACTGGCAGCTTAGTCATTCAACTTAAAGTCCAATTTTTTGTTGCAAGTCCAGTTTGTCTTATTTCATATTCCTCCATTGGAACAGACTCAAAGTTATATCTTTTGTAAAATCGGTTATCTCGACTTAAATGAGGTGCGTCAATACTTGATGGAATTTGGACAACATAGACAGATTCTTTCAAGTTTCCGTTGTTTCGGATAGGAAAGATTTTTAATCCATCAATGTTTCTTTTTATCGTTGTGCTTATTATTTGCTCTAACCATTCTTTGGTGTAAACAGTTCCATCGACAAATGCGAAACTATCTGCCTTATGATTTTTTTCCGAAATTCCATAAATAATGATTCCTCCATCTGAATTTGCAAATGCAGAAACATCTTTAGAAACTTCTTTTTTCTTTAAATCTGTTTTTGAAAGTGCTTCTCCTGATTTGAATTCAATGTGAATAGATTCTTCAATTTCATTTTCTATGAATGAAGTTAAAGTCTCAATATTATATTCTTCTAATTTATGTAAGTCAGTCATTTTCTATGGTCGGGTCATATTGCATACAACGGTTTTGTGTATGGCTCGTTGCGTGTAAATTAGCGATTATTTTTCGGTTGAGCCACAAGCCAGATTTTTAAATTTTACTATTTATCTTTTTAGTTGGAAATCGTCAAATTTAAAAATTTGGCGACTTTCCAAATACGCCTTATTTTCGGTTTAAGCAACTGAATAGCAATGAGCTATACACGTTGTTGTGGTTAGTGCTTTTTTTCATTTGCTTAATTTCAAAATCCGAAATGCACCTTGGATTACCAAAGCAAAAACGATTGTTCCGATAATCAAATCAGGTTTATTCGAACTCAACCAATTTACCAAAACTCCTGCAATAATCACTCCCAAATTGATAATCACATCGTTAGAGGTAAAAATCATACTCGCTTTCATATGAGCCTCGTTTTTACTCTTTGATTTTTGCAAAATGTAAAGACAAATTCCGTTTGCGATTAGTGCAAAAATTGAAACGATAATCATTGTTGAAAAGTCTGGAAGTTTCTCGGCTCCAAAAAATCTTCTTAACACTTCCACAAATCCGATTATCGCAAGTGTTATTTGAAAATATCCCGCAATTTTGGCAATCCGCTTTTTTCTAATCAACGTTCCACCAACTGCAAATAAGCTAATTCCGTAAACGAAACTGTCGGCAAGCATATCCAAACTGTCCGCAACCAATCCCATTGATTTTGAAATCAGTCCTGTAGCCATTTCGATTATGAAGAAAGCAAAATTTATGGCAAGTACAGACCAAAGTAGCTTTTTTTGGTTTGCGTTTTCTTTAAATTCCGATTGGTTAGTTTGTTCAGTCGAGATTTTCTTTCCGCCTAAATTAAGTTCGAGTACGGACTTTTCGATTTGGTCAATTTGTCCGCTGTGAAAAACGGTCAGTTTTCGGTTTGGGATGTCAAAGTCCAAATTCGCAATACTTGAAATTCCGTCCAATTTCATTCGGATTAGATTTTCCTCGGAAGGACAATCCATTTTGGTAATTTCAAATATCGTTTTGTTCATTCAGTTTCGTTGGTTTTTCGCATTAACCACAACGGTCTCGTATAACCGTCAGTTACGGGATTAAAGTTACTAATTTTCGGTTAAGCGCTGACGTTAGCAATTCCGAGTGGAT
>NZ_JAIOUU010000052.1:0-1582 GCF_019931125.1 Aestuariivivens sp. NBU2969
ACACTAAAAGTACTTATTAAAGGGCATGCCAAGGCATTTTCGATTTTTAAACGCACCTTATCTGTTGCAGGAAATTCAATATCGGTTGCCGATGCCCTGCCTTCGAGAATGATGCGCTTATAACCAATCTTCTTACCTGAAAAAACCTCTTCCCAATTGCCATCAACAAGGCATTCAATTGAATAACCATCGATACGTTGCCCAAGGGGAATATATTCCTGGATAATAAACCCATTAATATCACGGACTGTCCCAAGATCAACTTCAATTACAGCAATTGTTACACTGTCATCGGTGGCATAGTATGTTTCGTAATCGCCATCGTTTATGTTTTGGGCAGAATATTGGTCGGAATTGCCCCGAAAACTATCAGCACTGATTTTTACGTTTTCCGATTTGGCCAAATCACTTTGGTGCAATTGGTCAACCCAAGCTTTAAATTCTGCTAGTCTGGTAATTGTACCGTCATCAATTAGCCCATCGGTATTGGGAGAGATATTCATTAACGGGGTAACAGCATATCCAACTGAAGTCAGGTAGTAATCCTGTATCTTTTCGAGACTAACAACAGGCGTATTATTATGAAACCAGTTTCCCTGCAAGATGATAGACGGTTCTGCTGGATACCAGCGCATTGTCCCATCTATTTCTACCCTGTAGTTCTGGTCGGGGGAAATCCCACCATGTGCACCCGGCCAGGCAATACAACGGTTTGGCATGTACTTCACCAAAGTTCCCGAGTCGTAAATAACCGCATCAGGCTGGGTCTCGTTTAGCATATCGGCTATTTTACCATAGTCCATCTTCAAATCATCGGCCTGATAACCATCGAACCAGTATTCATCTATTGGCCCATACTGGGTACTCAGCTCTTTAAGTTGTGCCAGGTAATATTCGCCATACTCCTTATAGTCTTCTGATCCAAAATTTTCAAAATGCTTATCTATGATAGACACATAAACACCAAAATAAACTCCTGCCTCGCGACATGCTTCTATAAGTTCTTTTACAACATCGCCTTTTCCGTTTTTCCAGGGCGATGATTTTACACAATGGTCGGTTGTTTTCGTTTGCCAGTTGCAAAAACCATCGTGGTGCTTGGTTGTAAGAACAATACCTTTAAAACCAGCCATTTTTGCAGCTTCAACCCATTGTTTGGCATCGAAGTTAACTGGGTTAAATTTCTCAGGATCCTCCTTGCCATATCCCATATGATCATCACTGGGGTAAAACGTTTTCATGCCAAAATGCACAAACATGATGTACTCTGCCTTATGCCAGTTTAACTGTGCTTTGTTAGGAATGGGCAAAAAGGCCTTTGGCGCTTTAACCATTTCTTTTTTTGATTTTTGGTTGATACAAGAGAACATGCTTATTACTAAAAAACATGCAAGAAATACATTAATAATGTGTTTTAATTGGTTCATTTTTATTTGATTTATAGTTTTAAATAATCGCTTATTGTTTTGAAACATTAAAAGTATCTTTCAACCTGATATCTTCCGATGAGCTTCCTACAAGCACGTCAAATTCACCTGGTTCCACAAGTTTTTTCATTTCCTGGTTCCAGAGGCTTAATTCA
>NZ_JAIOUU010000053.1:0-1459 GCF_019931125.1 Aestuariivivens sp. NBU2969
GGATCAAGTCCAAAATCTGGGTTTTTACCATTTTAAGAATATAATTTAATCAAGCGATATAAGAAGTATTCCGTATTCCTGACTCCCCTAAATTGTGATCTAAAAGCCTTTACTTTGGCATTAAAGGATTCTGCTGAAGCATTTGTACTTCTGTTTAAAAAATAGTTGAGTACAGAGCGGTAATTTAAAGTAATACTATTGGCTACCGTTTGGAAGCTCTTAAATCCTGACTCCTCTACATCTTTGTACCAGTGGGCTAGTTTGGTGTAAGCTACTTTAATATCTATGGCTTGGTTAAAAATATTCCTCAAGCCTTGAACAAGTCCATAAGCTTTCTTTAATTCTGGGTATTCATTAAACAATATCTGTCCCCTCTCTTTCTGGTTTGGAGTCCATTTATCTGGGGATTTATACAGTAGATATCTACTCCTAGCTAGGAGTTGTTTTGAGCTGTCACCATTAGAAAAAGTTACAGGTTTAAATTCTTTGTCGGCTACTCTAGATAGCTTTATCTGTTCATTTTCTTGATCCAAAGCTTCCCATCGGTATTTGATACGAAGATCTTGGAGTGCCTCTATTGCCAGCTTCTGTACATGGAACCTGTCTGTTACTTGGATGGCTTTCGGGAAACATTTAGTGGAGATCGTTTTCATAGAGTTTGCCATGTCTAAGGTGATCTCTTTCACTTTAGCACGCTTCTTTGCTGGGATCTTCAAGAGTTGTTCGATAATAGGCTCCACTTTAGTTCCGTGGAATATCCCAACTAAAGCCCCTTTCTTTCCTTTAGCCTTCTTATTGGTAATGATGGTATAGAGCTCTCCCTTGGACAGCGCTGTCTCATCAATGGATAAATAAGAACCTAAGTTTTCAGGGAAAACAAGCCACTGTTTAGCATGACTCTTATGCTCCCATTGCTTAAAATCACTTAAGTGATCCTTATAATGTCTTTGAAGCCTTTTCCCAGACATACCATACTGGTGCCCAAGTTGTTGGCTGCTCAGAGCAGTATTGTCAGTCGATTTCTTTTAAAAAAGCAGCAAACTCTTTTGATATTCGAGTTCCCTGTGCAATAAATTCATCCCATTCACGACTTACTTTAATCCACTTTTTATCAAGTAGAACGTCCCAACGCCTTCGTTTAAGATTTAATGATAGTAGATTGTCTCGAACGGGATAATCCTCGATTATTCGAGGCTCCATGAAGCCACTGGCTTTATACTTGCAATCCTTGTACTTAGATGCTATTTGTTTTTTTTCCTCCAAATATATCGTTAGACGGTTCTCATATAAAACATGCTTTATAGGCTTCTTATCGAATCCAACAATATCAAAATACTCTAATATTCCTTCTGGTAATATTAAACTTAACAAGGATAACTCAGTGCCTTTATTCATCAATGTAATTTAAAGCACAAAGAAAATTATTTTTCTCTTTAGACCCAACTTTTGAGATTGATCC
>NZ_JAIOUU010000054.1:0-1384 GCF_019931125.1 Aestuariivivens sp. NBU2969
CACTGCCGTCCAAAAGTTTTTGAAAACGGGCAATAAAGTTTCTGTGTCCCTTTGTTTATAGGGGCATAATTAATTGTTTGCTGGAATTATCTTTATCAAAAAGTGTAATATCGGGTGGTTTTTCAGCTTTTTTGACTACTGGCTTTAGTTCATTGCAGAGGTAATCTATGGTTAGGTAATGCATAAGGCAGATCCTTATTTTCTCGCAGAAGTTACTGAATGCCGTAGATGTGTCTGAGCAACAACGCCTAATAAGTTCTAGGAGCAAGTAAGCGATCAGTGCCACATATATTTGTGATTTAACGGCATTTTCACTGGTGCCTAAAAAGGTCTTTATCTGCAGGTTTTGTTTAATGGCCTTAAAGAAGAGTTCTATGTCCCAGCGTTTTTTGTACAGGTCTGCTATGGTACGTGCAGACCAATCTAGTTGATTGGTAATAATCTCTATAACTTTGTCTTCATCTTCTTTATAAACACTGACCAATCGTAAATACTGCCCTGTAATGCCTGTCTGTTCTGCTTTTGGTGAGCTTAGTTTAATGATTTGGTCTTTTAGGACATCTTCGTCTTTGCCCTCTGGTAGGTCGAGTTCTTCTAAAGCTTCAAATACGGTATTGTTTTTTATACGGGTTACGAATATGTTTTCTGCCTTTATACGCTGTAACATAAGTTCGAAATCGAAATAGGCCCTGTCTTCCACAACAATGGTATGCTTTTCATAGATGTGGTTCTTAAGCCCATAGCGGTCGTGCAACTTGGCTTCGGTAATATTTACCATATCCGGTAGCCCTAATTTATCGTCCCAGACGGTATGTATTTTTATACCGCCTTTAGCTGTCCTAAACTTTGCCCAATCAAACAGGCTCAAGCACAGGCTTATCGTAGTACTGTCGATCAATTTAATGGTGTGGTTTTTGATCTCTTCGATGATATGGCTCTGGTAACGTAATTTCAATAGATGCTTATAATGGCTCAGCAGCCTAAAGTAAAGGCCTTCAAAGACTTTGCAGCTTCTGTTTTTATTGCCCGTGCCCATGGTGGATTTGGCAGGGCTTTGTTTTAGGCCAATATCGGAAAGAAAGGTGCTACTGACTGACAGTCCGCAACTTATCACCGACAGGGAGTAGCATTTATTGAGCTGTCCAAAAGTTAAGGCTACCAATTGGTCAAAAGTCCTGTACTTGCTACAGCCCTTGTCGCTTTGGTGCTTATCGATTTGGTGTTGCAATAAATGGCGTGGAATCAAATTTAAGATTTGACCAAGTAAAGGGGTATTTGTATTTTTACTGCGCCTGAAGAGTCCCATAATTCGTATTTTTTTATCACAAATCTAAAATACGGGATTCTCAGGCTACTTTAAAATTAAAACTTTTGGACGCTAGTG
>NZ_JAIOUU010000055.1:0-1266 GCF_019931125.1 Aestuariivivens sp. NBU2969
TGGACTTGCAACAAAAAGTCGGACAATTTTTCTAAGACCTATGCCACGTTTTTAATTTGATAAAATTCTTGTTCTGCTTCAAAAGGTGTTTTATATCCCAAAGAAGAATGTAACCGCTTTCTGTTATACCATATTTCTATATACTCAAAAATACTGGTTTTAGTCTGTTCTATGGTTTTAAATTGATTATCATAAACAAGTTCTATTTTTAGTGTCTTGAAGAAAGACTCTGCCACGGCATTGTCCCAACAATTTGCTTTCCTGCTCATGGATTGAGCAATTAAAGTATTAGACTTTAACAGTTTTCTAAATTCTTTTGAAGCATATTGTATGCCCCTGTCGGAATGAAAAAGTAAAGACTGTGTTATTTTTCTTTTTGATATTGCCATTTTCCAAGCAGGGATAATAGTTTGGTTTGCATGTAAACTTGTACTTAATGACCAACCTATTACCTGTCTGTCATATAAATCAATGATTGTGGTTAAGTACAGCCAACCTTTTTGAGTTTTGATATAAGTGATATCAGATACCCAAACTTGATTTAATCTACTAGGGTTAAAGTCTCTATCCAATAAATTCCTGCAAATAGGATATTTATGGTTCGAGTCTGTAGTAACCTTAAATTTCTTCTTGTGCTTACTAATCCAATTGTTCTCTTTCATGATTTTAGAGACCCTTCGCCTGGATATACAATAATCATTGCGCCTTAATTGCTCTGCTATTCTTGTCGAGCCATAGCTCTGCTTACTCCTGTTAAATTCTTGTTTTATCAAATCTGTAAACAAACTATGCTCCAATGCTCTTTTGCCAGGGCCACCTGTGAACCACCTATAAAAACTACTTCTGCTTACTTTTAATACTTTGCACATCTTCTCAATGGGATATAAATGTCTATAACTGGCTATAAACCCGTAGATTTCCCATCGCTCTTGGAGAAGATGTGCACGGCCTTTTTTAAAATCTCAAGCTCCAGTTCCTTTTCTTTAAGGGCTTTACGTAATCTTTTGACTTCTATTGTATCCTCTGGTATTGGTTTTTCTGGCTTAGGTGATGCAGTTGTTTTAGATGCTCTGCGCCATTTGTAAATCCTCTGGACAGCAATGCCCAATTCATCTGCCAGTTCTTTTATGTTATCCCGCTGGTAACTCAATCTTACCGCTTGTTCCTTTAATTCTTTACTATAAACTCGTTTTTTCATGTTTCTAAGATATTTGTTTTGTAACAAACAGTCTTAAATTTTATGTCCGAATAAAGGTAACAACTCCA
>NZ_JAIOUU010000056.1:0-1105 GCF_019931125.1 Aestuariivivens sp. NBU2969
GGCACAGTTATTTATAGTCTAATTTCAAAAGATCATTTCCTAAGTTTGCTATGTATAGAGTTTGACCATCATTTGAATAGAACATTCCTGTAAGTAATCCTGGAAGTGGATTAAACAAATCTGGAGAAATTAATTCAAGTCTCTCCATACCTAAATGACTTCTTCTTTTCCATTCATTTGTAATCTTTAAATTATCTTTAGTGGAACCATCAAAAATTATATATTGAGAATTCCTTTTAAAATCCACTGCAATTACCTGATTATATAATGGAGATGCCACGATTAATCGACCTTCATTATCAATTAATAAATTATCTGGTGTTCCGACATTAGCGGCAACACCAATATAATTTACTTCACCAGTTTTATTATCAACTTCTAATTTATGCACTCTATCCATCATGGTTTCAGCGACAAACAAGTGTTTTTCATCTGAATCCATGGTTATCCCATTCGCAAAGTAAAGACTATCCAAAATTTTAACAGGAGTGCTTTTTAAATCATTCATTCTAAAAACAGCACCAGTAGGGACAGGTAAATTAGCAGCTTGAAACATTTCGCCCATATTATTGTTCTCTGCAGATTGAGAAAACCATAATGCTCCCGTTTTATCTCTATAAATCGTATTCACGCCATACGGATGATCATAAATCAATTCGACTTTTTCAGTGTTTATATTTATTCGATAAATTTTCCCGTCTGTAATATCAGACATTAAGACATGTTGACCATCGTGTTCTAAAATCATTCCATTCGGTCCTGCTATTTGCTCTGGGGGAAGATGAAGGAAACCTGCTGCGGAAAAATCACCAAATGGTCGATTAGAGCCATCTTTTTGTATTAATCGAAGACCTTTTGCTTGGTCAACTACGATAATTCGTCCATCTTCCAATGATACTCCATCTTCAGCTCGAAGTAAACTACCATCACCAGGAAATAAATTCGAATCATTATAAGTTAAATTTGGTAATTGTTCATTTGTCTTTTCAGAGACGTCAATGTTATTGTTTGAGTTTTGTTGATTACAACTTAGTATTGTTAAAGTAAAAAGGAATAATGAGTAGATAGATGGTTTCATATGTTGAATTATTTAATTGTGCCTAAC
>NZ_JAIOUU010000057.1:0-995 GCF_019931125.1 Aestuariivivens sp. NBU2969
TGGACTTCCTATATTAGACTGGACACAAAGATGAGAGAATATGCTTGCTAGTTATTAACTTAGCAAATATGAGAAGTAAACCCAAACATTACACTTTAGAATTTAAACAAAAGGCAGTGGAGTTGAGCTATGCCAAAGGCAACGTAAAACAAGTAAGTGAAGATTTAGATATATTTCCATCAGTACTTTATCGTTGGCGAAAAGAGTTGAAGGATTATGGCAAAAACAGTTTTCCAGGTCGAGGCAAACCTAAAATGACCGATGAAGAAAAAGAGATATCTCGATTAAAAAGGGCATTAAAAGAAGCTGAACTGGAACGTGACATCTTAAAAAAGGCCATCAGCATCTTCTCCAAGAGCGACAGGAAAAATACAGGTTTATAAAACAGCATCTTATGAGGTTTCCTGTCGAGATGATGTGTAAAATATTAAAGGTAAGTAAAAGCGGCTATTACCATTGGTTGCAATCTGGACCAAGTAAATTATGGTTAGAAAATCAAAAGGTAACAACGCTTATTAAATCTATATTCAAAAATAGTTTTGAGAGCTATGGTTCACCCAGAATAAAAACAGAGTTGGAGACATTAGGCTATAAAATATCAAAGCCCAGAGTGGCCCGTATTATGAGTGCTAATTATTTGTTTGCAAAACGAAAGCGCAAGTTTAAAGCAACCACTGATAGTAAACATAATTACCCAATAGCTCCTAATTTATTAAACCAATGCTTTGAAGTAAACAGACAGAATCAAGTTTGGGTAAGTGATATAACCTATATAAAAACTAAACAAGGTTGGCTTTACCTTACTGTAATTATCGATTTGTTTAACCGTAAAGTTGTTGGGTGGGCACTAAGTGATAATTTAAGCACAGAGGATACTATTATTAAAGCTTGGCATATGGCTGTAAAGAAAACAACTTTAACCCAGCCTTTGATTTTTCATTCCGACCGAGGGATACAATATGCCAGCCATAAGTTCACCTCTTTAATTAAAAGTT
>NZ_JAIOUU010000058.1:0-960 GCF_019931125.1 Aestuariivivens sp. NBU2969
ATAGAGGTCAATAGATAAACACCTATCTTTGTTATTAGTAAACATATAGAAATATGAATATTTTTAAGGGTCAAAATCTTCTAGAGTTCTCTGATCGGTTTAAATCTGATTTGGACTGTAAGGAATATTTAGCAGAAATAAAGTCAAAAACCGCCTATAAATGCAGCCGCTGTAATCATACCGCCTATCAGCCACAAAAGGATTTTGGCAGAAAATGCAATGTTTGTGGCCATATTGAATCCGCAACAGCCGGTACGTTATTTCATAAGGTGAAATTTGGAGTTAGGAAAGCTTTTTTCATTTGTTTTGAGATGGCGACTACCACCAAGAGTCTATCTGCCAGTTATATGGCAGTGCGTTATGGGGTCACCGAAACTACTGCCCGACTTTTTATGCACAAAGTCAGGGAAGCTATGGCCTCAAGTGGTAATTATCCTATGGATGGGGAGGTTCATGTAGATGAATTTGTTCTGGGAGGAAAAGATGAAGGAAAGACTGGCAGAAGTTATGATAGCAGAAAAAAGAAAGCGGTTACTGCTGTTCAGCTCACGGAAGATGGCAAAGTCAAGCGTATGTACGCCATGCGCATAGAAGATTTCTCTGCTGAGTCACTTCAATATATTTTTGTTAATCACATCAGTCGTGATGCAAAGGTGACCACTGATAAATGGAGGGGGTATAGACCTATAACAAAAGTATACGATATTACACAAATTGAAAGTAATAATGGTATGAATTTTAAAGCTCTGCACACAATGATCCATCAGGTCAAATCCTGGATAAGAACTACTTATTCTTGGGTAAGTGATGGAAACCTGAATCGCTATTTCAGTGAATTTTGCTATAGGATCAATAGGTCACAAAGCAAGGACACCATCTTCAATAATCTCATATGTAGAATGGTTGAGGCTAAAGCTATAAATCAATCAAAATTGGTAGGTAACTAAATGCTGACCTCTA
>NZ_JAIOUU010000059.1:0-958 GCF_019931125.1 Aestuariivivens sp. NBU2969
TTGAGTTATTAAGTTACGTTCTGTTTTATTTGATTCCAATATATAGGTTTTTTATTAATCATTCTCATAATGGAATTGTGCCAAATATTTTGTTTTGATTGCGATCTATTAATTCGATAGCAAAACTCATCAAAATATTTTTGAATATGCCATTTGCTCACGTGAGTTGGTATTGTTCTTAACCATGATTTTACTTGATGAATAATGATATGTAGTTTTTTAAAATTCTTCCCATTATTACTTTGAATCTGCGTGATGTCATAAGTTGATTTCAAAGGTTCATAACCACGCCATTTGTCTGTAAAGACCTTTGCCGAGGTGGAAATATGTTCTTCAAATATTGGTGTCAAGGACTTTGAGGAGTAATCATCTATGGATTTTATATAAACACGTTTTACTTGATGTTTATTGGTAAGCTCTACAGCTATTACTGCCTTTTTCTTTTTACTATCATAGCTTCTACCTTGTTTTCCATCTTCTTTTCCTCCAACGGTAAATTCATCTACATGAACCAATTCAGATAACACATATTTTTTGGAACTCTCCATAGCCTTACGAACCTTTTGCATGAAAAACCACATGGACGTTTGACTTATACCATAACGTTCTGCAAGCTGTGTGCTTGAGAGACTTTTGCTGGTTGTTGTCATTTCAAAGACAACACAAAAGGCTTTTTGTAAACCAAATTTCACTTTATGAAATAGTGTATTTGCAGTAGAACTCTCTACATGATGGCATTGGTAACAATGGTATCTATAATCCTTTTTCATACATCCATGATTACCATTACACTTGGGACATACAAAACCATCTTGCCATTTATATTTTGCCAAATATGCCTTACATTTATCGTCATTGGGTAGTTCTTTTACAAAGTTTAGTATATTTTTACCTTCATATTGTTCCATATCTTAATGTTTTAAAGCATTAAAATACGGATTTTAAATTAATAACTCAA
>NZ_JAIOUU010000005.1:0-223750 GCF_019931125.1 Aestuariivivens sp. NBU2969
GAGAACTCTAGAAGATTTTGACCCTTAAAAATATTCATATTTCTATATGTTTACTAATAACAAAGATAGGTGTTTATCTATTGACCTCTATTAATTTAATTCCAAACTCATTCCCCTCTAGACATTATCTCGTTTTTAACCATCCTGTAATACTCAACCGTTCAGTATTTACGAGCTTAACTTCATGCTCAATGATTTGACTTTCAAAAATAACTACCCTCCCAGGTAATGGAAAAATCGCTTTTTCCACTTCATTTAAATACAAGACCAGCTCGCCCCCATTTTCCTTTTGCCAGCCATCTTCATTTAAATAACATACAAATGAAAGTTTACGGCGGTCGTCATTTTGAAAAGTATCGATATGTTTTTTATAAAATGTGCCTTTAGGATAAACGGCATAGTGAAATTCCTTTTGTAAAATTCCTAAAAAACAAGTCTTATTTAAATAGCTAATCAAGTTGTTTATCTTATTAAAAAACAATGACTCACTAGCATTAGCCTTGGTTTCGTCTATCCAAAAAATTAAATCGCCTCGAATAGATTGTTCTATAGTTTCATTTAACCTGTTCCCTATAGCCGCCTTCTTGAAAGCATCATTTTCATAAGTTTTTAAAAGTGCTTCCCGTAATAGATGTACTTCTCCATCTGTAAAAAATCCATCAACAATGCTATATTGCTGTTGGGTTAAATCCGAAATAATACGTTCAAATAACGGATTCTCTACAAAGTCCAGGGACTCAAATAAAAGACTCATAAAAAAACCCATAGATCCTTTATGGGCAAAAGTGCGCAAATGTAATCTAAAAATGCATTCGTAAAACAAAATGACTGTTTTTCCTCTGCAATAACATAAAAATTCATGTACTTTTGTGTTACTAATCTATCAACCAATGAGTGCTATTCGCATAA
This sequence comes from Aestuariivivens sp. NBU2969, assembly GCF_019931125.1. Classification (NCBI taxonomy): domain Bacteria; kingdom Pseudomonadati; phylum Bacteroidota; class Flavobacteriia; order Flavobacteriales; family Flavobacteriaceae; genus Aestuariivivens; species Aestuariivivens sp. NBU2969. Next base: position 910 of record NZ_JAIOUU010000005.1, read on the forward strand.
CCAAGCAATTTTCTTTCGAAACCGGGCATGCCCTTTATGGCTATGATGGCAAGTGCAAAAATGTTCACGGACACAGTTATAAGCTTTCGGTAACCGTTATTGGCAAACCTATTACCGATACTGCCCATGTAAAACATGGAATGGTTATCGATTTTGGTGATTTAAAGAAAATAGTAAAGGAAGAAATCGTCAATGTCTTCGATCATGCTACGGTGTTCAACAAGAACACACCCCATGTTGAATTAGCAAAAGAATTGGAAAATCGAGGCCATAATATCTTATTGGTAGACTACCAGCCCACCAGCGAAATGATGGTTATTGACTTTGCTAAAAAAATTAAAACTCGACTCCCAAACCATATAAAATTACACTCCTTAAAGCTTCAGGAAACCGAAAGCTCATATGCCGAGTGGTTTGCATACGATAACATATAGTCTTGGTGAATGCTTATCACAGACTCGCTTTGTTACAACTACTATTATAAATGCTGAACATTGCCAGCCAAGAACTGCTAACTGAATACTGCGGCTGTTTACTATTTTTACGACTTCTTTACTTATATTTACCAAATGCAAATTCCAGAAGGCAAAAAAATATACTTCGCTTCCGATAATCATTTGGGCGCACCAACACGTGAAGACTCCTTGCCTCGCGAAAAAAAGTTTGTGGCATGGCTCGATTTGGTCAAAAAAGACGCCGCTGCTATTTTTTTGTTAGGCGATTTGTTTGATTTCTGGATGGAATATAAAAAAGTGGTCCCCAAAGGGTTTACCAGAACCTTAGGGAAACTGGCTGAAATTAGTGATTCTGGAATTCCCATCTACTACTTTGTGGGGAATCACGATCTTTGGATGAACGGTTATTTTGAGGAAGAACTTAATATCCCCGTGTACCATAAACCCAAGGAATTCACCTTTAACAATAAGACTTTTTTTATAGGTCATGGTGACGGTTTAGGCCCAGGGGATAAAGGTTATAAACGCATGAAAAAAGTGTTTACAAATCCGTTTTGTATATGGCTGTTCCGTTGGTTACACCCCGATTTAGGTGTACGTTTGGCACAATACCTCTCTGTTAAAAACAAACTTATTTCGGGTGATGAGGACATCAAGTTTTTAGGCGAGGATAACGAATGGCTGGTACACTATTGCAAACGTAAATTAGAGAATAAACACCGGGATTATTTTGTGTTTGGTCATAGACACTTACCTCTAAAAATAGACCTTAACCAAAACTCCAAATACATTAACCTTGGCGATTGGATTAGCTACTTTACTTATGGCGTTTTCGATGGCACAACTTTTGAACTTAAGGAATATTCAAACTAAGTCAATAACCCCCATTTGAACATTTTGATTTATGGCTTTTAGATGTATATTATTAATGCTGCTTTTAAAGGTTTACACAGGCTTTTCTCAAAACAAAGATTTTCTTATCCATGATAATTACAAGCGAAGCTACATTACCTATCTTCCCAAAACCTATTCTATAGACAAACAATACCCCTTAATTTTAGTGTTGCACGGCGGTGGTGGTACAGCAAACCAAATTATGCAAAGCACTAAAGCATATTTTAATGTATTAGCTGATAAAAATGGGTTTATTGTTGTTTATCCCAACGGCGTAAAAAAGTCATGGAACGATAATCCTAAACGGGACACTAACAGCTTTTCTAGAAAGAAAAATATAGATGATGTAAGTTTTATAAAGAACCTGATCGAACTGCTCGAATTGAAATATTCCATAAATCCGAAAGCGGTTTTTGCTTGTGGCATATCGAATGGCGGATTAATGTCCCAGACCTTAATCATGTCATTACCTGATAAAATTAAAGCTGTTGGCATGGTCGCTTCTAATTTTGGTAGTATTCAAATTGAAGAATCAAAAAATGTACAGCCATTTTCCATCTTGTTTATTCATGGCACTGCCGATCCAATATTCCCCTATCAGGAAGGGGATATTCAAGTGTTTAATAAAAGTAGAGGTCATGTTCTGGGCATTTATAAAAGCATTGCTTATATGTGCAATCTTAACGGAAATGAAAAGTTTCCTATAAAATTATCTATAAAAAACAAAGCGTTAAATGATAATTGCACAAGTGAACACAGCATTTTCCCCAACCCTAAAAACCCCTATTTAAAAATTGAACTGATTAAGGTTACCAATGGGGGCCACACATGGCCTGGAGCCAAAGAACAGCGATTCATTTCAAAAGTTGTTGGCAATACCACGCAAGATTTTAATGCTTGCGATAAACTTTGGGCTTTCTTTAAAAGCACTATTGATTAACTCTTTTCGTGTGATTCCAAATCTTCCGTCAAATCCAATTTTCGAAACGATGGAGACACCAAGCCTGTTGTTATTACCGTAATTAATGTCATCGTGCCTCCAAAAACAACGGCTGTTACCGTGCCCATAAGTTTGGCGGTAAGTCCACTTTCAAAAGCACCCAATTCGTTAGACGACCCCACAAACATTGAATTTACAGAAGATACCCGCCCTCGCATATCGTCTGGGGTTTTTATTTGTAAAATGGTCTGACGAATGACCATAGAAACACCATCTGTCATCCCACTAAAAAACAGAGCCAATAGAGATATCCAAAATACCGAGGACAGTCCAAAAACAATAATACATACCCCAAACCCGAAAATCGCTGCTAATAGTTTGATGCCTGCGTTTTTACTAATGGGAATATAGGCTGTAATAAGCATGGTTATAAACGCCCCAACGGCAGGTGCCGCTCTTAAAATCCCAAACCCCTCACTACCCACCTTTAGAATATCCTGGGCATAAACAGGTAATAAAGCAATGGCTCCACCAAACAGTACGGCCACCATATCCAAAGTCATGGCTCCCAAAATGGCTTTGGTCTTAAATACAAAACTCAAGCCTTCTTTTAAACTTTGCACAATTGGCTCCCCAATTTTGGGATTAAGTATAGGTTTTCGTTTTATCTGTATTAGAATGATTAAAGACAGTATAACCAGTCCAAAAATGATACAAAGTGACCAGTGTACACCAATCCACCCAATGGCAACACCCCCAAATGCGGGCCCTAAAACGGCCGCCATTTGCCACGTTGAACTATTCCAAGTCGCCGCATTAGGGTAAATTTTTTTAGGTACAATTAGCGCCACTAACGAAAAGATAGTTGGACCAAAAAACGATCGTAAGAACCCTCCAAAGAAAACAAAGGCATAAATGCAGTACAATATGGCTTTGGTAGACCAACCTGAAACAACCTTATCCCAGGTCAATAAAAATAATCCCAAGCTTATTAACGAAAATGCAGCGATACAGGTCATTAATAAATTACGCTTTTCCTTTTGGTCTACAATATGTCCGGCAAATAAAGCCATGGTAAAGGCTGGAATAATTTCCAAAAGACCAATAATACCGAGCGATAAGGGGTCTTTTGTTAAACTATACACCTGCCATTCGATAACTATAAATTGCATAGACCAAGCAAATACCAACACAAAACGTACCAATAAGAAAATATTAAACTCCCTTATACGCAAGGCCGCATATGGATCGGTCTTTAACATAAATTATGCTTTTATATCCCTTAATTTTAATTGCAAACTTTTACGCCCTTGCCATTCATTTTCATCAATGGAATAAACTGCACTAAACGGTTTTTTATTGGAAATAATGTCGAGTTTATCACCCATACCAAAACCGATAGCGACTAAATTTTGATCACTAAGCGTAGTCGAAGTGACATTAAGCCTTAAATGCGCATCGTCTTCACCCACACACTTACCATAACCCGTATCTATAAGATCATCGGTCATAAAAATAGGGGTCATATTACCAGGGCCAAAAGGTGCAAACTGTTTTATGATACGCCAAAGTTTGGAGTCTATTTGTTGTAAATCAATTTTGGCATCGACTTTAATTTCAGGAGTCAATAAATGCTTGTCAATAGTTTTAGAAACTTCATCTTCAAAGGCCTTTTTGAAAGCTTCGTAATGTTCTTCTTTAAGCGTTAATCCAGCAGCATATTTATGGCCACCAAACTGCTCGATATAAGCGTTACAGGCTTCCAAAGCATTATAAACATCGAATCCAGGCACCGAGCGTGCCGATGCGGCTAATTTTTCACCACTTTTTGTAAATACTAATGTAGGTCTGTAATAAGTGTCGGTTAACCGAGAAGCCACGATACCAATAACACCTTTATGCCAAGTTTCGTTATAAACAACAGTAGTATGGCGGTCCTGTTCTTTTTGTGCTTCAATTTGCGCCAAAGCTTCTTCTGTAATTTGTTTATCTGCATCTCGCCTATCGGTGTTAAAAACTTCTATTTCTGCCGCATACTGCTCGGCCAGATTCAAATCTATTTCCATTAATAAGGCAACGGCATAATTACCATGTTTCATTCGTCCAGCAGCATTAATACGCGGAGCAATAATAAACACCACATCGGTTATGGTTAATTCTTGTTTTCTGACTTGAGCTATTAAGGCTTGTATACCAGTTCTTGGTATTTGATTAATGACCTGAAGTCCAAAATAAGCCAACACCCTATTTTCACCAGTAATGGGTACAATATCCGCTCCTATAGCTATAGCCACTAAATCGAGATATGCTGTTAAATCCTCAACTGTTTTTCCTTCTTGAACCGTTAAAGCCTGTACCAATTTAAAACCAACACCACAGCCGCAAAGCTCTTTATAGGGGTAGCTACAATCTCCCCTTTTGGGGTCCAACACTGCTACTGCTTTTGGCAGTTCATTTCCCGGTCGGTGATGGTCGCAGATAATAAAATCGATGCTTTTTTCTTTGGCATAAGCAACTTTGTCTATGGCCTTTATACCACAGTCCAAAGCAATAACGAGTGTAAAACCATTATCATGTGTAAAATCAATACCTTGGAATGAAATACCGTAGCCTTCGTCGTATCGATCTGGAATATAGGTGGCTACATTAGGTGTTCTTGTCTTTAAATAAGATGCCATTAAAGCCACCGATGTAGTTCCGTCTACATCGTAATCACCATAAACCAAAATATTCTCCTTATTGGCAATAGCTTTTTCTATTCGGGCAACCGCCAAATCCATGTCTTTCATTAAGAATGGGTCGTGCAAATCGTTCAAACTCGGCCTAAAAAAACGTTTGGCATCTTCAAAAGTTTGTATACCCCTTTGCACCAACAGTGTTGCTATAATAGCATCGACCTGAAGGGCTTGTTGTAATGCCTCAACCTTATGTAGTTCTGGTTTTGGTTTTAGCGTCCACCGCATATGCTATTCCTTTAATCGGATTCTATTTTTATAGATTTCCTCCCCTTCAACATACACTTTAATATAATAGCGCTGCTTAGGTAAATAGGACAAGTTATAATCCAACGGTCCCTTACTAAAATTATGGTAGTTATGCTCTTCTAAAATTTTAGACTCACTCTCTTGATCAACAATTAATACTTTTACATTTGCTGGCGTATTGGAAAAATAATCTAAAGTAATAGGTCCACTGGTCCTTGCCGGAAAAACGGCAATGGATGGTTTATTGTCTAATTCGTAAGGCATGTCGTCACGCACTGTAAAATAGTAATTGATATGACTGCCGAAATCGGATTTAAACTGTTTTATGGCCCTGCCCAAAGAATCCAATAGTTTCACCTCTCCTCTGCCAGCTCTTGCTTTAAACCAAAATTCCAAGCCATCACCAGCAGTATCGTTAAACTTAAAGTTGTAATTACCAGGGTTCAGTTTTATGGTGTCCAAGTATACCGTGCTTGGTTTCATATCTATACTGTCTTTTTCAAAGGCAATATCCCCGAAGCTGTTTTTAATGGCATATGTATTTTGCCCAGGTTTATTATTGGTTTTATAATATACAATAATAGTTTCTGGTAAAATATTGGGACGTTGGTATGTCGATTGTCCTAGGTTATCAGTAGAAAAAGCATCTCTTTTTCCGTTAGGTCTTTCCAAAGCCACATGAAATTGAGCAGTATCTTTTTTGCTGAAAACTTCAGTTGGTAAAACTATTAAGGTCTCTTCACCAAAACCAACATCTCCTTCCCATTGATATTTTTGAGGTTTTTCTCCTTCCAAATGGTAGACAATAGTCATTTTTTTAAGCGGTTGACTACCATTGTTTTTTACACGAATTACAGGCAAACCTCCAAATGGATTCTTTCTACTGTGCATAACACGTGTCGAGGGTTGAATAATATCTACCAATGTAACATCGTTAGCTGCATTTGCTTTTTCGTATTCAATAACAAAGGCACTTATCAATTCATTTGCACTTGGGTTATCGGTTTGGTAAGGTTCCATATTTAAATCGACAGTAAACGGTTTTGCCGATACAGTATTTAAAAGTACCTCATCGGGCTGCACTAAATACCCTGGACACCAATTGGCTCGGTCAAAAATCCAGGTTCCTGCCTGTGGAAATAATGGATTGTCACCACATTCCATCCATAAATCCTTATGGTCTACTACTTCTCCATTAAAAACTATATCGCGGTACTTACTACAAAACTCCCCACAGCCATTAGCATCCATACCATGGCCGGTTTGGTGAATCTTCATTTTTGAAAAACTGGTATTAGAATTTGCTTTGATGGTTACTGGAACCAAATGGTTTTCAATAGGGTCATTTTCATAACCATATTTATAACTGCCATCATAAATTTTGTGAATGGCAATAGGGTTAGCTATTGGGGTGCCATAGGTAATTTCAAAATCCACGGTCACTTTCCAACCCCGCGTTTTATTATCTTCATAGCCTGAGTGTATATAATCAATCTCTACCTCATTCCTAAGAATCAAACTAAAATCGGTAACATCAACCTGCCATTCAAAACCCCAATCCTTTTGAAAAAAACCGCCATAAGGCGTCAACATACGTGCAATTTCATAAACGGTAGAATCGTTTTTTTGACGCGCTCTTATATGATCTACATAATCCCAATCGGCACAGCGTATACTATCGGGACACTGAAATTTTAAGTTTAATATAATGCTGCGTATGTCTTTAGTCTTTTTAGGAAAAACAGCCCACCTTTTATAACTATTGTTTCCTTTTGAGGGATCTGTAACTATCGTTTCTCCATTATGGGAAATTACATGTGTTTTTTCTTGGGTATGCACAAAACCTATAACCCATAAGCTAAAAATTAAGATATTTAATTGCTTCATTGTAATGTTTATTGGTTAAAAACCGTATTGATTTGAACATCGGCAAACTGGCGAAACATTTCCATTACACCACAATATTTCTCAACCGATAAATCAACAGCTTTTTGTAATTTTTTTTCATTTAGGTTATCCCCATAAAAATAGAAAATCATTGTAACCTTATCATAATATTTTGGGTGCTCTTCAGTAAGATTAGCATCTATTTCGATTTTGAAATCTTCGACTTCCAACTTCATTTTTTTTATAAGACCACCAACATCTATCCCAGAACAACCTGCCAATGCCGATAGCATTAATGCCTTAGGGCGATACCCTTGCCCGTTACCACCGCCATCTAATCCTGCATCTATAAAAAGATTATGGCCCGAAGGATTAGTGCTTTCAAACTTTGTATTGCCCAACCACTTTGTTGTTATATGATTTGTCATTATTTAATTGTTTTTTGTTTCTTGTATGTCTCAAAAATACTATTAAAAAATATAATTATGCCTTTAGTACCTCCTTTATCTGCCGACTATGATTTAGAGACCAAAATGCTTGCTGAATTTTTTAACGAGACTTTGGGATTTTGCCCCAATTCGGTACTCACTATGCAACACCGTCCAGCCATTAGTAAGGCGTTTATTAATTTGAATAAAGCTGTTATGGCCAATGAAGGTAGGGTAACCTCAGCTTTAAAACGCATGATTGCTTGGGTGAGCAGTAATGCTACTGGTTGCCGGTACTGCCAAGCTCATGCTATTCGGGCAGCCGAACGGTATGGTGCCGAACAGGAACAATTGGATAATATTTGGGAATATCGCACACACCCAGCTTTCTCGGAAGCCGAAAAGGCAGCACTTGATTTTAGTTTGGCTGCTAGTCAAATACCCAATGCTGTAGACGAGAACATTAAAAAGCATTTATATAAACATTGGAACGAAGGTGAGATTGTGGAAATACTTGGGGTGATTTCACTCTTTGGTTTCCTTAACCGTTGGAATGATAGTATGGGTACTTCTATAGAAGATGATGCCGTTGAAAGCGGTGAAAAATATTTAGGCAAACATGGATGGAATAAGGGGAAACATACTTAAAACGAAGAGGTCTATTCTGCCAATAGTTTCATTTTTTTTGTTTTATGTTTTGAAATAATTTCTGCTTTTATCTATTACAGAACACCAAAGGTATTAACACGTATATATAGTTTTAAATTATTTTCTCCCTTCAACACAAATTACAATTTCTCCCTTAGGGGGTTTATTAGTAAAATGTTCCAAAACTTCTTTCATTGTGCCTCTAATGGTTTCTTCATATAGTTTAGTGAGCTCTCGAGAGACAGAAACGAGTCTGTCCTCACCAAAATACTCGCAAAAATGAGTCAAAGTTTTAAGGAGTTTATGTGGCGATTCGTAAAAAATCATGGTTCGGTTTTCTTCAGCCAGAAGTTGTAATCGGGTTTGCCGCCCTTTTTTAACCGGTAAAAACCCCTCAAATACAAATTTATCGTTTGGCAAGCCAGAGTTAACCAAAGCAGGTACAAAGGCAGTAGCACCAGGCAAACATTCTACCTCAATATTGTTTTCAATGCAGGCACGGACGAGCAAAAAACCTGGATCTGAAATAGCAGGTGTTCCCGCATCACTTATCAACGCAATAGACTGTCCCAATTTCAGCCTCTGTAAAATAGCATCAACTGTTTTATGTTCATTATGCATATGGTGTGATTGCATATGTGTTGAAATATCAAAATGCTTTAAAAGCTTTCCCGAAGTACGGGTATCTTCTGCCAATATTAAATCGGCATTCTTCAGAACCTCAATAGCCCTAAATGTCATGTCCTTTAAATTACCTATTGGGGTCGGTACAAGAAAGAGTTTGCTCACTAAATTATATTTTAAGTTTGATTTTTAATTTATTTAATATCCATACAATCCCTATTATAGCAAAGGAAAACAACAACGATTTCAATAATCCTATGTTCCCGTTGGTAATACCTTCGGGCAAATACAAAGTTCCTGTCATAATCATGATAGGATAGACAAGATAGGGCATAACATAACAGGTAAGTGTATTTATTCCAGCAATCTTTATAGGTTTTGCCCATATCCTAAAATTAAATTTATCTACAATAATATAAACAATCAAAAAGCTTAAGGCGCTAATACCTATACAAACAGAAATCCATGAAGGGGTAGCCCTAATTTTTGAAAAACCTCCCCAATAGGGCCTCAAGGCAAAGCCATAAACTGTAATTACAGCCGCAAATATGATTGAGCCTGTAATAAATAGATGTGTTTTATTTATTTTTTGGTAGTTTAAAAGCATCCTCCCTATAATCATACCTGCACAAACAGAAGCATGCATAGAAGCACTTACAATTAATTTGAATGGTGTTTGTGTTGCTGAAAAAAACTCCTGAACATTTAATAATTGAAAAACGATAAACGCTATAACCAAGACAAAAAATTTTCCTCCCAAATAGACATAAATTATCACATTAAACAAATAGGCCCAACCAATTAAGCCTAAAATACCCCACCAATGTACTTTCATCCATTCAACATTTGTTGCTAAACCGCCTTGGTATAAAAGGGCTAAAAATATAAAAAGGACTACGCCGGTGCTTTGAAATAGTACAATTGAATTTTTTTCAAGGACTTTAAAAGGTTTATAATTCAACCAAACTAAAAAAATAGCAAAGACCATAATGATTTCCCAAAGGTCTTTGTTTATGATCATTCCCTCAGAATTTATATTTTCAAAATTAACCATAAAAAGGCCCATAATAATTAGTGCAAAAGCCCTTTTGAGAACATGCTTTAAAATAGTAGTATTACTTTGTAGTTTGTCTCGCCTAGATTTAATAGCAAATGGAATGGACAACCCAACAATAAAAAGAAAAGCTGGAAAAATGACATCCGAAAAACCTATACCGTCTTCAAAAGCATCTTTATGCTGTAACCATTCTGGAACAGCTGATAAGGTCCAAAAGTCGTTCACAAATATCATTAAAAACATAACGAGAGCCCTAAAGATATCTATCGAAACAATTCTCTTGGAACCTAAATTTTCTTGCACTTCATAAGGTTTTACTCGTACTTACTTTCAATAATTTCCATAAATCGAGTTTCAAGCTCTTCTTGGTTAAGCCAATTATTGTAATCTGGTTTAACCATATCAAAAATAAACCGTTTAGCTTCGGCATAAGAGCTCGTGGTATTTAATTGAGAAATAACACGTTCGTAATCTTCATTTTTACCATCAAATAAGTGTTTGATAAAAGCAATTTTATCATTAAGCCCAATATTTAACCGCCCTGTTTTTATTTTATCGTTTAACGATTTTTTTTCATTGTTTGAGCCATTATTGATTTTAGAAATTGGTTCAAAAACAGGAGTGTTTTCAAAACCAGCCGTAATTTCCTCTAGGTTACTTTTATATGTTTTTTTTCCAGGAATGGCTTCTTCAAAAACCGTATCAATCTCTTCAACATCATCTGGCATTTGCGATACCATATCCTTAATTTTATTCATTACTGGTTCCATTATCTCGTCGTCTTCAACATCATCTAGATTAATGTAGATTTTATCTTCTACTTCAATATTATCACTTACTTTATTGTTAAAAGCGGTATCTAACATGCCAAAAAAAGAGGAATCGCTACCAATTGTAGGCAAGGCATCTTCAAAATTTTCGTGGGCAAATTTTAAAACTGTTAACTTTTCGTATAATGCAGAGACCTCGGCGTGCATTTTAACCACGTCTTTCTTTCCTTTTAACTTTAAAATTCTATGTGCTATACTTATTAACTCAGACTCAAGCTTCTTCTCCATTATTTTTTATTTTGAAATTAAGCCATTAGGCTTTTGATTTTTAATAAATTTACGCCACCTTTATACAAACGAACAACGGCTTGGTTTTAGTGTTAAATTTACAAAATGTTTCTTGAAAATACTGTAAATCATAAAGAACAATTTGGTTGGATTGAAGTCATCTGTGGCTCCATGTTTTCTGGAAAAACAGAAGAACTCATCAGGCGGCTTAAACGTGCCAAATTTGCAAGGCAAAAAGTGGAGATTTTTAAACCTGTCCTTGATGTCCGCTATGATGAAGAAATGGTAGTGTCTCACGATGCTAACGAAATTCGGTCAACGCCTGTGCCAGCTGCCGCAAATATTCCCATTTTAGCTGATGGCTGTGATGTGGTTGGCATTGATGAAGCCCAATTTTTTGATGATGAAATAGTACGAGTGTGCAACGATTTGGCCAATAAAGGGGTGCGTGTTATTGTCGCAGGATTGGATATGGACTTTAAAGGCAATCCTTTTGGTCCTATGCCCAACTTAATGGCTACGGCAGAATATGTTACCAAAGTACATGCCGTTTGTACCCGAACAGGAAATTTAGCACAATACAGTTATCGAAAGGCAAAAAATGATAGTCTTGTTTTTTTAGGTGAAGTTGAAGAATATGAACCCTTAAGTAGAGCGGCGTATTACAAAGCAACCATGCGGGATAAGGTACGCAATATGAAAGTTCACGATGCCCAAGAGGTTAGCCCTAAAACCAAAGAACCTGATGCCTAAAGCCCAAGAAACTATACTTGAAATCGATTTAAATGCACTCAAACATAATTTTGATCATCTTAAGTCCAAGTTAAAAAAGAACACCAAGTTGCTAGCTGTTGTAAAAGCTTTTGCCTATGGTAGTGATGCCTGTGAAATTGCAAAATACTTGCAAGAACTTCAAGTCGATTATTTCGCGGTTGCCTATGTAAATGAAGGGATAGCTTTAAGAGAGGCGGGTATTAAAACGCCTATTTTGGTACTTCATCCCCAGATTGTAAATTTTACCGACTTAATTTCCCATTGCCTTGAGCCTAGTCTTTACAATGCAACGGTTTTAAACCAATTTATTAAAGTTGCTTCGGCTAAAAACCAAAAGCATTATCCTATACACATTAAATTCAACACCGGATTAAATCGTCTGGGATTTTTGGAAAATGATGTAGATTACGCAGTTTCTAAAATAAATGAAACGGAATCTGTTAAAGTAGTTTCTATTTTTTCACATTTGGCAGCCAGCGAAGACTTAATGGAAAAAAGCTTTAGCCTGAAGCAAATAAATAGTTTTAAGAGTATAACCAAAAAGTTTAATGAAAAAATAGGTTATAAGACTTTGATGCATATATGCAATACCTCTGGAATTTTAAATTACCCAGAGGCGCATTTTGACATGGTAAGGAGCGGCATAGGGTTATATGGTTTTGGAAATTCTAAAACTGAAAGTGCCCATTTAATACCTATTGCTTCTCTAAAAACCATCATTTCCCAAATACATCTTATTAAAAAAGATGAAAGTGTAGGTTACAACCGAGCTTTTAAATCGGAGACTTTTATGAAAATTGCCACCCTGCCCATTGGACATGCCGATGGGATTTCAAGAATTTATGGTAATGGAAAGGGTTTTGTTATTATAAAAGGAGAAAAGGCTCCTATTATTGGTAATGTATGCATGGATATGATTATGGTAAACATTACTGGTATTGATTGCAAAGAAGGGGACGAGGTAATAATTTTTGGCTCCAGTGCCACTTCTGCAGAAGGTTTGGCCGAAGCCGCCAATACCATTTCGTACGAATTGATTACCAGTATTTCTCAACGGGTTAAGCGGATATTGATCAAATAAGTGTTTAACAAATGTTAATTTACCGGCTTTTTTATTTATTTTAGTAAGGTACTAACTAAAAAATATCATTATGCTAAAAGAATTTAAAGAGTTTGCAATGAAGGGCAACTTGGTAGACATTGCCGTTGCTTTTGTTATGGGTGCTGCATTTAACAATGTGGTTAGCTCCTTTACCGGTGGAATTGTTTCTCCTTTAGTTGGACTGATTTTTAAATCGGATTTTAAAGGTTTAAAATGGGTTGTTTCTGAAGAGTCTGTAAATGAAGCTGGAGAAAAAGTAGCAGAAGTAGCCGTGTTGTGGGGAGATTTTGTAACCAATTTAATTGACTTTATCATTGTTGCGTTTGTTATGTTTATGATTATAAAAGGTATTAACAGATTAAAAAAGAAAGAAGAACCTGCACCACCTCCAGCTCCTAAAGGTCCTAGCCAAGAAGAATTACTTGCTGAAATTCGTGATTTATTGAAAAAATAACATAGTGTTAAATATATAACTTTGTGTTATTTGTTGTTAAAAAGCCTTCATTTACTGAAATTTGAAGGCTTTTCATATGGGCAATAGCCTAAATATTCTATAATTTTGTCGCTCAAATTTTAAATGAAACACACATGAAAGTAGCTGTTGTTGGCGCCACGGGTATGGTTGGCGAAGTGATGCTAAAAGTATTGGAAGAGCGTAATTTCCCTGTTACAGAATTAATTCCTGTCGCTTCAGAGCGTTCGGTTGGAAAAACCATATCCTATAAAGGGACCAGTTATAAAGTGGTTGGATTGGAAACTGCTGTTTCCATGCGTCCTGACATTGCTTTATTTTCAGCGGGTGGAGGCACCTCTTTAGAGTGGGCCCCTAAATTTGCCGAAGCTGGCACAACGGTAGTTGATAACTCTTCGGCTTGGCGTATGGATCCGACCAAAAAATTGGTAGTGCCTGAAATTAATGCTCATGTGTTAACCAAAGACGATAAAATTATTGCCAACCCAAACTGTTCAACTATTCAAATGGTTATGGCTTTAAATCCGTTACATAAGGCCTATAAAATGAAGCGTGTTGTGGTGTCTACCTATCAATCGGTTTCAGGTACCGGTATTAAAGCGGTAAGACAATTAGAAAATGAAATCGCTGGTATTGAAGGCGAAATGGCCTATCCTTATCCAATTGGTAAAAATGCTTTGCCGCATTGTGATGTATTTGAGGAGAATGGATATACCAAAGAAGAAATGAAATTGGCTAGGGAACCTCAAAAAATAATGAACGATAGTACATTTTCGGTATCGGCAACTGCTGTTAGAATTCCTACAGCAGGCGGACATAGTGAATCAGTTAACGTAGAGTTTGAAAACGACTTCGATTTATCTGACGTACGCAAGTTGTTAAGTGAAACCCCTGGTGTGGTTGTTCAGGATAATACAGCTACCAATTCTTATCCTATGCCTATTTATGCGCATAATAAAGATGAGGTTTTTGTGGGACGTATTAGACGTGATGAAACACAGCCCAACACTTTAAACATGTGGATTGTTGCCGACAACTTACGTAAAGGTGCTGCGACCAATACCATTCAAATTGCTGAGTACTTAGTTGAGAATAATTTAGTGTAATACGAGCTTTACAGCTTCCTTAAAACTCATAGCCAAATGCTAGGAGTTTTTGTTATTACTCCTGATAGATGAAATACAATGGATCATCTGTTGATGCTTTCTCTAAAATAGCCTTACTAATATACTCACAAACCTGTTTTTGTCCTTCAAAATTAATTAAGTCAATCGTATCTTCTGGCGTATGGTACTGTTCATGCCCTCCCGTATGCATCCCTAAAACTGAAATGTTCTTTTTGTAAAATGACACATGATCCGATCCACCAACTGAACCTGCATGTACAATAGGTGTTACCCCAACCGATTCGCCTAACGTTTTCATAAAATCTACCCCACCAGGAAAGGTGCCAGCTCCACCCATATACACATGCTTTTGGTTATTCATCCTTCCAACCATGTCCATATTGACCATCAACTTAATTTGTGTCAGCCGCACTGGTGGATGGTTTACAAAATATTTACTCCCCAATAAACCTTGTTCTTCGGCGCCAAATGCCACAAAAATCACACTGCGTTTTAGTTCGCTTTTTTGAGAAGCAATATATTCGGCTATTTCAAGTAAGGCAGAAGTGCCACTCGCATTATCATCTGCTCCATGGTAAACTACACCACGTTTATCAGATTTTGATGACGGACCACCAAACCCCAAGTGATCATAATGGGCGCCCAAAACAATGTATTCCTTTTTTAAAACAGGATCGTTCCCTTCTAAAAAACCAACAACATTCCATGTTTTGACTTCTTTTTCAGGCTTGCCCTTATCAACCCTTAATTGTGCAGTAAACTTTTGCTTAAATCCATTTTTAAAAGCATTCAACCCAAAAGTTCTAAATTCGTTTTTTATATATCTAACCACTTGTCTATTGGCATGACCTCCTGGCAATCGCCCTTCATTAACATCCATAGTTAAATAGGATATATGTGCCCGTAGTTCATTAACTGTAACTTCTGGTTGGGAAAACATGTTGAAACAGAACAAATATACCAATGTCAATAAAATGTTTTTTCTAATCATTTTCAGTTTGTATCAATTTACTCCAAAGATAATAGAATCTGCCTTTTTAACTTAATGGTAAATTCTTCAAAATCATTTATGTATTTTTGAGGCTCTTTCAACAAATACATTTAAACCTTTTGATTGAAAAAAAAGAGAACATATGCAAAGATTAGTAATTGGCCTTTTTGTCCTTGGCACTTTGTTGGCTTGTAAAGAAAGTAAAACAGAAAAAAACACAATGGTTGTAAGTTACCCAGAAACTAAAACGGTAGATACTATAGATACCTATTTTGGAATTGAAGTAAAAGACCCTTACCGCTGGTTAGAAGATGATAGAAGTACAGAAACCGAAACTTGGGTTAAAGCCCAAAATAGGGTAACTCATGGTTATTTGGAAACCATTCCCTTCCGTGAAGCATTAAAAGAACGTTTATCGAGCCTGTGGAATTACGAAAAAGTAAGTGCTCCCTTTACTGAAGGTGATTATACCTATTTCTCTAAAAATGATGGTTTGCAAAACCAAAGTGTATACTACAGAGAAAAAGTTGGCAATGGTGAAACGGAAGTGTTTTTAGACCCCAACACCTTTTCTAAAGATGGTACCACCTCACTTGATGGAATGAGTTTTTCTAAAAATGGAAAAATATTAGCTTATTCCATATCTGAAGGAGGAAGTGATTGGCGAAAAATTTTGGTTATGGATGTCGAAACCAAAACGCTTATTGAAGATACCCTTGTGGATGTAAAATTTACCCAAATATCATGGTACAAAAATGAAGGCTTTTACTATTCCAGTTACGATAAACCTAAAGGCAGTGAATTATCCGCTAAAACTGACCAACATAAAGTATATTATCACAAACTGGGAACATCGCAAAGCCAGGATCAACTTATTTTTGGTGGAACTCCTGAAGAGAAGCACCGTTATATTTATGCTATGGTTACCGAAGACGACAATTACCTTGTTATCACTCCTCGGGTTTCAACATCTGGAAACAAACTGTTTCTAAAAGACCTTTCCAAACCAAACAGTAATTTTATTACCGTTTTGAACCATACCGATAGCGACACCTACTTGTTGGACAATCAGGGCAGTAAATTATTTTTAGTAACTAATTTAAATGCCCCTAATAAAAAAATTGTTACAACGGATGCTTCAAACCCTGCTCCAGAAAATTGGGCAGACCTTATCCCTGAAACCGATAATGTTTTAACCCCATCAACTAGTGGTGGTTATATTTTTGCACATTATATGGTCCATGCCATTTCACAGGTTAAGCAATACAATTACGATGGTACCTTGGTAAGAGATGTAGAACTGCCAGGATTGGGTACTATTAGCGGTTTTGGAGGTAAAAAAGAAGAAAAAACAGATTACTTCTACTTTACCAATTACAAAACGCCCTCCAGCATTTATAAAATGAATGTTGATACTGGAGATATTGAAACTTATTGGCAGCCATCAATAGCCTTTAATAGTGATGATTACGAGAGTAAACAAGTGTTTTACACTTCAAAGGACGGCACCAAAATCCCCATGATGATTACCCATAGAAAAGGTTTGGAACTCGATGGGAAAAACCCAACCATTTTATATGGTTATGGCGGCTTCAATATTAGCCTTACCCCTTCGTTTAGTATAGGCAACGCTGTTTGGATGGAGCAGGGTGGTATCTTGGCCATTCCTAATTTACGTGGCGGTGGCGAATATGGGAAAGCGTGGCACATCGCAGGCACACAACTGCAAAAACAAAATGTATTTGATGATTTTATCGCTGCAGGTGAATACTTAATTGCAAACAACTACACATCATCAGACTATTTGGCTTTACGCGGTGGCTCAAACGGTGGTTTATTGGTAGGTGCCGTTATGACCCAACGCCCCGATTTAGCTAAAGTGGCCTTACCGGCTGTTGGGGTTTTGGATATGCTGCGTTACCATACCTTTACCGCAGGTGCTGGTTGGGCTTATGATTATGGAACGGCTGAAGATAATAAAGCCATGTTCGAATACCTAAAAGGGTATTCACCTTTACATAATGTAAAAACAAGTGTAGAATACCCCGCGACTTTAGTGACTACTGGGGATCATGACGACAGGGTCGTCCCAGCCCATAGCTTTAAATTTGCTGCTGAATTGCAAAGCAAGCAAACTGGGGATAATCCAACCTTAATCCGTATAGAAACTCATGCGGGGCATGGTGCTGGAACTCCTGTAAGCAAAACCATAGAACAGTATGCCGATGTTTTTGGATTTACACTATATAATATGGGTTATCGTGTTCTACCAAATAAAATGGAAAATTTTAAAGACTAATTAACATGTTGTAGTTTAAGCACAGTCAGGGGCAAACCTTAAATTTCCGACTGTGTTTTTATTGGATTGCTATGCTCACCGTAACCAACCTTTCTTTTTCCTATAAAAAAACACCTGTTTTAAAGAACATTTCATTTAACTTAAAACCAGGTGAAAATCTGGCTGTGATTGGCCAAAGCGGTTCTGGGAAAAGTACCTTACTTAAACTGCTATACGGCACATACGATCTGGATGAAGGCCAAATGTTTTGGAAAAATCATGAAATTCTCGGGCCAAAATTCAACCTCATTACAGGACCTGATTTCATGAAATACGTAGCACAGGAATTTGATTTGATGCCTTTTACTTCGGTAGGCGAAAATATTGGTGAATTCCTATCCAACTTCTACCCGGAAGAAAAACAAAACCGTATCGACGAACTTTTAAAAGTAGTAGAACTCACCACATATAAAAACAAAAAAGTTAAGACCTTAAGTGGTGGACAAAAACAACGTGTGGCATTGGCCAGGGCTTTGGCCAAAGCTCCTGAAATATTGCTGTTAGATGAACCCTTTAGCCACATTGACAACTTTAAAAAACAATCGCTGCGCCGTAGTCTGTTTAACTATTTAAAGGATAAAAACATAACCTGTATTGTTGCTACTCATGACAAAGAGGACGTTATCTCCTATGCCGATACCATGATTGTTTTGCATGATACCAAAGTCATCGCAAACCAATCGCCACAGGAATTATATAACAGTCCCAACAACGCATTAATTGCTTCATTTTTTGGGGAATTCAACATCATTGAAAATCACATTGTTTATGCCCATCAGCTTAAGGCTGTTGAAAAATCCAACTTAAAAGCGATTATTAAACATACTTATTTTAAAGGCAATCATTATTTAATTGAAGCCGAATTAAAGGGTAAAAAGATCTTTTTTGAACACCCTATTAGCCTTGAAAAAAATTCAACCGTATCTCTAACAATCAATCGTTAAATAGTATACATTTGTGCTATTAAATTTCTGTTTTTATAGCAGTTGAAAACCGCACATAACGCCAAAAATCCTACCATAAAAAGAAGGTTTCTTTTTATTTCAAGGTGGGGAGAAATACTGGATCTTGTATATTCAGTTCAAAAGGAAGGCCACTCAGTTAAACTATTTATCGAAGACAAGCCATCTAGGGAAATCGGTTTCGGTTTTGTTAAAAAAGTCAATAATTGGAAAAAACATATCGATTGGGCCGATGTTATTATTTTCGATTATACAGGATATGGTAAAATCTGTGATGACTTACGCACTACTGGAAAACTTGTTTTTGGAGGTTCCCAATACACCGATTTATTGGAGTTGGACCGCAATTTTGGACAACAAGAACTTAAAAAGCATAAAATAAAAACCTTGCCCTTTAAAGAGTTCTCCAATTTTCACGATGCCATTTCTTATGTGGAACTAAACCCCGATGCCTATGTTATAAAACCTTGTGGTGAAATACAGGACCTTAAACAATTGCTCTTTGTAGGCAGTGATGATGAAGGCTTGGATGTGATACGAGTGTTAAAAGCCTATGAAAAGTCATGGGGTAATAAATTTGGGAATTTTCAATTGCAGCGGAAGGTACGTGGTGTTGAAGTGTCGGTATCGGCTTTCTTTAACGGCAAGCGCTTTTTAAAACCCCTTAATGTTACCTTCGAACACAAAAAACTGTTTCCTAACGAGCTTGGGGTCTCTACGGGTGAAATGGGAACGAGTATGTTTTGGGTGGAAGATTCCCCAATATATGATACCACCTTAAAAAAGTTTGAAACAACTTTAGCCAAACACAATTTTGTGGGGCATATCGATATTAATTGCATTGTAAATGGCAATGGTATCTATCCTCTGGAATTCACCTCCAGATTTGGCTATCCACAAGTGTACATACAAAGTGATGGGATTAATGAACCTTTGGGCAATTTGCTATACAAAATTGCCAATGGCGACACCTTTATGTTAAACACCAAAAAAGGTTTCCAAATTGGGGCTTATATTGTTGTGCCGCCCTTTCCGTATAACGACAGGAAAAGCTTTGAACTGTTTTCAAAAGACTCTGTAATTATCTTTAAAAAGGAACTTAAGGAAGGCGTGCACCCCATACACTTAAAATGCATTAATAACGAATGGTTAATTACGGGCAATACAGGTATTGCGCTTTTGATTACAGGAACGGGAGTCACTATGAAAGATGCCCAGCGCATGATGCAAAATCGCATAAGTAATATTATTGTGAACAACAGTTATTACCGTACCGATATTGGCAACCGATGGGTTGAGGACTCCGATAAGCTTTGGGCTTGGGGCTTGTTATGATAGTTTTTAGGTGTGAAATACGAAGCTTGAAGCAAAAGATATAATCCATGAAATTCCTATTTAAAAGAACCCAAAAACCCAATAGGTTTTTTAAAATTCTGCCACAGGATTGGCAGGATATTATCGGACCGCAATGGAACAATTACCGAGATTCTTCTTCCATTTATATTATTGAATGTAATGGACAGGTCATAGCTGGTGGTATTATATTTTCAAAAACACCTCCAAATGCTACCCCATTGGAAATAACCTATAATCACTTGTTTGATAAAGGCTATCTGTATTTAGGATTTATTTTTGTAATACCCAAATATCGAGGAAAACAGATTGCCAGTGGCTGGTTGGGTGCATTAAAAAACAAATATAAAAATCAACCATTTTGGCTTATCATTGAAGATTTTGGCTTAAAATCCTTTTACGAAAAAAATGGCTTTAAGCTTATAGATGAAGACACTAATTCCATTGGAGAAGAATGGGTAATGGTTTCAGAATAGTTTAAATTATTTTATTGACCTGTATATTTTCTCCCCTAAAAACCATAGTGTCATTTACAGTTTTTCCAAGAAGCAATTGTCCTATAGGCGAATGGATAGAAATGGCATAAAATATATCTTTGGCTAATCTTAGTTTGCCAACACTAATGGCAATAAAGTAATTTCCTTTACTTGTATAAACTACACTTCCCAAAACAATCACTCTTGATGTTTTTTCAATATTAATTTTAGAAAGAATCGCACTAGTCTTTTGAATTTCCGCAAGTTGTTGTCCTGCTTTTTCTCGCTCCAATTGCACCATAGCACGACCTGTTTCATGTTTGTCGCCCGCTGTGCTTTTTGTCTCAGCATATAAGGATTCCTGTAGCTGTTTAATGGTAGCCTTAACTAGATTCAGCCTAGATAACAAAGTATCTCGACACTTATTATAAAGTTCTTGCTTTATTTTGATATCGATTTTACTTGCCTTCATTATAACTTAAATGACCATAATACACCATTTGTTTTTTAATCCATTCTTTTCTTCCCTGTATATAACTTGAAGGCGGATTAGCTCTATAGTTCCTTGGGTTGGGCAAAATGGAAGCAATTGCTGCAGCTTCATCTTTTGTTAATCGTGATGCCGATTTACCAAACCAATATTGTGATGCCGCTTGAATACCATAAACGCTATTACCCATTTCAATGCTATTTAAATAGACTTCCATAATGCGCTCTTTAGACCATAATTGTTCAATTAAAAAAGTGAAATACGTTTCCAAACCTTTGCGCAACCAACTGCGTTGTGGCCACAAAAACACATTCTTGGCCGTTTGTTGACTTATGGTACTCGCTCCCCTTAACCGTTTTCCAGTTTTGTTATAATCAATAGCTTTTTCAATAGCCTTAATATCAAAACCACTATGTTTTATGAAGTTTTGGTCTTCACTACAAATAACCGCCAATTGTATCTGTTTAGAGATTTCATCCAAACCCACCCATTGGTGTTTCCATATTTTAGTGGTTTGGGTTTCCTTTGCTTCAAAATAACGAATGGCCATAAGTGGCGTTGCAGGTACTGGAACCCATTTATAAAGTAGGACCCATAAAACTGAAAGGATGATAAACCAAATAACCGATTTGAATAAAAACTTGTATATCTTTTTTAACATATCAATCAACTAAACCAGCCAATTCCCTACCTACTAAACTACCAATAGCAACACCCATACCACCTAGCCGAACACCACAGTAAACATGGTTACTTAGTTGCTTAACAAAAGGTTTTTTTTGAGCACCAACACCCATAATGCCGCTCCAACTATAATCAATCTCAAAAGGTGTATTGGGCAAAATTGTTGTTGTCAAGAGTGTTTTTAATTTATTTTGAATTAAAAGAGTTTGTCCAAATACTGTAGTTTCTTCTGTTTTAAAATCGAGATTTCTTCCTCCTCCTAATAAAATCCTATTATCTATATTTCTGAAGTAATAATACCCCTTATCTAAATGAAATGCTCCTTTAATGTGTAGATCTTTTATGGGTTTAGTAATAAGTACTTGTGCTCTTGCAGGTTGAACGTCTTCATTTAACAATTGCAAAGCAAACCCATTGGTAGCAATCAGTAATTTTGATGTTGAAAGTTGAAAACGGTCAGTAACTACTTTAACGGCATTAGTATCTTCCAAAAAGCTTAAAACGGACACATTATTTAATATTTTTATTCCTCTTGATTGCACTTTTAAAAGTAATGCTTCCATCATTTTGCCTGTGTCGATCTGTCCTTCAAAAGCATTAAAAATATATTGAGTATTAACCTTTTTAAAATGAAATAGATTGCCCTTTAAACAAAAGACATCCTGATTAAAAATAGGCTTTAGTAATTGATTAACCTCATCCATTCTCGACATGCAGGTTTCAAAAAGTTCAACATCGACTTCATTGAACAATTCGTAACCTCCTAGTTGCTGGTATTTAATAGTTGTATCGCCTAAATTCTGTCTTAGTAAATGTAAGCCTTGAACACGTTTTTTTACCAACTCAAGCACTTCTCCTTGAGTATGGGATGTTAAATCATCCAAGATCTCACTCAGACTTCCAAAACACGCAAACCCTGCATTTTTGGTACTAGCGCCTTGTGGCAAAATACCTTTATCCAATATTACAATACGTGATTTTGGAAATCTTTCTTTTAGCGATAATGCACAATTAAGCCCCACAATACCACTGCCAACTACGGTGTAGTCTATATTGGTTAACCAACTTTTTATTTCCCAATAGGATAAATTCACTTGTTTAGGAATTACAGTTAATTAGTAGCTTCGAAATTAATCAAAAAAAAACTCCGAAATTGCTTTCGGAGTTTAAATCTATTCTTCTGTTTCTTTTTTCATAACGAAGTCTTCCATAAACTTGGTCGTGTAATGACCAGCCAAATAATCGGGATGGTCCATTAACTGTCTATGGAATGGAATGGTTGTTTTTATGCCTTCTATGACAAACTCATCCAATGCACGCTTCATTTTACTTATCGCTTCTTCTCTAGTTTGAGCAGTTGTAATTAGCTTGGCAATCATTGAGTCATAATTAGGCGGTATTGTATAACCTGAATACACGTGAGTGTCTAAACGCACACCATGACCTCCAGGGGCATGCAAAGTTGTAATCTTGCCTGGTGATGGCCTAAATCCGTTATAAGGGTCTTCAGCATTTATCCTGCATTCAATAGAGTGTAAATTAGGGGTATAGTTCTTGCCAGAAATTGGCACGCCTGCAGCCACTAATATTTGTTCTCGTATCAAATCGAAATCGATAACCTGCTCTGTAATAGGATGTTCAACTTGAATACGAGTATTCATTTCCATGAAGTAGAAATTCCTGTGCTTATCAACCAAAAATTCAACAGTTCCTGCTCCTTCATACTTAATATACTCGGCTGCTTTTACAGCTGCTTCTCCCATCTTTTTACGTAGTGCTGAAGTCATAAATGGTGATGGAACTTCTTCTGTAAGCTTTTGATGACGACGTTGAACGGAACAATCCCTTTCAGACAAATGACAAGCTTTACCACGGGAATCACCCACAATTTGAATTTCGATATGTCGAGGCTCTTCAATAAGCTTTTCCATATACATATCGTCATTCCCAAATGCTGCTTTACTTTCTTGTCGAGCAGAGTCCCAAGCAGCTTTAAGGTCCTCTTCTTTCCAAACACCGCGCATACCTTTACCGCCTCCACCGGCACTAGCCTTTAACATTACAGGATAACCCGTTTCCTTAGCTATTTTTTTACATTCCTCAAAATCTTTAATAACACCATCACTTCCAGGAACACAAGGTACTCCTGCTGCTTTCATAGTTGCTTTTGCATTAGCCTTATCACCCATACGGTCAATCATTTCGGCCGATGCACCAATAAATTTTATACCGTGATCTTCACAGATTTTTGAAAATTTAGCATTTTCCGATAGAAATCCATAGCCTGGATGAATGGCATCTGCATTGGTGATTTCAGCAGCAGAAATAACGTTAGACATCTTTAAATAAGATTCACTACTAGGCGCAGGTCCAATACAAACCGCTTCATCGGCAAATTTAACGTGTAAGCTTTCCGCATCTGCAGTTGAATATACTGCTACCGTTTTTATGCCCATTTCCTTACACGTTCTAATAACACGCAAGGCTATTTCACCTCTATTGGCAATTAATATTTTTTTAAACATAATATCTTCAAATTTTCAATATTCAAAAAACAAATTCCAAAACAAAACGATTGGGCATTTGGGAATTGAAAATTGGGATTTTACATTAAGAAGGGTCTACTAAGAATAATGGCTGGTCGAACTCCACTGGAGACGCATCATCAACTAAAATCTTAACTATTTTTCCCGAAACTTCAGATTCTATTTCGTTAAATAACTTCATGGCCTCTATAATACACAGCACATCACCTTCAGCTATAGTTTGTCCTACTTCAACAAATAATGGTTTATCTGGTGATGGTTTTCTGTAGAAAGTTCCTATTATAGGTGATTTTATAGTAATGTATTTTGAGTCGTCTGATGCTGGAGCAGGAGCTGCTGCAGCGGGCTCAGGAGTAACTGGTACTGGTGCAGGAGCTACTACTTGGGGTACTGATGCCGCAGGTACTTGATGTACTATAGTAGTTTCAGAATCGGCTGCTGTTTTAATAGTGATCTTAATATCATCCATTTCAAGTTTAACCTCACTTGCTCCAGATTTTGCAACGAACTTAATTAAATTTTGAATCTCTTTAATATCCATAATATGCTTATTGGTAATTGGTTATGTAGTTTAATTAATTATAGGCCCATTTTAAATAAATGGCTCCCCAGTTAAATCCGCCTCCAAAGGCAGCAAAAATTAAATTATCTCCTTTTTTAAGTTGGGACTCGTAATCGTTTAATAATAATGGTAATGTTGCTGAAGTCGTATTACCATATTTATGTATATTAACCATAACTTTTTCTTCTTCTAGTTCTATGCGTTGAGCCGTAGCATCAATAATACGCTTGTTTGCCTGATGTGGCACCAACCAATCTACATTGTCTTTTGTTAGATTATTACGGTCTAAAACTTTTACTGTAGCATCAGCCATATTAAATACGGCATTTTTAAAAACAGTACGACCTTCTTGAAATGCATATTGTCCCCCTTGATCTATCGCTTCATGCGTAATAGGGTTCACAGAGCCTCCATAAGTGGCTTGTAAAAACTCACGTCCATTACCATCGCTTCTAAGATATTCGTCCTGTAACCCTAAACTTTCTTCGTTGGGTTCAAACAAAACTGCTCCAGCTCCATCTCCAAAAATGATGCAAGTTGCCCTATCTTTATAATTGATTATTGAAGACATTTTATCTGCCCCAATTAACAATACATTTTTGTACTTCCCCGATTCAATATAACTTGCCGCTACAGACATTCCAAACAAAAAACTGGAACATGCAGCATCCATATCAAATGAAAACGCATTTATTGCTCCTATCTGAGCTGCAGTATACGCTGCTGTCGAAGCCGCTTTCATATCTGGTGTTGCCGTGGCAACAATAATAAGTTCTATGGTTTTGGGGTCTATTCCTTTTTTATTGATAAGATCTTGGGCAGCCTTTATAGCTAGGTAAGAAGTGCCTTTACCTTCTTCTTTTAAAATGCGACGTTCTTTGATACCCGTTCTAGTGGTAATCCATTCGTCATTCGTATCAACCATAGTTTCAAGAATTTGATTGGTTAACACATAGTCTGGCACATAAGCACCAACAGCTGTAATTGCCGCAGAGATTTTACTCATAATTTCAGAGTTATTTTGACCAAAAACTTACAAAAATTGGACAAAAACATTTAAAATTTGTGAAAACTACTAAATTTTGGTGTAATAATACACAAAATTATGTGTTTTTGTATTTAGTTAAATGCACTTCATAAAAAAAACGCTCATAGGTGAGCGTTTTGTTATATACAAGCATCATAGGTTATGCTAAATTCTCTACTTCTTCAGAGTTGTCAATTAATACTTGACCTCGGTAGTATAGTTTTCCTTCATGCCAATGTGCTCTGTGGTATAAATGAGCCTCACCTGTTGTAGGACAAGTAGCAATCTGTGGCGCAGTTGCTTTATAATGGGTTCTTCTTTTATCTCTTCTGGTTTTCGAGATTTTTCTTTTAGGATGTGCCATTTTATAATTTATTTATCCGTTAATAATTTCTTTAATGTGTTCCATCGAGGATCTATATCCCCTTCTGATTGCTTTTGTTTATTGGGCTTTGGGCTTAACTCTTCTAGCTTTTTAAGTATGTCTGAATTCAACGTTCCGTCTATTACTCCAGGATGAATGCGTTTAATAGGAACTGCCAATACAACTAACTCATATATGTATTGCTGAATGTTAATTTCATGGGTTCCATGCGGTATAATGAGAATATCTGTATACTCATCATTATATTCGTCACCAAACTTAACCACCAAATCAAAAATATTGCTAATATTTTGATTATACGGTTCGTTAGTTAAATCGCAATTTATATTGACCTCTCCTGAAACTTCAAAATGCAATTCAAGCAATGTTGCCTTTTTATTTAAAACAACATTGACATGAACGTATGTGTCGTTAAAGTCTTCATACTCAAAATGTTCAAAGAACGCTTGCTCAATGTCATATTCAAAATGATGCTCTCCAACTTTTAACCCCACAAATGGAATTGTAAACTCTTTCAAAGGCTTCATTATCACATCTATTTTGAGCCTGCAAATATATAAATTTTTATTTATGCTACCTTACTTATAAACATTTTTTTGTTTATATCTTTTTGGCCGCTTTTTTTAAAGGATTTGAACTAAGTAATTCATAATCAAGTCTATTTCTAAAGATTTTAATAGCCGTAAATAAAGCTTCCTTAAAAGAACTTTCGTCGGCAACCCCTTTCCCCGCTATTTCATATGCCGTGCCATGGTCTGGTGAGGTTCTAATTCGGTTAAGACCCCCTGTAAAATTAACCCCTTGCCCAAAAGATAAGGTCTTAAAAGGTATTAAACCTTGATCGTGATATGCAGCAATTATGGCATCGAAATTTTTATAATTATCCGATCCAAAAAAACTGTCGGCCGCATAAGGTCCGAAAACTAATTTACCTGATTCCTTTATATTTTTTAATGTAGGTCTCATAATAGTATCGTCCTCATTCCCAATAACCCCATTATCTCCTGTATGGGGATTAATACCCAAAACAGCAACTTTTGGTTTATTTATTCTAAAATCTTTCTTTAATGAATTGTAAATAATATCTATCTTTTTCTCAATAAGTTTTGGTGTTATATGGCTAGCAATATCCTTTACGGGCACATGATCTGTTAATAGGCCAACCCTTAAACCATTGGTTACCATAAACATTAAGCTTTCTCCTTCCAACTGTTGTGCTAGATAATCAGTATGACCTGGAAAATTAAATTTTTCAGACTGAATGTTGTACTTGTTTATTGGTGCTGTAACCAAAACATCTATGTTGTTGTGCTTTAATGCTTTGACGGCTACTTCTAAGGATTTTACGGCATAGGTTCCTATTTTAACATCTTCTTCACCAAAGTTAATGTTTACAGGTTCTTTCCAACAATTAAATACATTAACCTTACCCTGCTTAACCTGATCAAAACTGTTAATGATATTAAAATGTATTGTTGAGTTGAAATGTGCCTTTAAGAAACCCATCACTTTAGCCGAAGCAAAAACGACTGGAGTACAAAACTCTAAGCTTCTTTCATCTTCAAAGGTTTTCAAAACAATTTCACCACCAATTCCGTTTAAATCACCTATAGATATTCCAACAATTATATTTTCCTCGTTCTCCATTAAATATGATTAAGTTTTGTAATTTTGATGATGCAAATTTAACCAAATAAACAGAGATTATAATGTTCACGGGAATTATTGAAGAGATTGGGGTAATAACTAATCTGATCCACGAAAAAGGAAACCTTAATATTACTCTTGAAAGCAACATAACATCTGACCTAAAGATTGACCAAAGTGTCGCTCATAATGGGGTGTGCCTAACCGTAGTTGAAATAAAAGACAATAACTATACTGTTACCGCCATTAAGGAAACCCTTGAAAAAACTAATTTAAAACACTTAAGTATAGGCGATAAAATAAACTTAGAACGCGCCATGAAACTTGGCGATCGACTAGATGGGCATATTGTTCAAGGACATGTAGATCAAACTGCAATGTGTACGAATATAGAGTCTGACAATGGTAGTTGGATTTTCTCGTTTGAATACGATAGCTCACTAAATAATATTACCATTGAAAAAGGCTCCATAACCGTAAATGGAGTAAGCCTAACTGTTGTAAATTCTAAAACCAATATGTTTAGTGTAGCCATAATACCTTACACTTATGAGCACACTAATTTTAATACATTTAATATTGGATCAATAGTAAATCTGGAATTTGATGTTTTAGGAAAATATGTAGCTAAACTTATTTCGCTTAATAAAATCTAAGATATGCTATTTAGTTTTAAGCATCAAACTTCTAATCCCATAAAAAACCCCACACACTAAAAGAAATACTGCGTTTACTCCTATAGAGAGACCAGGAGGAGGTGTAGGCGGCGGCGGGGGTGGTACATCCTTTTGCGCCATACAAACCATACTTATTAATAAAAATAAGATTGAGGTTAAAATTCTTTTCTTTTGTAGCATCATGGGGGTGCTAATGTATAAAAAAATGCAATTTAACTAAAAAACACTGTAATTGTTTTGCAAAAAAACAAGGCTGAAAACCAATTTAATTCGATTAAAAGCTATTTTTCTTAACATTTAGTCAAAAAAATAAATTTTCAATAAATAATAATCCCTCGTTTTTTATAGCAAGCTTAACAAATATATAATTAAAAATGACGCAAAAAATAAATCTTTTGTGTCAAAAAAGATATCATCTATTGTAGAGGTTATATTTTGTAAGGACATCTCCCTTGGATTTTAAACTGATTTGAAAGTCAAATTTTAAATCATTTTAATAAGAATCCTAGTTAATAAAATGGTGTTTCTTTAAACCAAAGCTCTCAATTATAAAAATCAAATCCAAAAAGTGTCTCATGATTCTTCAGTTGAGGTTCCTATTTTGAATAGAAAATTAACTACTTTTAAAAATTAATCAACAAATTTTATCAATTGATAAAAACTAAACCTAAAACCTATCAATTACTTTTACCACTTTTATTTTTATTGACTATCATAACTATAGGGTTAGTAGTTGGTCCTTATTTTTATGGTTTAAAACCAGTCCCTTTAGAGATTATATTTTTGCTTGCCGCTACTTTTTCTGCTGCAGAATTCATGATTTTAGGGTATAAGTGGACTGACATTCAAAAAGCCATTGTAAAGAAGATTGCAAAAGGGTTCCCAATTATACTCATCTTTTTTTCGATTGGCATCCTTATAGGTTCATGGGTTATATCGGGTACAATTCCAATGTTAGTATATTACGGCATAAAGATTATTAACCCAGAATACATGTATGTAATTGCTTTTTTTGTTCCAATAATTTTTTCACTACTATCAGGTACATCATGGGGTTCTGTGGCAACTATTGGAGTCGTAATAATTGGCATTGCTTCAATAACTGGAGTAGATTTAGGCATTACGGCGGGTGCTATTATCGGTGGCGCTTTTTTTGGAGACAAAATGTCTCCATTATCCGACACTACTAATTTGGCATCAGCAGCAACAGGGGTTAACCTGTACGATCATATTCAGTCCATGATGTACACTACAATACCTTCTGCTATTCTTGCCGCCATCATCTTTTTTTGTTTATCTTTTGCTTACCCTCCTTTGAACGAAGTAAACAGTGTCGCTAGCTATGAAGAAACATTGGCTTCCATAGAAAGCCTATTTAACTTTAACATCTTATTGATTATTCCCCCAATAATTGTTCTATGTGGATCCATTATTAGGAAACCTACTGTTCCAGTTATGTTATTGTCTGCCTTTTCAGCCTGTCTATTATCCTTATTATTTCAAAATTATTCTATTGAAGACTTAATACAAACACTTTTAAAGGGCTACCATGTAAATATGGCCGAATGGACAACTACTGTACCAAAAAATATATATGTTTTGTTCAATAGAGGAGGGCTTTATGCGCTTAACGAGGCTATCTTTTTTACAATCATGGTATTTATTTTTATAGGTATTCTAGATATGATTAAAGCCATGCCTACTCTTGTAAATATAGTTTTTAAAGGCATAAAGAAAAAATGGATGTTAATTGTGTCCTCCTTAATAGCAACAGCTTTCACTAATGCCTTTACCTCTAACCAAAACGCTACCAGTTTTATAATTGGAGATGCTTTTAAATCGGCTTACGACAAATTAAACATCTCAAGAAAAGTGCTATCTAGATCAATTGAAGATTACGGGACTATGATAGAAACTTTAATTCCTTGGACTGCTTCAACTTTATTTGTTGTGGGCACCTTAGGAGTGAGTTATGCCGATTATTGGCATTGGCAACTATTATCCATAATAAATATTTTTATAGCACCTATTCTAGCCATTGCTGGTATAGGGTGCTTTTATAAAACCAATAAAACATAAATCTATTTTCTACAATGAAAAAAGAAAACATAGAAACCATATTGTCCCACGATGGAAAAAAAGCGCATAGCAAAGGGGCTGTAGTACCTCCTATATACCAAAACTCATTGTTTACCATGAAAGACTGGGACGATGCAGAACAAACTTTTGATGATAGAATTAATAACTACATTTACACAAGAGGCAACAACCCTTCGGTAAGAATTGTAGAAGAAAAGCTGGCCAAAATATCTGGTGGAGAAAGCGCAAAACTATTTGGATCGGGCATGGCTGCTATAAGTGCATCGATACTATCATGCATTACATCAGGAAGTCATATTATTACCGTGAAAAATATTTATGGCCCTGCAAACAATTTATTACAAAACTATTTCAAACCAAAATTTAATGTTGACGTTACCTATATTTCGGGAATAGATATCAAGGAATTTGAAGATGCTATTCAGCCCAACACCTCATTAATTTATTTGGAAAGTCCCTCCTCTGTTATTTTAAGTTTACAGGATATTGAAGCTGTAGTTAAACTGGCAAAACCTAAAGGTATTAAAACCGTTATTGATAATACTTGGAGCTCACCAATTTTTCAGAAGCCCTTGAGTCTTGGCGTTGACTTGGAAATACACTCTTGTACCAAATACATTGGCGGTCATAGTGATGTGGTAGCTGGAATTGTAATAGGATCTAAAAGAGATATCGACAACCTATTTACAAAGGAATTTGAATTGTTGGGAGCAAAAATTGCTCCTTTTGAAGCTTGGCTACTTTTAAGAAGTTTACGCACCTTAAAAATAAGAATGGATCAGCACCAAAAAAGTGCTTTAGCCGTGGCTCAGTTTTTAGAAAGTCACCCTAAAATTGAAAAAATAAATTATCCTGGATTAAAAAGCTTCCCACAATACGAATTAGGCAAAAAACAGATGACCGGCTATGGAGGACTAATGAGCTTTCAATTAAAAACATTTGATTTAAATAAGATTAAAACATTTTTTAACAACTTAAACTTATTTCAAATTGGCGTGAGCTGGGGAGGTCATGAAAGTTTAATATACGCTCCTGCCATAAGCTATCTTAAAGAACTTAGCAAAGAGCAGTTTGAAGGTATGGGTATTAGCTTAGGAGATATACGTAT
This sequence comes from Aestuariivivens sp. NBU2969, assembly GCF_019931125.1. Classification (NCBI taxonomy): domain Bacteria; kingdom Pseudomonadati; phylum Bacteroidota; class Flavobacteriia; order Flavobacteriales; family Flavobacteriaceae; genus Aestuariivivens; species Aestuariivivens sp. NBU2969. The sequence continues at coordinate 32,706 of NZ_JAIOUU010000005.1, forward strand.
ATCTATAGGCCTTGAAAACACTGAAGATTTAGTTGATGATCTTTATAACGGCTTGAAACTGATATAAATTTTGATTGCTCAATGTAAAAAATAAGCCTTGCATTTTTGCAAGGCTTTACATTCTTTAAAAGTGCTTCCAACTGTTTTATCACAACTTTTGTGTCATTCATGATAAAGCGCCCAAGGTTATCACACTTATAATTTCTGTAGAATTTTCTTTGTCTAGTAATAACTTTGTGTAAGTGCTTTTATATGTGCATAAATATCAACACCGTTTACTACTCCCTCAACAGTTTCTTTTTCCATTTTAACTCCTTTGACATCATTTACCCAACCATTTGGAGAAATAGCTTTAACACCATAAAATTTACCTTCTTTATTAATCGCTTTAATATTGATAATATTTCCAGATTGACTTACGCCCTTAACATCTAACATCTCTCCCTCTGCTGTTAAAGACTTAATTTTTATAATAGTCCCATCGGTATCTATAGCTTTAACGGGCATATACATGTTTTCACTAACCAGCATCTTAACAGGTAATCTTTTACCATTTACAAAGGCCTTAATATCTAAAATACTTCGTTGATTCTCATCCTGAATTGCTTTAACATCATATATAGTACCATCCTCTCCAATTGCCTTAACATCTAAAAGCTTGCCGTCTGGATGAATAGCTTTAATATGCCATATAACCTCGGTTAAATTATCCGATTCTGTACTATTAGAGTCCTGAACAAGGTTGACAACTGTTTTATCATCTTTACAGCTGGTTAATAAAATAAAAAAACCAAAGAAAGCAGCAATTTTTCTAGGTTTTAATTTAAAAATAAAAGTTTTCATCTGTATAAATATTAGTTGATTAGTATTTCTATAGGTAACAATAATTAATAGAACCCTATAAATTTCAATGTTGCCGAATTTAACCTAATACCAGAAAAAAAATATGATAAAAGTCATGTTTCCAGAGCTTTACAAAAGTTTTGCTTTTAGCATATCAATACTATATTAAACAATTCTAGCTCCTATGTAAAGTAAAAAGCTTTTTTATTAGAACAATTTAAATGATGGTGAAATAAAGCCTTATCAAAATCCACATAGCTAAAACAATGAGAATATTGATTTAATAAGCCATTAAAAATTTATTTTAAATGATGAATGAATAACCTGGAATCTTTTAACTTAAATAGTAGACTACTATCGCTCCTTTTTTTTTAAAAAACTTGGCAACTTGATTTTTAGAAGCAAAATGCAACCAATGCATACAATGCAGTTATACTAAGGAATAAGACATAAAAAAAGCCCAAACTACAAATGTAATTTAGGCTTTTAGGTGGTCCCACCTGAACCACTTGAATTTTTACTTTATTTTACTCTATTTTATTGTATTTTAGCTTGTTAAAGCCCATAAACAGGACATTTTACAGTTAAGAGAAAACAGGTGAAATTAAACGAAATTAAAAAAATTCGTCCCCTGATTCGTCCCCTATAAATATAATTTATCTTACATTTGAAACATGGGAAAAGCAAAATTTATACTCAAAGAACCTACTTCCAAAACGGATACGCTAATCTACTTAATTTTTAGATATCAATATCAAAGATTCAAGTATTCAACTGGCGAAAAAATAAATCCAAAATTCTGGAATTCTACCTCGCAAAGAGTAAAGGCTACAAAACAATTTACTGAACATCCCGAATTTAATGCTAGATTAGATAAAATTCAAAATGGCATAAATAACGCTTTTAGAAAATTACTCAATGATGGCATTCAACCAAATAACACAAACCTAAAAGAAGCTTTAGAAATTGAATTATCGGATAATATCGTAAAGCCTAAAAAATTATCTCTTTTTAAATTCATTGAAGATTACATCGAAGAAAGCAAACTCAATAAATCCAATGGAACTATTAAGGTTTACAATACCACATTTACATACTTAAAAGAGTATGCTAAAAAATATAAACCTATAGACTTTGAATCTATTACTTTAGAGTTCTATAATCATTATTTAGGTTTTCTAAAAAAGCATAATCTATCGAATAATACAGTAGGTAAACACATAAAAACTATCAAGTCTTTTATGAATGAAGCTACTGAAAGAGGACATAACACAAACCTAGAATTTAGAAATAAGCGTTTCAAAACAATTAGGGAAGAATCAGATAGCGTTTATTTAACTGTTGACGAATTAAAAAAGATTGAAAAACTAGATTTGAAAGCTAGTCCGAGATTAGAAAAAGTTAGAGATTTATTTTTAGTAGGCTGTTATACTGGTTTAAGATTTTCAGACTTCACCCAAATAAACCCCGAGAATATAGTCTCCAGCAATACTGTTATTGAAATAAGAACTAAAAAAACAGGTCAAAGGGTATCTATTCCACTACATAAAACGGTAAGGACTATTCTTAAAAAATATAAAAACAAACTGCCTAAAGCCTACACTAATCAAACCATGAATGATTATCTAAAGGAAGTTATAAGCTTGGCAGGGATTAAAGAAAAAATTGAAACTACAATTACAAAAGGCGGTAAAGTAGTAAAAAAGCCAATTCCAAAACACAAATTAGTTTCTACCCATACCGCTAGACGAAGCTTTGCCACAAATCTATATTTAGCAGAAGTCCCAACTATTTCAATAATGAAAATAACAGGACATCAAACAGAGCGTTCATTTTTACAGTATATTCGCGTTTCTCAAAAGGAAAATGCAGATAAATTATTAACGCACCCATTTTTTAACTAATGAACATAAAATCTTTTGAAGAGTTCAAAACTGAATTTGAAACTGAACTAAATCAAATACCTCAAACCCACAAAAAGAACTTTATCGAAAATGAAATTAAAGAAGTTGAGAACTACATAAGACATGAACAGACAAAAAATATTCATGGTAATTTTTTTAAGAACAAGAGCCTTATAAACACTTCTAATGCTTTTTCTGTTTTTAAATTAAGCATCTCTCCATTGGCAAGAAAAGGATTTTCTGATTCATTTAATGATTATACACTTAAAGGAATAATTAATCAAGAAACGGAGTGTTACAATCAAGCTTATCATTTCGGAAAATATTATCTATGGCTAATTGAGTTAAAAGAAGAATTAAGTAAAAAACCAAAAGCTAAAACACCTCAATTAACTCACAAACAAAAAATACTTGCCTTGCATTATTATGGAGTTGATTTAAACAGATACGATAATGTAAAAACGGCTAAAATATTATCTCAAATTTTAGGTGTTGGAGAAGAAAACACAAGAAAATATCTCTCTTATGTCTCAGCAGGTAAAAATGATGTGAGGACAAAACAAAATTTAGAGAAAGTTTCTCAATTATTTGAAAATACAGGAGTTATAGAAATATCGAATAAAATAAAATTAGATTTAGAAAAATAAAATAAAGGTTGTGGCTACCACAGCAACTACCATACGGTAGCCCTCATTTCATATTTGCACCAGTTAAAACACAAAACAAATGCATTTATGAAAAACATTCAAATTAACAATTTCAACATCGCTGACTTAGAACAGGCGATAAAAAATGTTCTAAATGAAAATATCTTTAATGGTGTTCTAGATAACATTAATAAAGACATCTCTGTAAATATGTATTCAAGAGAGGCAACGGCAGATTTGCTTTGTGTCTCACTACCTACACTAAACGAATGGACAAAACAAGGTATTATCCGAGCGTTTAGAATAGGAGGTCGCGTCCTTTACAAATTAGAGGATATAAACGATGCATTAAAAGAGGTTAAAACTTCAGTAAAGAGAGGAGGTAAATCATGTTAAAAAAGAAAAATGATTACTCCGTTATTGTTTTCCTAGAAAATGAAAAAAAGCCTAAAAAATGGTCTTATGTGCATAAGCTAAACGGCTTTTCAATGTTCCTATCTAAAAAGCATCCTAGTTGGCAGTATATGAATGTATACAACCGTAGAGAAGGAACCTTTATGAAACAAATTAAGAAAGGCGATTTCGTCCCTGCTTTCCTAGAGTAGGGAGCCTTTCTTTTTTTTAACCTTTAAAAATACTTACTCAATCAATCAACCTTTAGTAACAACCTTTAGTAAATAACCTTTTAATGGTATTTATTAATGTACAACGATTCAGATTATGATAGTTAAGAATACATACGGAACAAGTGTTGCTTTTACAACTAGCAGATACGGTAAAGCACCAAAACATGAGTTTACAGGTTCAGCATTACAACGTAAAAAGCAAGAACCTAAAAAGAATACAAAAGCAAAAAAAAAAGAGAATAAGGGCAAGGAGAAAAAGGAGCGCTCCTTGTCCAGGCGTTCGAAACAAAAAATTCGTAAAAAATTAACCTGTTTTGCTAGGTGTCATAAAAAATTAAGCTTTTTAACCCTAACGTTTTTAAACACAGTAACCGATGAACAAGCCATTAATTTACTAAGGAAGTTTATAGACAATGTTAAAAAAAGAAGTAAGGATTTTCAATATATCTGGGTAGCGGAAAGACAGACTAAAAATGATGCATTTAAGGGAAATGTACATTTTCACGTGATAACTAATAAATATTGGAAAATCGAAAAATGGTGGAATTATTGGATTAATCTTCAAATAAAGAATGGCATTACTCCAAGAAAAAAAGACTTTAAGCCCTCCTCTGCTTTTGATGTTAAACAATTAAACTCAAACAATATTAGGTCTATTGCTTCTTATGTTACAAAATATGTCACCAAGAATGATGCGAAGTTTAAGTGCCAAGTATGGAACTGTTCAAAACATGTTTCAGAACTTTACACCGATTTTTATACTACAACGGAGTTTACAGACCAATTTAAGAGGTTAGGTGCTGTTAAAAAAGAGTTGACCAACACGGACAGAGAAAGCCCCGTAATTAACGTTAAAATGATTGATTTAAACAGGAATACATTACCTATGTATAAAAGGCTTGATGACAAGAATAAAAATACTCTTAAAAAATAACTTGTTTACTATGAGAATCACTTTGTAAGAGTTACCTTTATGTGTCAAAATTCAATTTCCAAATCATAGAAACTCAAATGGAGATACCAAAATTTCATGAAACTTTTATTCCAATACTTAAGGTTTTGAAAAATGGCGAAACTTTACAGGCTAGAGAAATGTATCAATTAGTCATAGATCAATTTTATTCTGAATTAACCAAAGAGCAATTAAATCAAAAAACAAAAAGCGGTGATAGATTAATCATTAATAGAATAGCTTGGGGTAAATCATACTTAAAAAAAGGTGGGTTTATAGAATTTCCGAAAAGAGGCATTGTAAAAATAACCGAAAAAGGTAAAAACAGCATTGATTCAAAACTTACTTTAAAACAAGTAGAAAGTTCAGATAATTTCTTAAATTTTTATAGCGAAGAGAACTCCAAAAAAGGGCAAGATGTATATGAGATATCAAACTCATCTCCTCAAGATCTTATTGAAGAGGGTTTCAAATTAATTGATTCTCAAGTAAAAGAAGAATTACTAGAAAAACTAAAATCAATTGACCCTTTCTATTTTGAAAGAGTAATTCTGATTTTACTTAAAAGAATGGGATACGGTGACTTTATCGAAACATCAAAAACAGGTGATGGTGGAATTGATGGGATAATTAATGAAGATAAACTAGGTCTTAATAAAATTTATATTCAAGCCAAAAGATATGGTGAAAATAAGGTTCGGGAAAAAGACATTAGAAACTTTATTGGTGCAATGAGTGGCGACACGCAAAAAGGAGTCTTCGTTACTACTTCGTCATTTGATTTAGGGGCAATAAAAAAAGCTAACGACGCTCACCATACAATAATTCTAATCGATGGGGTAAAACTGGTTGATCTGATGCATGAATACAACATTGGTGTTCAAGTAAAAAACACCTATGAAGTTAAAGAACTTGACAATGACTTTTTCGAAAGTGAGTAAAACTAATTAAATGCCAAACCGTTGGGGAATACCAAAACAAGTAGAAGAATTCGTAAAAAATAGAGATATCGAATGTGTTTATTGTGGTCAAGAGTTTTTAGACAATCCTATATCACGTAAGAACAAACCGTCTTGGGAGCATATTGTGAATGATATCAGGATTAATGGAATAGATAATATTGCTGTTTGTTGTATGTCCTGTAATGCAAGTAAGGGAGCGAAAAATTTGGAAACTTGGCTTCAAAGTGACTATTGTAAAAGAAATAATATAACAGAAAAATCTGTTGCCAATGTGATAAAAGAAGCTATAATAAACCCTCCTAAATTAAAATAGCAAAATGAGAACATTCCTATTCGCTTGGAATCCAAAAAAATGGAATTGGTCAACTCTCGAACAGAGTATTCAACAAATTGAACAAACAGGTCGAGCATCAGAAAAATGGAGCGTTATTAGTCACAAAAAAATTCAGCCCGGTGACAGAGCTTTTCTTATAAGGTTGGGAAAAGAGCCTAAAGGAATAATGGGGTCAGGATTTGTTGTTTCCCCTGTTTTTCTATCCCCTCATTGGGATGGCTCAGATAGGTTAGTTAACAGAGTAATGATTGACTTTGAAGTACTTCTAAACTCTGAAAAAGAGCCACTTCTAAATTTTGAAAAATTAAAAAATGGAAACTTACAAAAAGTCAATTGGACTCCTCAATCCTCAGGAATTGAAGTTAACAAGGTTGTTTCTGAAGAACTAGAAGCAGTTTGGTTTGAATTCTTAAATACGCAAAAAATTAGGCATAACCCATTTAAAGAGACTGAAGAACAAAAACAAAAAGTATATACTGAGGGAACTCCAAATCAAGTGTTAGTTACTAAATATGAACGGAATCCGTTTGCAAGAAAAACTTGTATAGAATATTATGGCTTATCATGCTCAGTTTGTAAATTTAACTTTGAAGAAAGATATGGAGAATTAGGAAAAGGGTTTATACACGTACATCATTTAAAACAAATTGCCGAAATAGGGAAAAAGTGTGAAGTCAATCCAATTAAAGACTTACGACCTGTGTGTCCAAATTGTCATGCAATGATTCATAAACGAAAAACGCCATACTCAATAAATGAATTGAAAGAAAAAATTGAACTTACAGAATAAAATATCAACTACTAAATTAGATATAAATACTGTCCCCTGATTCGTCCCCTAGAACTAAAAAAGCCTCATAAATTCAACATTTACAAGGCTTTACAGGCTTAAAAAGTGGTCCCACCTGGGCTCGAACCAGGGACTTTCTGATTATGAGTCAGATACTCTAACCAACTGAGTTATAGGACCTATTAGCATCACACTAATATCGCTCTTTTGAAAGAGTCTGCAATATTACTACATATTTTATAACTCTACAAGAAATTTTATTCCTTTATCTCTTGGCATAGCTCTATTAAAACGCCATTAGTAGTCTTAGGGTGTAAAAAAACAACTAATTTATTATCTGCACCTATCTTGGGCGCTTCATTCAATACGATAAAATCTTCTTTTCTTAATCGTTCTATTTCAATTGCAATATTGTCAACATCAAACGCAATATGATGGATGCCCTCCCCTTTTTTAGCAATAAACTTAGCAATAGGACTGTCCTTATTGGTTGCTTCCAACAGTTCAATCTTATTAGATCCTATTTGAAAAAACGAGGTATTAACTCCCTCGCTTTCCACCATTTCAGTCTTATAATGCGGTTTACCAAATAACTTTGAAAAAACTTTGTTGGAAGTTTCCAAACTCTTAACAGCAATGCCTATATGTTCAATTTTGTTCATTTAGTTCCAAGGTTTTAATAATGTAAATTTTGAATACCAAAGGTAAATAATCTTTAAATATCAATTACTTTTGCAATATGGAAGAAAGTCAAAGACAAAAAAAAATAGCATCTGTATTACAACGCGATTTGGCAGAAGTACTTCAATATGCTGCCACGCAAGGCGGTATGAGAGGTGTTTTAATTTCGGTATCAAAAGTCAAGGTTATTGTAGACTTATCGATTGCTAAGGTATACGTAAGTGTGTTTCCCAACCACAAAGGAGTCGAAATTTTAAAAGGCATCACCGCTAACGCTTCTTTAATAAAGCACGAGTTGGCACAACGCACTAAACACCAATTAAGACGCATGCCCCAGCTTGAGTTCTTTATAGATGACTCTTTAGAATATATAGACAAAATAGAGCAATCCCTAAAAGGAAAGGAGAATCCCATTAACAATCCTGATTTGCTCGGCAAAAGAAAAAAATCTTAGTTGAATGTTTCCCTATACATAGCAAAGCGTTACTTGCGTTCTAAAAGTACTAACAACGCCATTAACATTATATCTTATATCGCATTAATTGGTGTTGTTTTAGGTGCTGCATCCCTGTTTATTGTGCTGTCAGGGTTTGCAGGGTTAAAGGATTTTACACTTCAATTTTCAACTATCATCGATCCTGATTTAAAAGCCGTAGCTGCCAATGGAAAATCATTTATTTTAAATGATGAAGAAGCTGTGAAACTATCTAAAATTGAAGACATTGTGATTTTTTCAAAAATTGTGGAGGAACGTATTTTTATTCAGTCAAACGACAAATCCTACCCAAGCGCTTCTATAAAAGGAATAGATGATAATTTTAAGCGAGTCAATGAAATCGATTCAATATTGGAACAGGGTAATTGGTTGCAGGAAAAAACCAATCAAATTGTTGTTGGTTCTGGTATTTCCAATAGCCTGTCTTTTGGCGTATTGGATTACAATAAGGATATTAACATCTATGTGCCCAAACCTGGTAAAGGGCAAATCAACTCAGTTGAAAAAGCGTTCAATACCGTTAGCGCTGTTAATGTTGGAGTGTTTTCTATCAATGAAAGCCTAAACGACACTTATGTATTTGCCTCCTTAAGTTTAGCACAGCATTTATTGAACTACAAGCACAATCAAATTTCAGCTATAGAATTTAAGCTTAAGGAAGATACTGATGAAGCTTGGGTAAGAGAGCAAATTCAAGCTGTGTTAGGTGATAAGGTCGTGCTTAAAAATAGGGCACAATTAAATGATGCTTTATATAAAATGCTGAACACTGAAAATCTAGCGGTCTATCTCATTTTTACATTGGTGTTGATTATAGCTCTTTTTAATGTTATTGGATCGATAATTATGATGATTTTAGACAAAAAGAAAACCCTAAACACCCTATTTAACCTTGGTGCTACCTTAAAAGATATTCGTAACATTTTTTTCCTTCAAGGCAGCTTAATGAGTATTATAGGCGGGGTAATTGGAATTGCTGTTGGTTTGTTACTTACATTAAATCAATTATACGGTCCTATGGGGTTGAAATTTTTTATAACAGCTTCGTTGCCTTATCCAGTAAAAATAAAAATCATTAACGTTTTTATCGTGTTTTTTACTATTTCGGTTTTAGGTGTAATAGCTTCAAAAATAGCATCGGCAAGGATTACGAAAAATTTGGTACAGGATTATTGATTTTTTAACACCGCCTTCGGTGTCTGAGGTTCTCAAAACATCGCATGCTAGTCGGATTTTCACCCCAACCCTCAAGATTAGGTTAGTCAGTAAATTGGTAATCACTAAATTTTTCCAGAACCTCGTCAAAAACAGCAAATACATCTTTTGAATCATCACTGGTCACCATTTTGGTTCGGTATTCCTTGAAATGTGGAATGCCCTTAAAATAATTAGTGTAATGCCTACGGGTTTCAAAAACCCCTAAGATTTCTCCTTTCCAGTTTATTGCCATTTGCAGATGTCGGCGTGCCGCTTCTACACGCTCTGCCAAGGAAATAGGTGGTAAATGTTCTCCTGTTTTAAAATAATGTTTAACTTGTTTAAAAAACCAAGGGTTACCTATACTCGCCCGGCCTATCATGGCACCGTCCAATCCATAGCTGTCACGCATTTCAGCTGCTTTTTCCGGTGTATCTACGTCGCCATTACCAAATACGGGGATATGCATACGTGGGTTGTTTTTTACATCAGCAATAGGTTTCCAATCGGCATTTCCCTTATACATTTGGGCTCTTGTACGTCCATGAATGGCAATAGCTTTGCAGCCCACATCTTGAAGTCGCTCTGCAACCTCCACAATTTTTATGGAATCATGATCCCAACCCAAACGAGTTTTTACGGTAATGGGCAAGCTGGTGCGCTTTACCATTTCGGCAGTTAATTTTTCCATTAAGCAAACATCTTTTAAAATGCCTGCGCCTGCGCCCTTGCTTACCACTTTTTTTACGGGACACCCGAAATTGATATCAATAATATCGGGGTTAGATTTTTCAACAATATCAATAGTCTGCAACATGCTATCCAAATTAGCCCCAAATATCTGGATCCCTACTGGACGCTCTTTTTCATAAATATCCAACTTCATAACGCTTTTGGCCGCATTACGTATTAAACCTTCACTGGACACAAACTCGGTATATACCACATCCGCGCCCTGCTCCTTACAAAGCGCACGAAAAGGCGGATCACTAACATCTTCCATAGGCGCTAAAAGCAATGGAAAATCGGGAAGTTCTATGTTGTCTATTTTTACCACTTAATTTAAATTGGAGTGCAAAATTACAGTTTTTTGTTGAATGGCTTGCCATTACCTTAAAAACTGAACTGCAACAACAAAAAATCAGCTATATTTGCAAATTCAATCTAGGCATAGATTCACACATGAAGCACATTAGAAACTTTTGCATAATAGCACATATCGATCATGGGAAGAGCACTCTTGCAGATCGCTTGTTGGATTTTACGGGTTCAGTAACCGATAGGGAAAAACAGGATCAGTTACTCGATAATATGGACTTGGAGCGCGAACGTGGCATTACTATAAAATCACACGCTATACAAATGGATTATGTGTATAAAGGCGAGCAATATGTATTGAATCTTATCGATACCCCAGGCCACGTCGATTTTAGCTACGAAGTGTCCCGTTCCATTGCTGCTTGTGAAGGTGCTTTACTTATTGTCGACGCCGCCCAAAGCATTCAAGCACAAACCATTTCCAACTTGTATTTAGCCTTAGAAAATGATTTGGAAATTATCCCTATTTTAAATAAAGTGGATTTGCCTAGTGCTAACCCAGAAGAGGTTACCGATGATATTGTGGATTTGTTGGGTTGCGACCCAGACGATGTTATCCACGCGAGTGGTAAAACGGGGTTTGGAGTAGATAATGTGTTGGCAGCTGTTATAGAGCGAATTCCTGCACCTAAAGGTAATCCAGACGAGCCCTTACAAGCCCTTATTTTCGATTCGGTTTACAATTCCTTTCGTGGCGTAGAGACCTATTTTAGGGTTATTAATGGCTCTATAAAAAAAGGTCAACACATTAAATTTATCGCTACAGGCAAAAATTATTATGCCGATGAAGTAGGCACTCTTAAACTCAAACAATTGCCTAAAAATGAAATTAAGGCAGGAGATGTTGGCTATGTAATAACCGGCATAAAAGAGGCTAAAGAAGTTAAAGTAGGGGATACGATTACCGATGCCAAAAACCCAACAAAAAATGCCATTTCAGGCTTCGAAGATGTAAAACCCATGGTCTTTGCAGGTATTTACCCTGTAGACACCGAGGATTATGAAGAGCTTCGTGCTTCAATGGAAAAACTACAACTTAACGACGCCTCTTTGGTTTTTCAGCCTGAAAGTTCGGCTGCTTTAGGCTTCGGTTTCCGTTGTGGATTCTTGGGTATGCTCCACATGGAAATTATTCAAGAGCGATTGGAACGTGAGTTTGACATGACAGTAATTACTACGGTGCCCAACGTGTCTTACCACGCCTTTACCAAAAAATATCCAGACGACATTATAATTGTTAACAACCCTTCTGATCTACCAGACCCTTCAACTTTAGATCGTGTGGAAGAACCTTATATAAAAGCGACCATCATTACTAAAGCCGATTTTGTGGGCAACGTGATGAGCTTATGTATTGAAAAGCGAGGCATGATAACCAATCAAACCTATTTAACACAAGACCGTGTAGAGCTTAATTTCGATATGCCTTTGGCCGAAATTGTTTTTGATTTTTACGATCGCTTAAAAACGGTTTCAAAAGGCTATGCCTCTTTTGATTATCACCCTATTGGAATGCGTACATCAAAATTGGTGCGTGTCGATATTTTATTGAACGCCCAGCCCGTTGATGCACTTTCGGCTTTAATACATGCCGATAACGCCCAAAACATTGGAAAAAAAATGTGTGAGAAGCTAAAAGAGCTTATTCCGCGTCAACAATTCGACATTCCAGTTCAAGCGGCCATTGGCGCTAAAATCATTTCAAGGGAAACCATTAAAGCACTTCGCAAAGACGTTACTGCAAAATGTTATGGGGGTGATATATCACGTAAGCGTAAACTTTTGGAAAAACAGAAAAAAGGGAAAAAGCGTATGCGTCAAGTTGGAAATGTTGAAATCCCACAGCAAGCCTTTATGGCTGTTTTAAAACTTAATGATTAACCAAGTCGGCTAGGCATATTATCTTATTGATAATCTTTAAATTAAGTTTTCGATTTTGCCTATTGTACAATTACGATTATTGTAAGAGTTTGATTAATAAAATCTTGTTTTTAAGGATATTATTAACCAATAGCACAAAAAGGTTTATTTTCCTCAAAAATATAGTTCCAGCCAAAAAAGTATACAATAATTTTGTATGTTTAAAGACACATACATTTATTAAATGAATATAATTCACATAAGTGCTGAATGCTACCCTGTTGCCAAAGTTGGCGGACTTGCTGATGTTGTTGGTGCTTTGCCCAAATACCAAAATAATGCCGACACATTATCACAGGTCATCATGCCTTTTTATGATGTAAATTTTACAAGAGAAAATGACTTCACTCCAATTTTTGAATCTAAATTAGATTTAGGTGATGAGCAGTACAGCTTCAAAATTTTAAAGCTGAAAGAAAACAGGTTAGATTTTGATATATTTTTTGTTGATGTTCCAGAATTGGTATTTAAGGATTATGTGTATTCTTTAGATGACACCAAACGTTTTATGGCCTTTCAGATTGCCGCTTTAGATTGGATGCTTAAATGGGAAACTTTACCCGAAATTATCCACTGTCATGATCATCACACAGGGTTAACACCATTTATGCTTCAGGAATGCCATAAATATGAAGCCTTTAGAAAAATTCCAAATATACTAACAATACACAACGCCCAATACCAAGGTTGGTTTTCACACGATAACGTAAATTTAATACCGTCTTTTAATTTTAATAATGTAGGTCTGTTAGATTGGGGCGGTCAAATAAACCCATTAGCAGCAGCTATTAAATGTGCATGGCGAGTCACCACGGTATCGCCAAGTTATATGGAAGAATTAAAAACCCACGCCAATGGTTTAGAGAGTTTACTAGCAGATGAAAGCGCTAAGTGTGTTGGTATTTTAAATGGCATAGATACTAGGGTTTGGAATCCCGAAACCGACGATTATATTGTAAAAAATTATTCTGATAAAACCATAGTTTCCGGAAAAAAAGCTAATAAAAAATACCTGTGTGATACCTTCAATTTAGATAGTAGTAAGCCATTATTCTCTTTTATTGGTCGCTTAGTTGGCGAAAAAGGTTCTGATTTGTTTCCTGAAACCTTTAAAATAGCTTTACAAAACCCCAATATTTCCATTTTGTTGTTGGGTTCTGGAAATAAAGATACCGAAACCCAATTAGAAGCCTTAAAAGAAACGTTTCAAGGCCGTTATAACGCTTACATTGGTTATGACGAAAAATTGTCCCATATTATCTATGCTGGGGCCGATTTTCTGTTAATGCCTTCTCGGGTAGAACCTTGCGGATTAAACCAAATGTACTCACTTCGCTATGGCACCATCCCTATTGTACGCAGTATTGGCGGCTTAAAGGACACGGTTATAGATATTTCTAACCCAAACGGATTTGGGATTTGCCACAACAATGTAACTATAGATGAAATAACCAATGCCATTGGCCGAGGGGCACAACTTTATGAAAACCAAAACGATTTCAAAGCTATAAGAACAAAAATTATGAAGATTGACCATTCCTGGGATGCTTCTGCAAAACAATATATCAATTTATATAAATCAATAAACTAATAGCCATGATAAATGATAAAGTATTATCCATAATTTTAGGGGGTGGCCAAGGTAGCAGATTGCACCCATTAACCGAGCAAAGATCTAAACCAGCTGTTCCCATAGCTGGAAAATATAGATTGGTTGACATTCCTATTTCTAACTGTATTAATGCAGATATTAAACGCATTTATGTTCTAACACAGTTTAATTCTGCTTCATTGAACCGTCATATAAAAAACACCTACCATTTTAGCTTTTTTAGTTCTGCATTTGTCGATGTATTAGCAGCCGAACAAACTCCTCAAAACAAGGGATGGTTTCAGGGTACTGCTGATGCTGTTAGACAAAGTATGCAACACATTACAAGACATGATTTTGAATATGCCCTAATCCTTTCGGGTGATCAATTGTACCAAATGGATTATGATAAAATGATACAGGCCCACGAAGAAAGTGGTGCTGAAATATCTATCGCTACTATTCCAGTAAATGCTAAAGATGCTACAGGGTTTGGTATATTAAAATCGGATGAAAACAATATCATTACCTCTTTCATTGAAAAACCAGATGCCAGCTTGCTGCCCGATTGGACATCAGACGTTAGTGATGAGATGAAAGACCAAGGTCGAAATTATTTGGCGTCAATGGGTATTTATATCTTTAACAGGGATTTATTGATAGAATTAATGAAGGACGATTCCACCATTGATTTCGGTAAGGAAATTATTCCTCAAAATATTGAAAAACACAAAACCCTTAGTTATCAATATGAAGGCTATTGGACTGATATAGGTACTATTGAATCGTTTTTTGAAGCCAATATCGGGCTTACAGAAGACCTCCCTAAATTCGATTTATACGATAAAAATAAGCGCATTTATACAAGAGCGCGTATGCTACCAACTTCTAAGGTGTCGGGAACCATGCTGGAAAAAGCTGTTATTGCTGAAGGTTGTATCATTAATGCAGCAAAAATAGAGCAATCTGTTATAGGTATTCGTTCTAGGATTGGTGAGGAATCAACGATAATAAATACTTATATGATGGGATGCGATTACTATGAAAACATTCTGACCATTGATAGAAATGAAGTTGAAATCCTTACAGGAATAGGCAAGCGCTGTTTCATTAAAAATGCTATTATTGACAAAAACTGTCGTATTGGTGATGATGTACGTATTAATGGGGGAAAACATTTAGAGGATACCGAAACTGACACCTATGCAGTAAGAGATGGCATTATCGTTATTAAAAAAGGTGCCGTTATCCCTAACGGAACGGTAATTTAATTTATGACAAACGTAATAACACATAGCCTTTTTAGTGATTTTGATATAACCCTTTTTAAAGCAGGCAAGCATTACCGCTTATTTGAAAAGTTTGGATCGCATCCACTTGCTGTTGACGGTATTCAAGGAACTTATTTTGCCGTATGGGCACCAAGCGCCAAACTAGTGACAGTTGTAGGAGACTTCAATTATTGGAAAGGCGATGAACATCAGCTTAATGTGCGATGGGATGCCTCGGGCATTTGGGAAGGTTTTATCCCTCATGTGGGCAAAGGTAATTTATACAAATACAAGATTCATTCCCACCACAATGGTGTTGTTACCGAAAAGGCGGACCCTTATGCCAGGCGTTCCGAACATCCACCAAAAACAGCTTCAATTATTTGGGACGACGACTATAAGTGGAAAGACGTGCAATGGATGAAAAAGCGTAAAAACCATAATGCTTTGGATGCGCCATATTCAGTTTACGAAGTGCATTTGGGATCATGGAAAAAACAGGTGGAAGAAGATCGGTATTTATCATACTTCGAGTTGGCCGATGATCTTGTAAACTATGTGAAGGACATGAATTTTACCCATGTGGAATTCATGCCCATTATGGAATTTCCATACGATCCTTCTTGGGGCTACCAAATAACAGGTTATTTTGCTCCCTCATCACGCTTTGGATATCCCGAAGAATTCAAATATCTAGTCGATAAGCTACACCAAAACAATATAGGTATAATCTTAGACTGGGTACCTTCACATTTCCCTGAAGATGCTCATGGATTAGGGTTCTTTGATGGATCTCATTTATACGAACACCCAGACCCAAGAAAGGGGTATCATCAAGATTGGAAAAGTTTAATTTTTAATTATGGCCGTAACGAAGTTAAATCTTTTTTAATAAGTAATGCTATATTTTGGTTGGATCAATACCATGCCGATGGTTTACGGGTTGATGCCGTGGCCTCTATGTTGTTTTTAGATTACTCTAGAGAAGACGGACAATGGGAACCAAATATGTATGGTGGCAGGGAAAACCTAGAAGCTATAGCTTTTTTAAAAGAATTGAATGAAGAGGTATATAAATCTTTTCCTGATGTTCAAACCATTGCTGAAGAATCGACCGCATTTCCAGGCGTTTCCAAGCCTGTGTTTTTAGGCGGATTAGGGTTTGGCATGAAATGGATGATGGGTTGGATGCATGATACTTTAGAATACTTTAAAAAAGACCCTATTTATAGGCAGTATCATCAAAACGATATCACTTTTAGTTTGGCATATGCCTTTACCGAAAATTTCATGTTACCGCTATCACATGATGAAGTGGTGTATGGTAAAAACTCAATTTTAGGTAGAATGCCAGGCGACCAATGGCAACGATTTGCCAACCTTCGCTTATTATATAGCTATATGTTTACCCACCCAGGGACAAACCTACTCTTTATGGGGGGTGAGTTTGGTCAATACAAGGAATGGGATTTTCAAAGTAGTTTGGATTGGAATTTATTGGACTTTGAACCTCATCAAAAATTTCAAAGCTTTTTTAAGGCGCTTAATACATTTTACCGAGAAACTCCAGCCTTGTTTGAAAAACAATTTAGCCATGATGGTTTTGAATGGATTAGTTATGATGACCACCAAAACTGTGTCATGTCCTATATACGGAAGGGTAAAGACCCTAAACAAGATATTATAGTAGTGTGCAACCTAACCCCAACTGTAAGGGAAAATTATAAGATAGGTCTTCCTGTTGGCAGCAAACTAAAAGAGGTTTTTAATAGCGATAATTCTGAATTTGGCGGCAGCGGTATATCCAACAAGCGTGTTTTAACCATTAAAAAAGAATCGTGGAACGGAAAACCGTTTTCTGCAAAAATAAAACTGCCCCCACTTGCAGTTGCTATTTTTCAATTTAAAACTTAATCAATTGATACTTTTATAATTATATCTCTAATTGTTTGGTCTTAACGCAAATAATTAGCGATATTTTTACCAAATATAAAGGCCTAAAACCTAATATATTTGTTACTTTCGTGGATTAATTAACTCGTTAATTATGATATTAAATACAGAACTTGAACATAAAGGGAACCTATTTCCTTCCAAAATAATTTCATACAAAAAGAACCTTAATGTATTATCATTTGAAACCATAAATGGTGTTATTTTGCAGGTAACCGTACGTCGGGATAGTATTTTGCGCTTTAGATATACAACTTCGGGTAGTTTTGATAATGATTTCTCTTATGCCATCACCAAATATGCCAGTAGAGGCTATAATCACCTTGAAGTCTCTGAAGATGAAGACTATTATAGGATTACGACTTCAAAACTTATTTGCCATATTTCAAAACCAGATGTAAGAATCTCTATTTTTGATAGAAAAGACAATGCACTCATTTGTGAAGATGAGCTGGGTTTCCATTGGGAAGAAAGTTATGAACTGGGTGGCGATGTTGTTAAAATGTCCAAAACGGCACAACCAGGGGAAAGTTATTACGGTTTAGGGGATAAACCCGTAGATAATAACCTAAAAGGCAAGCGTTTTGAAAATTGGGTGACCGATTCGTATGCTTATGGCAGGGACACCGACCCTATTTACAAAGCCATTCCGTTTTACACGGGATTGCACAACAAAAAAGCCTATGGTATCTTTTTTGACAATACCTTTAAAACCTTTTTCGATTTTTGTCAGGAACGCAGGAATGTTACTAGCTTTTGGGCACATGGTGGTGAAATGAACTACTACTTTATTTATGGTCCGGAAATGAGTGAAGTAGTAGCCAATTACACTGATCTAACTGGCAAGCCTCATGCTCTTCCTCCACTTTGGGCTTTGGGTTATCACCAATGCAAGTGGAGCTATTATCCAGAATCTAATGTAAAAGATATTGCGGCTAAGTTTAGGGAACTACAAATTCCTTGCGATGCTATATACTTAGATATTGACTACATGCAAGGGTTTCGATGTTTTACTTGGAGTGATGAATACTTTCCAGACCCTAAGCGTATGGTTAAAGAATTAGCTGACGACGGTTTTAAGACCATTGTTATAATAGATCCGGGTATTAAAATAGACATGGATTACAGTGTGTTTAAAGAAGGTCTGGAAAAAGATTATTTTTGTAAACGTGCCGATGGCCCTTATATGAAAGGAAAAGTATGGCCTGGAGAATGTTACTTCCCAGATTTTACACGAGCAGAGGTAAGAGAATGGTGGTCTGGATTATTCAAGGAACTTATTGAAGATATAGGGGTTAAAGGTGTTTGGAACGATATGAATGAACCCGCTGTAATGGACGTCCCCGGAAAAACATTTCCTAACGATGTACGTCATGATTATGATGGTAACCCTTGTAGCCATAGAAAGGCACACAACGTTTATGGTATGCAAATGGCCAGGGCAACTTATCAAGGTTTAAAAAAGTTTTCCTACCCAAAGCGTCCGTTTGTCATTACTAGAGCTGCTTATTCAGGCACACAACGGTACACCTCCAGCTGGACAGGAGACAATGTAGCTTCTTGGGATCATCTTAATATAGCCAACCTGCAAGCGCAACGTATGGCTATGTCTGGATTTTCCTTTGTGGGATCAGATATAGGTGGTTTTGCCGAACAACCTAATGGCGAACTCTACGCTCGCTGGATCCAGTTGGGTATTTTCCATCCGTTCTGTAGAACACACTCTTCTGGCGACCATGGTGATCAAGAGCCTTGGGCTTTTGGTGATAACATTACCAAGGTGGTTAAGAAATTTATTGAATTAAGGTATCAATTATTACCCTATTTGTATACCGCCTTTTGGCGTTATGCCGAAGAAGGTATTCCTATTTTAAAATCATTGGTATTATACGATCAAGAAGACCCTCAAACGCATTATAGAAATGATGAGTTTATTTTTGGCGAAAAAATTCTGGTTTGTCCCGTTAATGCACCAAATCAAAAAGGACGTCGCATGTATGTTCCCAATGGATTGTGGTACAATTTCTGGACTGATGATGTTGTGATTGGCGGCCAGGAGGTATGGGTTGATGCAGATTTAGATAGCATGCCTATTTTTGTTAAGGAAGGTGCTATTGTCCCTAAGTATCCTATTCAACAATATGTTGGCGAAAAAGTGATTGATGAATTGTTATTGGATGTGTATTACAAACTAGGCAAAGAAACTTCAGAGGTTTATGAAGATGCTACCGATGGTTACGATTATATAAAAGGGAGATATAGTTTAAGAACTTTTAAATTATCTGGAAAGAAGAACGAATTGATTATCCAACAACATAAGTCTGGTAAATATATCACCTCTTATAAAACTTTTAAAATAAGTCTTCATGGATTGCCTTTTAAAATTTCAAAGGTACAGGTAGATAATGAAGAAATTGCCTTTAAGGATATAAAACTTAACGGTGATAATACCTTAATACTTACCAAAGAGTTTACTGAATTGCATATTATGGCTTAGACCTAAAACCTATAAAGGCTCAATTTAAAAATTGAGCCTTTTGTTTCACAGACTAACCAAAATAAATCTCACCAATTAAATATGGCCTACATTGCCCACTAATCTCTACCCTATTACCTAAATAACGGCATTCTAAACGTCCTTTTCTATTCGATAATTGTATTGCTGTTAATTCCGTTTTACCCAACTGTTTAGACCAATAAGGTGTTAGTGTAGTATGTGCCGATCCCGTTACAGGATCTTCATCAATGCCTGATTGAGGTGCAAAAAAACGTGAAACAAAATCGGTTTGATTGCCTTTTGCGGTTACTATGACGCCACGAACTTTTAATTTTGAAATCTCACCGAATAGAGGTTTTAGCATTTTTATTTGTTCCTCATTCTCAAATACCAATAGGTAATCCGTTTTTCCCTTAAAAATCTTTTTGGGTTTAATATTAAAACAATTATTAATCTCATTGGTTAAAGTAGTGTCTTCAATTGTATCTGCAGGAAAGTTGAGGGTCAATAATCTTTCTTGTTTAGTTACTATTAATGTTCCACTCCGCGGTGAATAAAATTGAATGGTATCAGTCTCGTGGTTTTCATAATTGAACAATACAAATGCGGCGGCCAATGTAGCGTGTCCACATAGGTCGACTTCAACTTTTGGTGTAAACCATCTTATTTCAAAACGATTGTCTTGCTTAACATAAAAGGCGGTTTCTGGTAGGTTATTTTCCATAGCTATGCTTTGTAAAATAGCATCATCAAGCCATTGGTCTAACGGACAAACGGCTGCTGGATTTCCAGAAAAAACCTTATTGGCAAACGCATCAATATGATATATTTTTTGAGGTATCATTAAGTTAATTTTTGTACCTGTTCCATATCAAAAGGCTTTCCCAAATAAACTAGTTGAAATCCTTTTTTAATAGTCTCTATTTCTAAGTTGTATGAAGATATAATGTGTAATTCTCCTTCTAAATCTTTAATAAATAAAGGAATCATGTCTTTATCCTTGTTGGTAATTTCAATAAGCTTAATATAATGCTCTTTGTCTTGTAATTCAATTTCCTGTATGGAAGGATATTTACCTGTTAGTTCCATTAAAGCATTGTAATCATCAGTATGCGAAAACAAACCTTCTCTTGGATTGTTGCTATCGTCTAGCATCTCTTGGATGGTTACCAGTCTAAAAGATCCATTTTCTCCAAATTGCTTTCCAAATTTGTTAATAGCATATTTATTAATGTCAGAATTACCTGTTAAGGCCATTAAATAGCCCATATCATTTAATTCGATATTATCAAATATTGTGTCTGAAAAAATATTCGTGGTTATAGCCTCAAGATCCATTTCCTTAGCTTTTTCAACATTACGCTCGTTGCTATCTATTAATACCACATGTCTGCCATTAGATACAAGGTAATGACCTATCAATCTTGAAGTTTTTGAAGCTCCAATTATTAATATTCCTTCCGATTTTTTTAAAAACACACCTATTAATTTAGCAAATAACCTTGCCGTAGTTGCATTCAATAAAACGGTCCCAAGTACAATCATAAATACCAATGGGGTAATGTATTCTGCACCTGAAACACCTTGCTTGATCAATTTACTTCCAAAAAGCGACGCGATTCCAGCAGCAACAATTCCTCTTGGCCCTACCCAACTTATAAAAAGCTTTTCATTAAATTTAAGTTTTGAACCTGCTGTACTTAAAAAGACAGCAAGTGGCCTTACTAAAAGTATTACCGCTAAGAAAATAGCTCCTGTTTTCCAAGTGTATAACAGCATTAAATCTTCTATATTGATATTAGCTGCCAAAAGAATAAATAGAATAGAGATAAGCAAAACACTTAAGGACTCCTTAAAATATAAAAGCTCTTTAATATTGTTAAGTTTACTATTGCCCAAAACCATTCCCATAACCACAACAGCCAGTAATCCAGATTCGTGGGCAAAAATTTCAGACTCAACAAACACTAATAACACCGTGGAAAGTGAAACGACATTCAATAAATAATGTGGAATAAGTTTTTTATTGATAACAAATGCCAGGGCATGGGCAAATGTAAATCCAAAAGTGGTCCCAAAAAGAATGATTTTACCAAACTCCACCAATGCCGTTTTTGTAAAACCGCTATCCCCTTCAACACTAATAAACTCAAATACCAATACCGCAACTAACGCTCCAATAGGATCAATTAATATCCCTTCCCATTTCAAAACGGCAGACACATCCTTTTTTAATGGAATATTTCGAAGAATAGGTGTAATAACAGTAGGGCCAGTAACAATTATAAGTCCTGAAAATAAAAAAGATATTTCCCAACTTAAATCAAAAATAAAGTAAGCCAAGATTCCAGCTCCAAAAAACGTAACGGCAGAGCCCAGAGTTATTAGTTTAGTAATGACTGGCCCAAGCGTTTTTATTTCAGACCGTTTTAAAGTCAGGCCTCCTTCAAAAAGGATAATACTAATGGCTAGTGAGACAAAATAGTACAGACCATCGCCGGGGAAAAGCCCTTTACTTCCATTCCAAATAGGTTCAATCCATTTGCTTCCATCATCCGAAATGTATTCAGCTGCAATAGGTCCAACCAACAACCCAATTATAATTAACGGAAGAATTGCAGGAATCTTAAATTTCCATGCAACCCATTGTGCTAATATGCCTAAAATTATAATTCCTGCTAGCTCTATCATATTGTTTTCTGTTTTATTAAAAGCACTAATTTAAACAAAACGGTTGATTTAGTTTTTTTAAAAAATAGTATCTTTCAGATTTCAGAATAAAAAGTATTTAGCATTTTGGTTTTAAAACCTTTTAAAAGTATTGGTATTGGGGTGGCATTTTCGCCCAATTTAAAGGCAAACCTATTTGAGGCAGCTAGACTGTCCGTTTTCTTTAAGTCTAAGTTATTCTTAGTCCACGTTGGAGAGGCTTCCGATGATAAAATAAAAGCCTTTAAAGTCATTCTTAGCGCTTTTAAGAAAGACCTTTTAGATTATGAGGTCGTTTTCAAACCTGGTAATCCCGTTGAGGTTATTTTATCTACATGTGAAGAAAAAGAAATAGACCTGCTCATTCTTGGAGCAGTGCAACGAGAACGATTTTTAAAATATTATGTAGGTTCCATTGCGCGAAAAATTACCAGACAAGCTAATTGCTCTGTGCTACTGTTAATAAAGCCTTCTGTTAAAAGGGTGCCTTGCAAGCATATTGTTGTAAACGGTTTAAAAGACCCAAAGACTAAAAACACCATTACCTGTGCATTTTATGTGGCAAAAATGCTTGATGCTGAAAGAGTTACCATCGTAGAAGAAATTAAACAAGATGCCATAGCTGTTAAGGTTGATGATGACAAATCATTGCGGCGAGCCAATATCATAAAAGAGCGTATTAAGCTTAGGGAAAACTCGAGGATAAAGGAAATTGTTGAGAGTATCCCGAAGCAATATACTGAAAACATGCTCATAAAATCCCAACCTATTTTTGGAAAACAAGGATACTCCATTGGTCATTATGCACAAGTGTCCCGAGCCGATTTATTAGTAATGAACGCTCCAAGTAGAATGACCTTTTGGGATCGCTTATTTCCTCATGATATAGAACATATTTTAACCGAGTTGCCAACCGATGTATTAATTCTTCAATGAGTCCGAAAAAAAATAACATCAAAGCTTTTTTTAAGGCAATTCCAAAAAATATATTCTCTGGTTTTGTAGTAAGCCTCATAGCCTTACCCTTAGGGCTCGGACTTGCCATGGCAAGTGATGCACCGCCAATAGCAGGAATAATTTCGGCAGTTATAGGTGGTATTATTGTTTCTATTTTAGGTGGAAGTCATGTTACCATTGCCGGACCTGGAAATGGTTTGGTTGGTGTTATCTTAATAGCTATTACTGCTCTAGGTTTGGAATCAGCTTATATTGCTATTGTTTTTTCTGGAGTTTTTTTAATCCTATTGGGCTTTTTTAGAATGGGTACATTGGCTGATTTTTTTCCTTCTTCAGCTATTCAAGGTATGTTGGCTGCAATAGGGCTTATTATATTGGGAAAACAGTTTCACATCATGCTAGCCCATAGAATTAAGCGTGATGACACTCTAGACTATCTCATAGAAATACCATTTAGTGTTAATGATGCTTTGCACTATGAAAATAAAGGTCTCATTTTTGCAGCATTAGCAGGTGTTATTAGTTTATCCATCATGTTGTTTTATTCTAAACTTCGAAATAAGTATTTACAACTTATTCCTGCTCCTATGTGGATTGTTATTTTGTCTATTGGATTTAGTTACTATTTCGAATTGGTGTTACATGAACAAAACCCCATTTCAAAAGAATATATGATAACTGGCATACCTACTATTCAACATATTATTTCAGACATACCCGTTCCAAATTTTAGTAAAGTATCTACGTTATCGTTTTGGGGAAGTGTACTGGCACTAACACTTATTGCCAGTATAGAATCGTTATTAAGTATAAAAGCAGTAGATAAATTGGATCCAGAAAAAAGGAGGTCTAATGTAAACAAGGATTTAAAAGCTTTAGGGTTGGCAACTGTGGGCAGTGGTTTTTTAGGCGGCCTTAACGTAGTGACGGTTATTGCAAGAAGTTCGGTAAACGTTAATAACGGCGCCACTAATAGATCGGCCAATTTTTTCCATGCGCTGTTTCTTGTTCTTTTTATTGTGTTATTTAGCACTCAACTAACTAGAATACCATTGCCCGCTTTGATGGCTATCCTGGTTTATACAGGGTATAAATTGGCATCGCCTAATGTTATCACGAAAATTTTCTCAATTGGCAAGGAACAACTTGTAATTTTCTTTATAACTCTTATCGTTACCTTAAAAGTAGGCCTTATTACGGGTATTGTCGCCGGAGTTATAGCAACATTTATTATTCATATTATTATTAGTAAAAGTTTTGGTTTGTTCATAAGAAACGTGTTGAAGCCTAATGTTCTTATGTACAAAGAAGAAAACACCAATAACTATTATGTTAGTGTAAAACACTTTTGTAGTTTTTTAAATTACTTTCGACTTAAACAACGCCTTGATGTAATACCAGAAAATCAAGATATTATTGTCGATTTTTCGCTTTGTGAATTTGTAGACCATACCGTAATGGAAAACATGTATAGCTATCAGGAACTATTTAACAAAAGAGGTGGGCATTTTGATGTAATTGGTTTGGACATGCATGATACCAAATCTAAACACCCTTTTGCCTTAAGACGTTTATTACCTGTGCCCAACCTTATTAAAAATAGTTTAACGCGTAGGCAAACCATTATGGAAACGCTTTCTAAAGATTATGACCTAGTCTACAATGTGAAAAAGCAAAAAAAGGTCAATTTTTTAAACGATTTTTTATTTTTTAACACTAAAAACATTAGCCATATTTATAACGAAATATCCTATCGAGATAAAACCATATGCTTGTTCGACATTGAATTTTCAGAAGGTGAATTTATAGCAAAAGAAGTTATACATGCCACCATGCTACATATCAACTTAAAAAACAATATTCCTGAATTTACTCTGGACAGAGAAGGCTTTTTAGAAAAAATGTATGCTTTTGCTGGGTTTAAGGATATTCCATTTGAAGACCATGCCGACTTCTCAAAACGTTTTTATCTTTTAGGTGACAACGAAGAAGCTATTCGTGATTTTTTTAGTAATGACCTTATTCATTTCTTTGAAAGCAATCCATATTACCATGTAGAGTCTAACGGAAAGGCTATATTAATATTTGCTAAGGAACGTTTGGCAAGCATTAAGGAAATAAAAGCTTTATTAGATTTTGGTAAACGCTTAAAAGATGTGATATTATTGATAAAGACCTAATTTCAAAATCTTTTCTTAATATATTCTTAACGTTTTTAGTCCTTTAATAGATATTTGTTAATTTGCGCTCCTTATGAACTTTTACCCTATAGAGTCGGGCAATTTTAAATTGGATGGAGGTGCCATGTTTGGTGTTGTACCTAAAGTCTTATGGGAAAAAACCAATCCAGCCGATGCCAATAATATGATCGATCTTGCGGCACGCTGTCTCTTGATTGAAGATGGCAAACGTCTTATTTTAATCGATAACGGTATGGGCAATAAACAATCCTATAAATTCTTCGGCTATTACCATTTATGGGGCAATCATTCCATAGAAAAATCCCTGGCATCATACGGGTTTCATAAAAATGATGTGACCGACGTTTTTATGACCCATCTACATTTCGACCACTGTGGAGGAAGTATTCAATGGAACAAAGACAAAACGGGTTACGAACCCGCCTTTAAAAATGCTACGTTCTGGACTAATAAAAACCATTGGCAATGGGCAACACAACCCAATAGAAGGGAAAAAGCATCTTTCTTGAAGGAAAATTTATTACCTATGGAAGATAGTGGCCAGCTTGATTTTGTAAGGTTAAACAATACTGATTTTATTAAAAGCTCAGAATTAGGTTTTGATATTTTTTTAGCTGATGGCCATACCGAAAAGCAAATGATTCCATTAATACATTACAAAGACAAGACCATTGCTTTTGTGGCCGACCTATTACCAACTGCCGGGCATTTACCTGTACCATACGTTATGGGTTACGACACTAGGCCTTTGTTAACGTTAAACGAAAAAGAAAAATTTCTTAATCTTGCAGCTAACAAAAACTATTATTTGTTTATGGAACATGATGCCCATAACGAAATTATTACCGTACAACATACAGATAAGGGTGTACGCTTAAAAAATACTTTTAAAACAACAGAAATATTTAATTAAATAATTACACATAATGAAAACAATACAATCCTTATTAACCGTTGCAGGAATATCCCTTTTACTTTCCGGCTGCGGAAGCACGCCACTAGTGGTATCAACTCCAATTGAAAATATTGACTCTTCGCCATTAAAAGTTTCAGAATTAACAGAAGCTGAAAAACATAACTGGGGCCACTTGGATTTGGTAAAAGATACTATCCCCGGAATGAGTGTCGATAAAGCTTATTCAGAAATTATTAAAAACAAAAAGGGAAAATCGGTTATTGTTGCAGTTATTGATTCGGGTATCGATATCAATCACGAAGATTTAAACGATGTGTTATGGACCAATGAAGATGAAATTCCAAACAATGGTAAAGATGATGATAACAATGGTTATATTGATGATATCCATGGCTGGAACTTTTTAGGAGACGGCTATGATGAACAATTGGAAATGGTTCGTATAATTGCAAGTGGAGACACAAGTAATCCTGAATATGCTGGTGCTGTTGCCGAATATGAAAAAGAATTTGAAAAATGGTCATCCAGAAAAACACAGTATGACCAAATATCCCAACAAATAAAATTAGCTGACGAAACTCTTGTTAAGCATTTTGGTAAAAAGGATTACACAAAAAAAGAAGTTGATGCAATAAATACCGAAGATGATGACTTAAAGAGAGCTGCACAAATAGCATCATACATGTTTAGCAATGGTTTGGATTCTCTTGGAGAGGCTCTTGAAGAAATAGCAAGTGATTTAGAAAGTATAAATGATAGACTAAGCTATAACCTTAACAAAGATTTTAATGGACGCAAAACTGGTGATAACCCAGATGATTTATCTGATGTTGGTTACGGCAATGGTAATGTTTTACACGTAAAGAAAAGTGAAAGTCATGGTACGCACGTTGCTGGTATTATTGCTGCAGAGCGTAATAATGGTTTAGGGGCCAATGGCGTTGCTAATAATGTTGAGATTATGAGCATTAGAGCTGTGCCCAATGGTGACGAATATGATAAAGATGTGGCATTGGCTATTCGTTACGCTGTAGACAACGGGGCAAAAATTATTAACGGTAGCTTTGGTAAGAGTTTTTCACCTCACAGTGATTGGGTACGTGAAGCTATTGCCTATGCCTCTAAAAATGATGTGGTATTTGTACATGCTGCCGGAAACGACAGTAATGATGTTGATACTGAAAAAAACTATCCGGATGACAACCTAAATAACGGTCCAGAAGTATCAAATTCTTATATTAGGGTTGGAGCATTAGCACCAAAATATGGTTCTAACCTAGTTGCTAGCTTTTCAAATTATGGTAAACAAAACGTAGATGTTTTTGCTCCTGGAGCTAGTGTATATTCTACTACCCCAGAAAACGAATACGGCACGAAAGGTGGTACGTCTATGGCGGCACCTGCTGTAGCTGGTGTAGCTGCATTAATTCGTTCATACTACCCAAAATTAAGTGCTGCTCAGGTAAAGAAAATCATCATGGATTCTGGTCTGGCCCTTAAGACTAAAGTAGTTGTAGGTGGAGACACCAACGATATAAGACCATTTTCAGAATTGTGTAAATCTGGTAGAATAGTTAACGCATACAATGCTTTAATTATGGCCTCCAAACTTGATAAATAACCAATAGTCCATGAAATATAGCCTGTTCTTATTTTTAGGTTTTGTTTTATCTGGAATATCTTGTAAATCCCAAAATGGAATTGCAAACGTAAAGACAATATCGACTATAAAACCAGCGTATTGGCAACAGCATGTTGATTATAAAATGGAAATCGACATAGATGTTAAAAACTATCAATACAAAGGGAAACAACAATTGGTCTATACAAATAATTCACCCGATATCTTGTATAAGGTGTATTATCACCTTTATTTTAATGCTTTTCAACCTGGCAGTGAGATGGATGTGCATTCACGAACCGTTCCAGATCCAGATTCGAGAATTGGAGATAGAATTAATCTTTTAAAGCCCGAAGAAATAGGCTATATAAAAGTAAAGTCCTTAAAACAAAATGGAGCAGATTTGAAATATGAGACAGTAGGCACCGTCTTGGAAGTTGAATTGGCTAATCCAATTCAATCTGGTGAAAGCGCAACTTTTGATATGCTTTTCGATGCCCAAGTTCCTGTACAAATTCGTCGTTCGGGAAGAAACAACAATGAAGGTGTTGCATTATCAATGGCACAATGGTATCCTAAATTAGCTGAATACGATTTTGAAGGCTGGCATGCCGATCCATACATTGAGCGTGAATTTCATGGTGTTTGGGGTAATTTTGATGTTAAGCTAACTATCGACAAAGATTTTGTTGTTGGTGCAACTGGATACCTACAAAACCCCAACGAAATTGGTCATGGTTATGAAACTGGACCAGTATATCGTCCTGAAGGTGATAAATTAACATGGCACTTCATTGCGCCCAATGTACATGATTTTACTTGGGCTGCAGATCCAAATTATATTCATGATACCATTAAGGTTCCTAATGGTCCATTACTGCGCTTTTTTTATAAAAGTAACATGCCTAAAGAAAATTTAGAAAATTGGAAAAATTTGCAGCCCAAGGCAGTTGAACTTATGCAATTCTATAGCAATAATATTGGTAAATATCCTTACGATCAATATTCTGTAATACAAGGAGGCGATGGAGGTATGGAATATGCCATGTGTACTTTGATTCTAGGTGAAGGTACGTTTGATGGTTTGTTTGGAGTTACCGCTCATGAAATGGCTCATACCTGGTTTCAGTTTTTATTGGCTACAAATGAGCTTAAGCACTATTGGATGGATGAAGGCTTTACTGAGTATTTTGGGGAACTTGCAGGGAGCCACATTCTTAATTACAGCTTTAAGGACAAAACAAAAAGTGTTTATGATGTATATCGCTATTTAGCGAAATCTGGACAAGAACAACCTCAAACCACACATGCCGACAGGTTTAATTTTAGGCAGGCCTATTCCATTTCGGCATACTATAAAGGTTATGTGTTTTTGGCCCAATTGGCTTATGTTATTGGCAAGGAAAACCAAGAAAAAACCATAAAAAAATATTTTGAAGATTTTGCTTTTACACACCCTGTCCCTAACGATATTATTCGCACTGCTGAAAAAGTGTCTGGTTTGGAGCTCGATTGGTATTTGATGGATTTTGCTCAAACCACAAATACTATCGATTATGGTGTGAAAGCAATTGAAGGCAGTACTGTTACTTTAGAACGTATCGGTTTAATGCCCATGCCTATAGATGTAACCGTTAAATATACTGACGGCAGTACCGAAGACTTTTATATCCCATTGCAAATGATGCGTGGCGAAAAACCAACCTCTGCTCACATAATTAAAGATTGGGCATGGGCCTACCCTACTTACTCTTTCAAGACTAATAAGCCTGTACAATCTGTTATAATAGACCCAAGTGGTTTAATGGCAGATATAAATTTGGTTAATAATAAAATGTAATTTTTTTTAAAAATTAGGATAAAACCACCTTATTAGAAGGTGGTTTTTTACTATAATGAACGTAAATATTATCTATACCAATGTTCTTCTTTATACATTTCAGTCTTAGCCACCCGCTCACGGTTATACAACAATAAATGGGTTGCATCTGTTTGTTTGCTCCGATAGCCTAAAAGATGAAAAAATGGCTTTGCAAAAAATTTGGCTACTTTTAAATTGACCTTTAAAACTCCTTGCTCCTTATTGTGCCAAATTATACCTGGTAAGATACTCAATAAATTATCTGCTTTTAATAGCCTTAACCAAACTGATAGCTGTAAAAACATTGTGTTTATACTTTTAATAACAAAAAAACCCTCTGATCCTTTTTTTTGATATAAAGGCATAAAAATTTTAGCATTGTATTGTGATGTTATAATGCTTTGTTCATGAATGGCTAGTTTTTCTCCTTTTCGAATGGTTTGAAAACTATCAAATCCATTGCACATTTTAAATTGATCGTTTTTTGAAATACGGTATAAATCTATAATTTCAAAAAAGTGTGTATTGTATATGCCTGCGTTTTTAAGCTGATGGTAATAGGCTTTAAACTTATCGGTATGAAATTCTTTTATTATTCCAGTATAGGCCAACGCTAAGTTAATAAAAGCGACATGATTTCTAAATGCTTGAATGTCGTCATGTTGACCAGATTCAAAGCCAATAGAAACATACCCTAGCTGATTAATGTAACTTAACAATGCTCCATCTAAATATTCCTCAATACCCAAAACTATGGGTACAGGAAATTGCTTGGAAAACCTTCTGTTTATCAATGCATCGTTAATAGTTATAAAAGGTAGAGACTTGCTTGAAGTGGTATGCAAATCAATAAAGTAAAATGGTGGTGTATTAGTTTCTAAAATATGGGTTAAAATTTGCAATAAAGTTAACAACTCTCTCTCCTCTGAGTTTAACTTTTTTTTGTTTTTAATAGCAGTGATGTTATTGTTTGTCCATAATCTGTTTAAATCTTCATCAAGATATCTTTGGTTTTCGTCAAGTGCTTTTAAATTACCCGCTATGGCATAAATATTACCCAATATATTATCTTGTGTAAACGGCTTTAACGCCTCTTTTAAAGCATTTATTCCCGCTTTTTCGTTGCCATGTATGCCACCAAAAAAAACCAAGGTAGGGCTGTTTTTTAAGCCCTTAATTTGTTTAATAATCCTATTAAAATGAGCCATATACTAAAAATCATTTTTTGTTATCAATCCTATTAGTCGGCTCTTTCTTATTACAGGTAAAAAACTAATATTATTATTGGCCATAAGCTTTGCGGCATCTTCTATTAGGCTGTGTTCATTTACTGTTATTATATCTTTTTTCATAAGCCTATTAACCGAAATGTTTGCTTTTTCCTTTTTATCTGCATATAACTCAACGTCTTTCCATGATAAAACACCCTCAAGTTTCTTGGCGTGGTTTGTAACCGGCAAATGGTGAATACCTTTCCATTGCATAATGTTTAACACCAGTTCTATACTATCGCTTTTATCTACAGTAAAAATATCGGTATTCATAATGTGTTTTACCGTCTTTTTGATTTTAGGTATCCGTGAGGTGTTTTTATTGAGTACCTCCCATGTTGAAACCGGATAACCTTTTTGCTGCTTTTTATAAATATGCGATGTTAATATCTGCAGCGCCTCATAACGTTTGTAGTTCTTCAATAAATTTCTATAGCTTCTAACATTCCATTCCGATCCATTATAGAAGGTTGCCCTATTCTCTATAACCTTTAAATAATATTTTGCATCTTCTGGTGAAATACCAAACTTATAGAGTCCTTTATAAGCCATGGGAAGTAATTTATCTAAAATTAAATTATGGCTTGAAATGTATTTACCGTCCCAGTAAAATTGTGATGCCATACCATATCTGGCAGCATTGAAAAAATTACTTTTTACATCATTAAAGTCCCATATCTCATGGATATTGTTATATTCTTTAGGTTTTCCCATCATTACACCAACCCAAAATGCCATATTGGCTATTTCATCTATCAATGTTGGCCCAGAAGGAATGTAACGATTCTCTATTCGTAAATGTGGTTTATTGTTAAAAACCCCATAGCATACCCTATTCCATGGATAAACCGTTCCGTTATGAAGATTAAGGGCTTTTAGTTTAGGGATTTCGCCGTTATTTATCATATCCACGCTGTCCTTAATATAAGCTGTAGTTAAAAAGCTTCTAAAGCGGGATATATTATCCTTAAAAATATCAGAAATGTTTCCTGTTTCCCATTGACTTCCAAAACTAACCCTAGAGAGGTTTTCATCTAGCACATAAGAATTGGCTCTAGTATCAATGCTTTGTGTAAACAAGGCAATTCTGGTCTCGCTCCAAAGTTCCTTACCAAACAATAATGGCGAATTGGTGCAAACACTTAATATAGGACCTGCTATGGCTTGTGACCAATTATAAGTGTCTACAAAATTGTTTGGGTTAACCTGTAGATGCATTTGAAAACTTGTGTTGCAACCCTCAAGCATGACAGAATCGTGTAGTAAGTTCAATTCGTCCACACCTTTAATGTGAATATTGAAATCTTCACGCCTCGAATCTTTAATAGCTTCATTCAACACTTCATAACGCTGCATGGGCGTCATTTTATCTAATGTAATGTTTTCTAAAATTATGGATGGCAAAATACCCGCCAATACAACTTTGGTATTATGTTTATTAGCAGATAATTTTGCTTTTTGCATCAATGTCTTTAATTGCTTATGAAGCAACGAAAAGCATTTTCCTTCAAGTATAACCGGATCTAGATTTACTTCAAGGTTATAATTATTTATCTCGGTTGTAAAGTGTGAATCATTTATAGTTTCCAATACGTCTAAAGAATTATTGCTTGGTGAAAACTGATTGTTTACCAAACAAAACTCCTGTTCTGCACCAACCCTAATAGGTTCTTCCTCAATCAAACCTTGAGTAATCATCATATCAAGGGCTTTAATATCATTTATTAAATGATGAATATAATTTGCCCTATCCTTTTTTTTGGAAAGCTTTGTTACATCTAAATACCCCATTTTACTGATCCTTTCTCATTTTTTTTAGACGATTAAATTACTGTTGTTGCAAATGATAAACTATGATATTTATCATGGCCTGCTTTATGTCTACCTTTATCAAATTCTTATTGCTATTTTTGTTTTCATAATTCAATATATGCGTTATACATTTCCAAAAAAAGAAAAACTTAAAAGTAAAAAACTCATTGAGCAATTGTTTTCTGAAGGGAAATCGGTAACAGCATTCCCTCTTCGCCTAATCTATTTAAAAACCCCACTAATTTATGATATTAAAGCACAAACTGGGGTTTCTGTAAGCAAACGCCATTTTAAAAGAGCTGTAGATAGAAATAGAATAAAGCGTTTAATGCGTGAGGCTTATCGTCTAAATAAAGCCTATTATTTTAACAACATTACGGCTCAATATGCGTTTATGATTTTGTACATTGGTAAAGAAAAACCTAAATTTATTGATGTTGATTCTAAAACGAAACTCTTGTTTGATAAATTTTTAGATAAGGTTTCTATGGCATAATGTATTTTAGAGAGGAGACTTAATAAAACTTAATGCTAAACCAAATTTTTAATATTGAATTACATTTTAATGCAGAGTGTAGTTGAAGTATAGCCTAGATAATACAATAAAATTAAACAAATGAAATCATTTATTACTCTTTTATTACTTGTTTTACCTTTGATGTGTTCTAAGGAAAATAAAGAAATTGATAATTCTGAAACTTTGTTTTATGATTCTGAAATTATTAGTGATGTAAAAGCATCCTCTGTTAACGGAATTGTTTCAACACGACAAGAAGTTTATCCACAAAAAACCATAAAAGAATCTTTTTTGCGTTTCGAGACTCAGGATTTAGATAAAACCTATAGCCTAATTCACAAAACTATACAAGAAAACAAAGGCTTTGTTCAAGAGGATAGATCAAACAAATCCTATAATACCATTACAAGGCATTTAACAATAAGAATACCTAGTAATAATTTTAAAATTGTACTGGATTCTATAAGTAAACAAGTTTCTTATTTTGATACTAAAAGAATATCCTCTAAAGATGTTACAGAAGAGTTTATCGATTTAGAAGCGCGTCTCAAAGCTAAACAAACTCTAGAAAAAAGATATTTAGAATTACTGTCTAAAGCAAAAAACGTAAAAGAAATATTGGAAATAGAGCGAGAGTTATCTATGATAAGAGAAGAAATAGAAGCCAAACAAGGTCGCTTAAAATATCTTGAAAACAAAGTGTCACTAAGTACCTTAGATATAGAATTTTATAAACGCACTTCAGAAATGGGGGTTACCGTTTCCTATGGAAACAAAATGTGGAATGCCATAAAATCTGGATTTAACGGTTTGTCTATATTTTTTATTGGCATTTTACATATATGGCCTTTTATCCTTTTACTTATTATTACTGTCTTTTGGTTTAGAAGGTGGTTGAAAAAAAAGAAGTGAAAATGAAGCCCCCATAAGCAAAACTTTGTTACATGCCTAAACTGAAATTATCGAAGCGGCTCTTTTTAAAAAATAAATATTAAACATGAAAAATCTACTAAAAAAAAGAATTCTAATCCCTATTATAGTTAGTTTACTTTTTATAATTACTACAGCTTTTAAAAATGATTTCTTTGAAATAGCCAAACAAATAGAAATTTTTACTACGCTTTTTAAAGAACTCAATATGAACTATGTTGATGAAACTAATCCAGGGAATTTAATGGATACCGCCATTAAAAGTATGTTAGAAGATTTAGATCCTTATACCAGATTTATGAATGAACAAGATGTTGAGGCTGCCAGAATAAACAGTACTGGAGATTACACAGGCATTGGAGCTAAAGTTAGAACCCATAAAAACAAATTGGTTATTGTAGAGCCCTACAAAGACTATCCCGCTGATAAAGCTGGTTTGAAAGCTGGTGATGAAATTGTTAAAGTTGATGATATCCTTGTTGAAGACTATAAAGAAGATGCTGGCAACCTCCTTAAGGGAAGCTCTGGAACCACTATTAATGTTACCTACAAAAGACAGGGAAAAACCCAAACAGCAACTATAAATAGAGCTGAGGTTGAAATAAAGGCTGTACCCCATTTTTCATTAATTGATGATAAAACAGGCTATATTGTTTTAAGTCAGTTTAACAATAAAGCTTCTTCTGAAACCCGCTATGCATTGCGTGATTTAAAAGCTCAAGGTGCAGAGCGCATTATTTTGGATTTAAGAGGAAACCCTGGTGGTTTATTGCATGAGGCTGTAAATATTGTCAATCTATTTGTTCCTAAAGGACAGTTAATAGTTACTACAAAATCTAAAGTCAAAAAATATAACCGCACCTATTACACCAAAAATACTCCAATAGATACCGACATCCCCCTTGTGGTGTTAATAGATGATAGCAGTGCCTCGGCTAGTGAAATTGTATCTGGATCTTTACAAGATTTAGACCGTGCTGTTATTGTAGGATCCAGAAGTTTTGGTAAAGGCTTGGTGCAACGACCTAAACCATTAACATATGGAACACAAATAAAAATTACCATTTCCAGATATTATACCCCTTCAGGCCGTTGCATACAGTCTTTAGATTACTGGAACAGAAATGAAAAAGGTGAAGCAATACGGGTGAAACAGGATAACTATAATGAATTTAAAACTAAAAACGGGCGCAAAGTTTTTGATGGTGGTGGCATATTCCCTGATGTAAATTTAGGTAATTCAAAAAAGGCTCCTATTATAACCTCGCTAACTAATGATAATTTAATTTTTGATTACGCAACCAATTATTATTTTAATAATACCATTACCAATATTACTAATTTTAAGCTTAGTGAATCTGATTTTTCAAACTTTAAAAATTATTTGAACACCAATAATTTTTCTTTTGAAACCGATACCGAGAAAAAGCTTTATAAAGCCATGGAATCTGCACAAAAAGAAGATTTGGATGATAATATTATGAAAGAGTTTCAATCTTTAATACAACAATTAAATTCTTCTAAAACTATAGTTTTAGAAGAGAATAAGAATTATATACTAAAATTATTGACCGATGAAATTGTAAAACGATATGTTTACCGCGAAGGATTATATGAATACTATAAAATACACGATGAGCCTATAAAAAAAGCTGCGGAAATTTTAAATAAATCAAATTTATATTCTAGTTATTTAAGGTAATATTTTTGTAGATTTATTAAAGAATTAAAAATAGTATATTTATAAACTTATCTTTGTTTGTTTAACATGAATAAGCTATTTATCTACATATTATTAATGTTTTATTGGGGTTTTATTTCATCCCAAAACAACATAATACATGATGTTTATTTTGAGACGGATAAATATACTCTTATACCAACAGAAGAAAACCGCTTGTTGCTTTTTATTTCTAAATTAGTTGATGTAGATATTGAATCTATAGCTATTTTTGGCTTTTGTGACGATGTTGGCGCTCCTAGTTATAATTTAAGACTCTCACAACAAAGAGCTGATGCTATTAAGGCTATTTTTTCAAACCATGAAATAAGTGAATCGGTAATCACCAATGTAGATGGTAAAGGTGAAGTATTGCTAAAAATTGTAGATGAAAAGGATATTTCTAAACTAAGAGGATTAAATAGAAAGGTAGAGATTATAATAAATCCAAAGCCTCCAATAATTGAAAAAAAGAAAGTAGAAGTTGAACCATCTGTTGAAAAAGAAAAAAAAGCTACAGCCGAAGTTATTAAAGGAGATGTTAAAGTAGGTGATAAAATACGTTTTGAAAATATTTTATTTAAAACGGGTTATAGTACAGTGACTCCAGAATCTAAAAAAATATTGGAAAATATTGCCAAATCTCTTGTTGAACGTGAAAATATCTATTTTACTATTCAAGGCCATGTATGTTGTACTCAATATAGCAGGGATGCCGTAGAT
Source organism: Aestuariivivens sp. NBU2969 (assembly GCF_019931125.1). NCBI lineage: Bacteria > Pseudomonadati > Bacteroidota > Flavobacteriia > Flavobacteriales > Flavobacteriaceae > Aestuariivivens > Aestuariivivens sp. NBU2969. The sequence goes on from NZ_JAIOUU010000005.1 coordinate 69,706, forward strand.
AGAAAAACAAAAAAACGCAACCTTTCTGAAGCCCGTGCCAAATATGTTTACGATTATTTTGCTAAAAAAGGTATAGATAAAAAACGAATGCGTTATATGGGAATGCGAAGAAAATTTCCATTAGGAGGTGATCCAAAATATGATAGAAGGGTAGAAATATTAATCACCCACATAATCAATAACTAACATTTTACCATAGCAATATGTAGTATGCCATCTTCTAAATACTCTTCTCCTTTTGGTATAAAACCTAGGTTACTATAAAAATTTTTTAAATAACATTGAGCTGATATTTTAATTAAGCTTTCATTAAAATGTTTTTTAATAACTTGAATAGAAGCATTCATGATATCATATCCGTATTTAAACTGTCGTTCATTCTTAGCTACTACTACCCTACCAATACTAGTTTCTTTAAAATAATCTCCTGGTTTAAATACACGGGTATAAGCTATTAATTTCATGTTTTTATAACCTAAAACATGTATTGCTTTTTTATCCTTTCCATCTATATCTTGGTATACACAATCCTGTTCTACAACAAATACTTCACTACGCAACTGTAAAACATCGTAAAGTTCTTGAGTAGATAATTCATTAAAATATTTAATATGGATATCAAGCATAAAAATTTAATTTCTTCTACTTACTAATACAAAACTATTACTAACATAAGTATTTTTAATCCTGAACAATCATATCTTTGGCATCGTCCTTACTAAATTCAGGTTGAATGTTTACATGGTTAATATCATATTTATGGTAAATTAGATCTTCTATTTTATGTAGAATAACATCGAATTGAGATAAAGTTATATCTTCATTAAAATCGATATGAGCTTCTAAATGGATTTCCTCTTCATTTAATTGCCATACATGAACGTGATGTACATTTTTTATTGATTCAAAAGCATTAATTTCTTTTACGATCTGTTTAATAGGAATGGTAGCTGGTGTAAATAACATCAACACTTTTGTAGAATCTTTTAATAAATCGAATCCCATCCATATTAAATATATAGCAATTATAAATGTTAACACACTGTCAACCCAAAAAACACTATAATATTTCATTAACAAGCCACCTATTAAAACTGCAACACTAGCCAACATATCAGTTAATAAATGTAAATAAGCACTCTTCATATTCATATTGATTTTAGAATCCTTTTTTAACAAAAGTACACTTAAACCATTAGCTATAATAGCTATAAAAGATAACCAAATAACCAAATTAGATTCTATTTCCTCTGGATTTCTAAATCGCTTAATAGCTTCTATTATCAATAAAATAGCAACTATAATTAAAGTAGAAGCATTAATAAAAGCCGCTAATATTTCAGCTCGTTTATATCCAAAAGTACGATAGATAGAAGCTTTTTTCTTAGCTAGCTTATTTGCCACATAACTAACAACAAGCGATAAAACATCGCTAAAATTATGTAATGCATCACTTAATAAAGCTAAACTACCAGAAACTATACCTCCTACTATTTGAGAAGCAGTAATAAGAATGTTTAATAAAATAGAAATTACAAGATTTCTACCTTTAACATTTATATGAGAGTGATTATGGGAATGATGATTACCCATTTAACAAGATAATGGAATTTTATCTATTCTAGATTGATGACGTCCACCTTCAAAATCTGTATTTAAAAAGGTTTCTACCATAGCCACAGCTTGGTGTATTGCAGTAAATCTAGCAGGTATACATAATATATTAGCATCGTTATGTTGCCTAATTAATTCTACTATTTCTTTATTCCAGCATAAACCAGCACGTATTTTTTGGTGCTTATTTGCTGTCATAGCCACACCATTGGCACTACCACAAATAAGAATACCATAAGTAGCTACTTTATTTTCAACATCGTCTGCTACAGGATGTACAAAATCGGCATAATCCACACTACTATTACTATCCGTTCCGTGGTTAATAACAGTAAAACCTTTAGCTTCAAGATATTCCTTAATAGCAAATTTATAATCGGTTCCAGCGTGGTCGTTTCCTATAGAAATAGTCATAATCTTATATATTCAATTAACACCTACAAAGGTAATAATTATAAGTGTTGTGTATTACTATATTAATGACTTGTTAATAAATGTTTATTCTTTTTTAAAAGATAAATTAGGTAGCTTTAATTATTTTATTAAACCAAAATAGAGTGTAAATAACCAAAAAAAGATATTATTTTTTATATATTTTTTATCAGTCTATAATAAACTTTAATGAACACCTGTTTTTAAAAAAGTTATAAGATAAAAGAAGTTAATTTAAGTTGTTAACAACTGTGGATTAAAAATTAAAAATCATTAAAAATTAGACTATTGAATTAAATCAACTATGTTAATAGCTATTTAATAGAATGTAAATTTTAAATTATCAAAATAAACATTAAAAAAGTTATACCAGATATTAACAAGCTATAATAATCATTAATTATTTTTTTTAATTTTTAAAAGAAATATTTTATATAATATATTATGTGAATAACTTCCTTTAAACTTTAAATAACATGGAAATAATTTTAGTTGATTTTAAAATTGTAGTTTTGTGAAAAAATAAATAGCAGTTCTCCTCCTAAACTTTAGCTATTTAATAACACAACTTCCAATATCTTAGGAAATAAATAAGATGACGATATTACATGAAAAGAAAAAAAAAGGGGAAATCCAGAAAAGGAGCTCCAAACCTTACAAATACAATCTTAAGTATTTTAAAAAAGGAAAAGAATAAAACGTTTAATTATAAACAAATTGCTGCTATTCTGGGCGTTAACGATGCCAGTAGTAGAAACCAGATTATAAAAACCTTAGCCAAGTTAGCTGTTAAGGAAGAAATCATTCAAGTAGACCGAGGTAAGTTTAAAGCAGTTATTAACACCGAATATCATTTTGGTATTTTAGATATGTCTGCTAGAGGATCTGGATATATTATTTGCGATGATTTTGACGAAGACATCTTTATAGCTTCAAACAATATTAATAGAGCGTTGAATGGTGACGAAGTGGAATTCTATGTTTACAAACGTCGTAAACGTGGTAAGATGGAGGGCGAAATAACCAATATTATTAAACGTGCCAAATCGGAGTATGTTGGTGTTATACAAATTCAAAAGAATAATAACTATGCTTTTGTGGTACCTGATAGCAATAGCATGTACAAAGATATTTTTGTACCTATAAACAAAACCTTTAAAGCAGAAGACGGTGATAAAGTTCTGGTAAGCTTAGAAGATTGGCCAGAGAAAGCAGATTCACCTTACGGTAAAGTGATTAAAGTGCTTGGAAAACCAGGTGATCACAATACTGAAATCCATTCTATTTTAGCGGAATATGGTTTACCTTATGAATTTCCTTATAACGTGGAGCAGTTTGCGAATACTCTGGATACATCTATTACGAAAGAAGAAATTGCCAAACGTAGGGATATGCGAAAGGATTTAACCTTTACTATAGATCCTAAAGACGCTAAAGATTTTGATGATGCTCTGTCCTTTAAAATATTAGATAATGGTTTATTTGAAATAGGTATCCATATTGCCGATGTATCACATTACTTAGAAGAAGGTACTATTTTGGACGATGAAGCTTACCAACGTGCCACATCAGTGTATTTAGTGGATCGCGTCGTACCTATGTTACCTGAGATTTTATCTAATAACGCTTGTTCTTTAAGACCACATGAAGAAAAGTATACCTTTTCTACTGTATTTAAAATAAATGATAAAGCGGAAGTAAAAGACCAATGGTTTGGTAGAACGGTTACTTATAGCGATGCCCGTTTTGCCTATGAAGAAGCACAGGCTATTATAGAAAGTAATCCAAATGTCACGTTGAGCGTCGTCACTGAGCAGAGTCGAAGTGCAGTTGAAGCGTCTCAAATTAATACACAAATCCCCCAAGACGTATCCCTCACAGGAAAAACCTATAACACCAAACCTGAAATAGCAGAAGCGATATTGGTTTTAGATAGATTAGCTAAAATCATGCGTAAAAAACGTATGAAGCATGGCGCTATTTCATTTGATAAAGTTGAAGTAAAATTCAATCTAGACGAAAACAACAACCCTGAAGGGGTATTTTTTAAAACCAGTAAAGAAGCCAATAAACTTATAGAGGAATTCATGTTATTGGCTAATAAAAAAGTAGCTGAGTTTATTGGTAAGCAATCGCCTAAAAAAACATTTGTATATCGTGTGCATGACGAACCAGACGATAGCAAATTGGCTGCCTTACAAAATGTTGTTGGACGTTTTGGCTATAAATTAAATTTTAAAGATAGAAAATCAACAACTGCATCGCTTAATAGTTTGTTACAGGATGTCGTGGGAAAAAAGGAACAAAATTTAGTTGATACTTTAACGATAAGAAGTATGAGTAAGGCTGAATATACTACACATAACATAGGTCATTACGGTTTGGCTTTCGACTATTATTCTCATTTCACATCACCCATACGACGATATCCCGATGTGATGGCACATCGCTTATTGCAACATTATTTAGAAGGTGGAAAATCGGTTAATGAAGAGGCTTTTGAAGAAAAATGCCAGCATTCCAGTAACATGGAAAATCTGGCTACCAAGGCCGAGCGCGATTCCATAAAGTATATGCAAATACGTTTTATGGAAGACCATAAAGACCAAGAGTTTTTAGGCGTCATTTCAGGAGTAACAGATTGGGGTATTTATGTTGAAATTATTGAAAACAAGTGCGAAGGGATGGTAAGTATACGCGATATTATAGATGACCATTATGCATTCGATGAACAACAATATGCTTTAGTGGGTAGGCATTCTAAAAACATTTATCAATTAGGCGATGAAGTTATGGTTAAAGTGAAGAATACCGATTTGGTTAAGAAACACTTAGACTTTCACCTTATAGGTAAGATAGAAGATTAGAATAAAATAATTTACTATGGAATAATTATTGATAAAAACCGTTTAGTAATTATTAATCAAAATGAATAGACATAAGTTAAAAATGAAAAAATTAATTATCCTTCTTACAATTGTTTTTACTTCAGTAAGCATTGCTCAAAATACCATAGAAAAAGATATAGAAGAATTTACAGAATTAAAGGTTTTTGATCTCATTGAGGTTGAAATGGTAAAGTCTAATAAAAATAAAGTCATCATTACTGGTGAGAACAAAGATGATGTTGTGGTTACCAACAAAAATGGAAAGCTTAAAATAAGAATGTCCTTAGAAGAAATTTTTGATGGAGGAAAGACTAAAGTGGTATTGCATTACACTCATGTAGATATTATTGATGTAAATGAAGGCGCCAAAGTATATTCCAATGATACCATTAAACAATTTGAAATTGATTTTAAAGCCCAAGAAGGGGGCTCCATAAGAATACCTATTGATGTAAAATATCTTAATATAAAAGCCGTAACAGGGGGTATTGTAAAAACATCGGGAACTTCTAAAAATCAAGACATATCCCTTTTTACAGGAGGTCTTTACAAAGGTGAAGAATTAATTACTGAAAAAACTGAGGTTTCGATTAATGCTGCGGGTGAGGCTTATGTTTATGCTTCAAAAACAGTTGATGTAAAAATACGAGCTGGAGGAGATGTGTTTATATATGGAAATCCAGAAACCGTTAACGAAAGTCGTGTTTTTGGAGGTAGGGTAAAGCGTATGAATTAAAGTAAACTATTATTTAATATTTTAATAGCCATTACTTAGTAATGGCTATTTTTTTTGCCATACACTAACCATACAAAAGCACTTTTAACCCTTATTTTTATTACTTTAGTACTACAACAAAGTAAACGAAATAGATTTTGCAGTTTTCTAAGATTCCTTTTCTATTCTTTTTAGTTGGTGTTTTTTTAAATGCCCAAGAGCATCCGCCTATCGAAATCTACACTGCGAAAGATTATCGTGCTGAAACACAAAATTGGTCTATTTCCCAATCAGAAAACAATTATATATATGTTGCCAATAATAAAGGCTTGTTAGAATTTAATGGAGCTACATGGCAATTGTATAAATCTCCTAACGAAACTATTATACGATCAGTACATGTTATAGACAATCATATTTACACCGGCTGTAATGGTGATTTCGGTTATTGGGTAAGCAATGATTATGGTAAATTGAATTATACGTCTTTATCAAAAAAGTATAATATTAAATTATTGGAAGACGAGGAATTTTGGAATATCATTAATATAAACGACTATATTTTATTTCAATCCTTAAAACGTATTTATATCCTTAATAAGCTTAACAAGACTTTCAATATCATAGAATCAAAATCCATTATATATAAGATGTTTAAGGTTGGAGGGGACATATATTTCCAAGAAACAATAAGTGGCTTTTACAAAATTGAAAATGGGAAAGCTGAATTAGTTTCAAACGATCAAGTGTTGCTAAATAATCGATTGGTAAATGTATTTATTCAAAATGAAAACTTACTATTTGAAACGGAAAACGATGGATTTTACATTTATAATAATAATGAATTAAGTAAATGGAACATAAAAGCCAATAATACACTTTCGGAATTAAGTGTTTTTAGAAGCATCAAATTAAAAGATGGCAGCTTTATGTTGGGTACGCGATCCAATGGTATTGTACACCTTACTCCTGATGGTCGGATTAACTTTAAAGTTGATGTTGTAAAAGGCCTTGGTAACAATACAGTACACTGGATATTTGAAGATAAGGAACATAATATTTGGTTAGCTTTAGAGAACGGAATCAATTGTATCAATATGACTTCCCCTTTCAGTATTTATAAAGATGAAAAAGGGAAGATAGGCACCATATATGCTTCTAAAGTTTATAAAGATTATATGTACATAGGTACAAATCAGGGATTGTTTTATAAACCCTATAATTCAAATGTAGATTTTAAAAATATTGAAGCCATACAAGAAGCAGTTTGGAGCCTTACTGAAATAGATGGAACGTTGTTTTGTGGACATGACACAGGCACTTCAATTGTAAACGGTGCTATCGTAAATAAAATAGACGGGATTAATCAAGGTACTTGGGGTTTAAAGCCAATTTATAAAAATAAAGATCTTATCCTTCAAGGAAACTACAATGGTTTATATGTTTTGAATAAAGTAAATGGAAGCTGGACTTTAAGAAATAAAATAGAGGGTTTTGATTTATCAAGTAGGTTTTTTGAAATTTATGATGGGAATATTCTCGTTAGTCATGAATATACAGGTGTTTTCAAATTGAAAACAGACAGTGATTTTACAAAGGTTACAAGCCTAACCAAAGTACCAGAAATAGAAAAAGAGCTACACTCTAGTATGGTGTCTTATAAAAACGACTTGTTACTAGGTTTTAAGGAAGGCGTGTTTAAATATGATATTAAGGAAGAAAGGTTTATTAAAGATATTACTTTAAGTCAACTTTTCGATGGTGTAGAATACACTTCGGGAAGATTGATACCTATAGAAGAAACAAATACCTTATGGGCTTTTTCCAATAGGAATTTAAATTATTTAACATTAAGTACATTAAGTGGGGTGCCAAAGATTAATAAAATACCATTACCCAAAGCATTGCCGCGTGGGTTAACAGGCTATGAAAACATTGCTTTTTTAAAAGGTCAAACGTATTTAATAGGAACATCAATGGGCTATGTCTCTATAGATTTAGATAAATTACAAGAGAAGGTATATAGTATTTCCATAAACAATATTAATGTACATGACCTCAGAGGAAATAGCTATGAAGTATTATCACAAGATGAAGAGGGTGACTTTGAAAATAGGTTTAATAATGTGGAATTTAGTTTTAATATTGTTGAATACGATAAATATTTAGATACCGAATATCAATATCAATTAATTGGTTTGCAAGAGGAGTGGAGTAATTGGTTTGTTAAACCAAACCAAACCTTCGAAAATTTACCTTACGGAGATTACACTTTTAATATTAGGGGCAGAACAGGAAATGTTTTAACCAACAATGTAGCATCTTATAGCTTTACTATTAAAAGACCATGGTTATTATCCAATACTATGATTGCGGTGTATGTATTTCTCATTCTTCTTTTTTCATTTGTTACTCATAATATATATAAACGATACTATAGAAAACAGAGGGAGCGCTTGTTGTTAAAATCACAAAGAGAGCTTGATTTAAAAGAACTTGAAAACAAACAACAGCTTATGAGATTCAATAATGATAAGCTAAGACAGGATATTGATAACAAAAACAGGGAATTAGGGATCTCTACAATGAGCTTAATAAAAAAGAATGAGTTTTTAAACAGTATTAAAAGCGAATTGCAGAACATAAACGATCTTAAAAAGCTAAAGCATGTTATAAAAATAATTGATAGAAATATAAACAATACAGACGATTGGAACCTTTTTGAAGAAGCCTTTAATAATGCTGATAAGGATTTTCTTAAAAAGATTAAGCAAATGCATCCAGAACTCACTTCAAACGACTTAAGGTTATGTGCTTATTTACGTTTAAATTTATCATCAAAAGAAATAGCACCACTGTTAAATATCTCTCCAAGAAGCGTAGAAGTAAAACGCTATAGACTAAGGAAAAAGATGGATTTGCCTCGCGAGTCCAGTTTATCAGACTATATTATAGAGATTTAATACACTACAACTTTTTATTTCACCTATACAATACCACAACATTGTATAAAATTCCTTAAATGTTAAGAATATCTTAATAAGATGAATTTTTTAATTAAAGCTTATATTTATTGGGGTTTTCTTAAAAATTCAGTATTTTTTTTATAATGTATGTTTTTTGTTGGGGTAAAAAATATGGATACAACAGAATCTATATATAAGTTTACGACAAACAAATACTAACTCAATATGAGACATATAATTTTTAAAATTTTAATGTTTTCTTTTATAGCACAAGCTCACGCACAGACTATAGAAGTTAACGGAGTCGTACAAGACGCTTCAGGGTTTCCTATTCCAGGGGTTAATGTACTTGTTAAAAACACCACTAAAGGAACTGTTACAGACTTTGATGGTAATTTTACAATTACAAACGTTGATGCGGGTTCTACATTATCTTTTAGTTATATTGGATATATAACCAAAGAGATTATTGTAAATGATAACACCACAATAACCGTTCAATTAGAAGAGGACGTAGCCCAGCTCAGTGAAGTGGTGGTTATTGGTTATGGCACACAAACAAAAAAAGAAATTACCGGTGCAGTATCGGTAGTAGGTGCAGAAACGATTGAAAAGCTTAAACCAACACGAATTGAACAAGCCCTACAAGGACAGGTAGCTGGAGTAAATATTACTACCAACACAGGTTCCCCAGGAGGGTCATCAACTATTAGTATTCGTGGGGTATCTACAAATGGTGACAGTCGTCCTTTGATTTTAGTAGATGGCAACGTGGTTGAAGACTTAAGCGTTATCAACCCTAACGACATCGAGAGCATGAATATTTTAAAGGATGCCACAGCAGGTATTTATGGAGTTCGTGCAGCCAACGGAGTTATTTTAATCACCACTAAAACGGGTCGCAAAGAAATGCCGTTGACCGTTGAATATAATGCTTATGCTGGATTCCAACAGACCACCAGGAAACTTCCAGTTTTAAATGCGACAGAATATGCCGTAATTGTTAACGAAGGATATGCCGCCGCAGGTAGCACTCCTCCTTTTTCGGATTTATCCAATTTAGGAATAGGAACCGATTGGCAGGATGAGGTATTTGAATCAGCTCCAATTATGAACCACAACATAACCTTTAGAGGAGGAAAAGAAAAATCATCATATTCCTATAGCTCTTCTTTTCTAACTCAAGACGGAATAGTTGGAGGTAAAAAATCAAATTTCACGCGTTTCACCAATGCGTTGACTTATAATTTAGATTTTTTAGAAAACTTCAAATTCAAATCAGGTTTAACCTTAACTAGAACAAAAAAGAACAATCTGCCAGAAAGCACTTTGGGTTCAGTGTTGTTTAATGCGGTAAATATGGCACCAAATCTTCCAGTTAGGGATGTAAATGGAGAATTTACATTGGCAAACGGCTTAGGTGGTGAAGTAGTAAACCCGTTAGCTCAAATGCACAACACCTACAACAAAAATAAAGTCATGAAACTTAACGGTTTTGCAGGATTGGCTTATAACTTTTTAGATCATTTCACAGCTGAAGCTAATATTCAGTTTAATTATTCTGAAGTAGATACTTACACTTTTGATCCTATTGATTTTTACGGTGTTGGTAAGGTGTTTAACACCCTTACTAGTGAAGTATTTGAAGGATTTGATATTTATAGAGACTACACTTTTGATGCATTTGTTAAATACGAAAACACCTTTAATGATATTCACAAATTAAATGTACTGTTGGGAACCTCTGTATTTAAAACTACAGGCGTGTTCTCAGGAAGAAGGGGTAGAAACATAAGAGATAATAATCCTGCTTTTGCGCGAGTGGATTTAACGTTAGATAATGAAGATATTTATGCAGAGCGTGGAAGCAACCCAAAATTTGATGGAAGATTATTGTCTTATTTTACAAGACTACAGTACGACTATAAAGGTAAATATTTGTTATCTGCCGTAGTGCGTAGAGATGGTTCTACAAGATTTGGACCAGGCAATAAGTTTGGTTACTTCCCGTCTGGATCATTAGGATGGATTGTATCAGACGAAGAGTTTATGAGTGATAGCAACTTTTTCGACTTATTAAAAATAAGGGCCTCTTATGGTATTTTGGGTAACGATAGAATTGGCGACTATAGATTCGTATCGTTATTAACAGGAGAAGGGACTTACTTTTTTGGAGGAAACGATGCCGAGGATGAGATTTTCGGAAAAGCTTCTGGAGGCATTGCAAACCCAGAGATTAAATGGGAAAAGCAAAAAACTTTAGATATTGGAGTTGACATGCGTTTCCTTGATAGCAAAATAAATATCACAGCTGATTATTTTAAAAGAAGAACCGAAGATTTATTAGTATCTCCAGAGGTTTCTGGGTTGTTAGGTACAGGAGCAGCTCCAGTTGTAAATGCTGGCGTTGTTGAAAACACAGGAATTGAATTTGCTATTGGCTATTCAGATACTATTGGTGAAGATTTTAAATTCAATATTAATTACAATGTTACAGGATTAAAAAATGAAGTGGTTTCTGTAAGTGGCGAAGGTGAATATCTAGAAGGTGGTGATTTTGGAATTTCTCAACCCGCTATAGCAAGAATGGAAGCAGGTTACCCTTTAGGATATTTTGTTGGTTATAAAACCGATGGTGTTTTTCAAACCCAAGACGAAGTAGACAATGCTGCAGTAACCAGTGTGGCAACACAACCTGGCGATTTTAAGTTTGTTGATCAAAACAACGATGGTGTGATCGATTTAGACGACCGTGTTGATCTTGGTAATCCAATTCCAGATGCTACCATGGGTCTTAATATATCTTTTGATTATAAAAATTTCGATTTTTCGGCCTACACTTTTGCTTCTATTGGAAATGAAATTGTTCGTAATTATGAGCGTAACCAACAGCTAGTTAATAAACCTATATGGTATTTAGATCGTTGGACAGGTCGTGGATCAACTAATGCAGCTCCAAGACAGACAACAGGTACTAATCCAAACACTTTGTTTTCAGATTATTATGTAGAAGATGGCTCTTTTGTTCGCTTACAAAACATACAATTGGGGTATACTTTTTCAAATAACGAAGAAGATCCTATAATCGATAAGTTTAGAATTTATGTGTCAGCCAATAATTTGTTCACACTTACAGAGTATCGTGGATACGACCCTACAGCCGGAACAGGTGCCCCAATAGGTGGCGGAATAGACCAAGGGATATACCCAAGCGCTAGTACATTTTTGCTAGGAATTAATGTAAAATTTTAATTAAACGACATGAAAAATCTAAAATATATATACTTATTATTAGCATCTCTAATAGTACTTTCGTGTGGCGATGACTTTGTAGATGTCGCTTCAGAAGATGAAAACTCTGAGGATTTCTTTAACTCAGAAAAAGACTATCAATTGGCCTTAGTTGCTGCGTACGATTATTTACAAACAACCTCTAAATTTTATCAGTACGCAGAGATAGCTTCAGATAATACATTATGTGGAGGTGAGAGCGCTACAGATTCACCATATATTCAAGAAATTGATGATATGATTCACTCACCTGTAGGGCAAAGTGATGGTGGTTTAAGAACCATGTGGCAATGGATGTACGAGGCTGTAAACCGTTGTAATTATATTATGGAATTTCAGGATAAAACCGATTTTTCAAATAAAACCAGTGTTATTGCTCAAACTAGATTTTTAAGAGCGTACTATAATTTTATCTTGGTTAAATGGTGGGGAGATGTTCCCATGCTTAGAGATAAACGAATACGATTTGGAGATCAGTTTACTATAGACAGGACCCCAAAATCGGAAGTATACGATTTAATTGAAGAAGATTTAATCTTTGCAGCTGCTAATCTACCTTATGTACAAAGCGAAACGGGTAGAGTTACTAAAGGAGCCGCACAGGCCTTATTAGGGAAAGTGTATCTGTATCAGAACACTAAATTTGATAAGGCTGCTGAAGTATTAGAAGACCTTATAAATAATGGGCCGCATCGTTTATTGACTTCAGAAGAGTATCCAAATATGTTTGAACGTGATTGGGAAAATAATATTGAATCGGTATTTGAAATCCAGTATTCCGATGTTGATGGAGGAAGTTTTGATTGTTTTCAGTGTTTAGAAGGTAACTACAGCACTTATTTTAATGGGCCCAGAGGTTTTGTTGACGCTACAGGAAAGTTTGATGCAGGTTATAGTTTCAATGTACCTACACAGGAAGTTGTAGATGCCTTTGAAGATGGAGATTTGCGTTACGAGACTTCTATATTAGATATTGAGCAATACATTATAGATAATCCAGGATCATCATATGATGAAACAGCTGGTTATGAGCAAACAGGTTATTTTAATAGAAAGTATATAGCGCGTAAAGGCGATTTGGATATAGCCGATGCGGCTTTAACCAATCCAGACAATTATAGAGCTATTCGCTTTGCTGATGTGTTATTGATGGCTGCAGAAGCATTAGCCGAAGAAGGGGATTATGTGCAAGCCAGAATATATTTGAACATGGTTCGAAACAGAGCTCAATTGCCTGATGTAACGACATCTGGAGATAACTTAATTAACGATATCTATAAAGAACGTCGTGTTGAATTAGTAGGAGAAGGTCATCGCTTTTTTGACTTGGTAAGAACAGGCAGAGCGGCTCAAGAAATAGATGGGTTTATTACCGGTAAGCATGAATTGTTCCCTATACCAATTGAGGAAATCAACTTATCCGGAGGACGTTGGGCACAAAACCCAGGATATTAAAAAAATTAAAACTATGAAATGCCCATTAACAAAAGTTGTAAACCAACCGATAATAATAATTAGGGCATTCCATCTGACAATTAAAAAAAATAAATATTAACAGATGAATATGATGAAAACATTGAAATTTATATACGCTTTAAGTATGGCCATTGTAGTATTATTTGGCTGTACTGATGACGACGATTTAAGTTTTGTGGACAAAGTCGTGGCGCCTTCAGACGTGTCTGTGCTTTTTAAAGTGACACAAGATAATACAGGGGTAGTTACAATTACGCCTAATGCCGTGGGAGCTTCAAACTATAACATAACATTGGGCGATGATACAACCGAACCTGTGAATGTAATTCAAGGAGAAAGTGTTACCCATACTTATGCAGAAGGGACATATGTAGTAGGGATTGAAGCTATAGGTATTACAGGGTTAAAAACTGAATCAACCCAAAATCTAGAGGTTTCTTTTAAAGCCCCTGAGAATGTTGAGGTTTCCATCTCAAATGATCTCGCCGTTTCAAAACAAGTGAATGTCACGGCTAATGCAGATTTTGCGGTGTCTTACGACGTTTACTTTGGAGAACCAGGAGTGGATGATCCGATTACTGTAAATATTGGTGAATCAATTTCATACATCTATCAAGAACCTGGAACATATACTATTAGGGTAGTGGTTATGGGAGCGGCGATTGCTACTACAGAATATGTTGAAGAATTTGAGGTAACAGAAATATTACAACCTATAGCTTCTGCGCCATCACCACCAAATCGTGAGGAGACAGATGTTATTTCCTTATACAGCACAAAATATAATGATGTGCCTGGTACTAATTTCTTCCCAGATTGGGGACAAGGTGGATGTTGTGGAAGTTCTTGGGCTGAGTTTGACTTAAACGGAGACAAGATGCTGCAGTACATCAACCTAAGCTACCAAGGCATCGCATTGGCCGACGGAACCACTATTGATGTTTCTGGAATGAAATACCTACACATGGATGTATGGACGGCCGATGAAAACATGAGAATAGAAACATCATTAATTAATAATCCTGCTGATGTAACCGAAAAACCAGTATGGAGTGATTTAACAGCTGGTGAGTGGACTACTATTGATATTCCTTTAACCGATTACACTGACCAAGGATTAACGGTTACGGAGATTTTCCAAATGAAATTTGTAGGCGATCCATGGGCAACAGGAACCGTATTTATAGATAATATCTATTTCTATAAACCGTCTACGGTTGCAGAAGTGCCAGAATATAATGCACCATCTCCAACTCAAGACGAAGCCAATGTAGTATCTATTTTCAGTGATAGCTATAGCAATGTCGGTTTAAGTGAGTTGAACCCAAATTGGGGACAAACAACAACCTTAACGCCTGTAGACTTAAATGGCAATAATATCTGGTTGTATGAGGCATTAAATTATACAGGTATTGTAACTGATTATGGCAACCCAACTAATCTTGGCGGAATGGATTATGTGCACTTCGATTATTTTACACCAGATGCCGAAAAGCTTGGTTTAAAAATAGTGAATACTGTAGTTGGCCAAGAAGATATAGTATTTGTAGATAAAATAGTTAGAGGGACATGGGTAAGTGTTACCATACCAATGAGTAATTTTAATATTGACGCATCCCAGGTAACCCAATTGCTTTTTGATACCGAAGGCGGTAGTGCCAAAGTATACATAGACAATCTATATTTCTATTCAGATAGTTCATCACAACCAGAAGTGGTAGCACCAGTTCCAACAATCGCTCAAAATGATGTAATTTCTATTTACAGTGATGCGTACACTGGAGTGACACTTAATGAAGTAAATCCTAATTGGGGGCAAACAACAACGTTAACCGATTTTAACGTGAATGGAGATAATATTTGGTTGTATCAATCCTTAAACTATTCTGGGATTGTAACAGATTATGGTAATCCAACCGATTTAACAGGTGTTAAATATTTACATTTCGATTACTATACACCAGATGCCACCACCCTTGGGTTTAAGATTGTTAATACGGCCTTAGATCCAGTACAGGAAGATATAGTGTTCTTGCCAGAAGTTATTACTGGAACCTGGATAAGTGTTACAATTCCTTTATCTGATTACAATTTGGATTTTTCAAACATAACTCAGTTAATTTGGGACACTTCTGGGGGTAGCGCAACAGTTTATGTAGACAACATTTATTTTCATAATTAAAAAACTGTAAAATCATGAAAAACATAAAATATATATTAATACCCTTTTTTAGCCTGTTTTTGTTAACTGGCTGTCAAGAAGATGATGGTGTTGTAGGAGATATTATAGCACCAAACAATATAGCAATGTCCTTTGAAATTGTTGGTGTTGATGCCAATAACCCTAATGGGGATGGAACAGGGTTAGTAAACTTTACAGCATCAGCCGATAATGCTATAACTTATAGATATGATTTTGGGGATGGTTCAGATGTTAAAGTAGCACCCTCTGGAAGCATAACGCACCAATTTAGTCTTACCGGTTTAAATACTTACACGGTAACATTAATGGCTTCTGGTATTGGCGGCATTACAACAACAAGCTCTATAAATATTGATGTGTTCAGTTCATTTGAGGATGAAGAGGCTAAAAACTTCCTTACGGGCGGTGCTGGAAATAGCAAGACATGGTATTGGGCAGCAGATAAACCTGGAAATATTGGTTTAGGACCAAACGACGTTCAGTCAGGAGGGGAGCATACATGGTCACAATGGTTCACTTCGAATGCGTGGCACAGTGATAAATTATGCATGTATGATCAAGAGTTTGTTTTTACCCAATCGGCAGATGGTAAGACAGTAACATTTGAGCAGTTAACAGATATTGCCTATACTCCTGGAGATTTTGCAGCTTCCATTGGTGTTGATGGAGATACGTGTCATGGAACCGATGTTGCACCAACTTTAGATGGTGTGAAAAATGTCACCTTTTCTCCTTCAAATTCTAATGCAACTGAAGACGGTGAATACCGAGGTACAACCATTAATTTCTCAGATGGAGGTTTTATGGGTTGGTATGTAGGTATTAGCTCTATAGAGATTATTGAGATAACCGACAGCACTTTATTTGTAAGAATGTTAGACGCTTCTAACCCTGCACTGGCTTGGTATTGTTTATATCAAACAGATAACCCTAACGATTAATTTAAGTGTTTTTTTATAGAGCATCGAGGAAAATGGAGACAAGCTCTTTGATGCTCTTTATTTTAATATAAAACTTGTAGTTAACTAACTTTTGTTTCTATTGTGTGCAAGCATATTTTTTATACCATAATTATAGTATTGCTTAACTTTTCATGTTCTAGTGGAGGGGGCGACGACATTATTGTTGAAGAGTCCCCGCAGGATATCATTCCAACAGATTTAAACGTATCAATTGATATTGTTGGACAGGCCACTAATGCACTCTATGGAGACGGTTCTGGTGTCACAAACTTTACGGCTAATGCGATAAATGCTGTTAAATATGGTTTCATTGTTGATAATGGATCAGAGCAATCCAGTACTAATGGAACGTTTCAATACACGTTTACTGGCACAGAAGGCATTGAAAACCACGACATAAAAGTGGTGGCTTATTCGAGTACAAATAACACTATAAATAAAACAGAAACACTAGCTGTAGCCTATTATAATGGTACACCACCTGTTTGGGCAGATGAATTTTTTGAAGACGGAGCACCTGATCCTGCCAATTGGAACTATAACCTTGGTGCAGGGGGATGGGGTAACAGTGAACTTCAAACTTACACCAACACTTCTGAAAATGTTATAGTTGAAGATGGTGTTCTAAAAATAATTGCTAAAACGGATGGCTCAGGAGGCTATACTTCGGCTAGGATTAAAACCGAAAACCTTCAAGAGTTCACTTATGGAACAGTAAAAGTGAGAGCAAAATTGCCCTCAAAACAAGGAACCTGGCCGGCTATTTGGATGTTGGGAGCCGATTTTAGTTCAGTGGGTTGGCCACATTGTGGGGAGATTGATATTATGGAGCAAACAGGGGCAAACAAGAATGAGGTTTTGGCTACGTGTCATTGGTATAACGCTCCAAACTCAAGCACGGCCAGCTACGGATTAAAAACAACCATAACCAATGCAGCATCTCAGTTCCATATATATGAAATGCAATGGGATGAGAACTTTATTAGAATGTCTGTAGACGGAACCCAGTATTATGAAATTGCTTTGAACTCCGCCCTACCTTTCGATCATGATTTCTTTTTAATCCTCAATGTTGCTATGGGAGGCACTTTAGGCGGAACGGTAGAATCTGATTTTACCCAAGATGTTATGGAAGTAGATTATGTGAGAGTCTATCAATAAAATTGATGAAAGGACTTAATTAATAATGAAACGAACCAAAAATTACATATTACTAATTACACTACTTACAATGTTTAGTTGTTCCAAAAACATAAAACCATTAATGGTTGAGGTTTACGAAACCTCAGCAAGCGGGAACCGTTTAAAACAATTAACCGAGTTTGTTATAAAAGATAAAGACAAAGGGAAAATCAAATTATTTCCGGATACCACGTTTCAAACCATAAGCGGGTTTGGAGGGGCCTTTACCGAATCTTCTGCATATTTGTTAAATCAATTAAGTAGGGAAAACAGAAGTAAAATACTTCAAGCCTATTTTGGTAATGATGGTGCACAATACTCACTTACAAGAACCCACATGAATTCTTGTGATTTCTCTCTAAACAATTATTCCTATGCTTCTGTTGAGGGCGATGTTAACCTAGAACATTTCTCTATTGAAGAAGATAGAAATGATCTAATACCCATGATTAAAGACGCCATGGCTATTTCGCAAGAGGGATTTAAAATTATAGCGTCACCATGGACGGCCTCGCCTTGGATGAAAGATAATAAGCATTGGGTTGGAGGGAAGTTGCTCCCAGAATACTACCCTACTTGGGCCTTATTTTTTTCAAAATACATCGAGACATATAAAAAAGAAGGTATTGATATATGGGGTTTTACTGTGGAGAATGAACCACATGGCAATGGCGATAATTGGGAAAGCATGCTGTTTAGCCCGCAAGAGATGACCGACTTTGTACAAAATCATTTAGGGCCTAAGTTGGAAGCAGATGGATATGGTGATAAAATCATACTAGGCTATGATCAAAATAGAGCTGGGCTAAAGGAATGGGTAGATGTAATGTATAAAGATGAAGCATCATCAAAATATTACGATGGTACAGCGATACACTGGTACGAAAGCACTTTCGATTATTTTCCAGAAGCTTTACAATATGCACATAGCAAGGCACCAAATAAATACTTAATCCAAACAGAAGCATGCGTAGATGCCGAGGTGCCTAAATGGCAAGATGACGCTTGGTACTGGAGTGAAGAAGCTACAGATTGGGGGTGGGATTGGGCAGCAGAAGACCAAAAGTATTTGCATCCAAAATATGTACCTGTATTTCGATATGCCAAGGACATAATTGGTTGTTTAAATAATTGGGTTGACGGCTGGATAGATTGGAACATGGTTTTAGACAGAGAAGGCGGACCCAATTGGAAAGAAAACTGGTGTGTGGCACCAGTAATTGTCGACCCTGAACGAGATGAAGTTTACTTCACCCCTATTTACCATACCATGGTCCACTTTAGCAAATATATAAGACCCGAATCTAAAATAATCGCAGTTGAAAATTTAGAAAATGATTTAATGGTTACTGCAGCTAAGAACCCAGATGGTTCTATAGCGGTTGTAGTCTTCAACCAAGAACCGGTAAGCAAGGTCTTTTCACTTGAATTAAACGGTTTAACAAAGGATATCATAATAAGTGAAAAAGCAATTCAAACGATTGTTATTCCAAAAACTTAATAACCAATGGATCAAGCAGTTCATTTAAAAAATAATAGTAACATAGACAAAACAAATAAAGTTAAAGGCGAGTTTGTCAATATTGATAACGAAAGTTATTACAAAATAGCCAACAGCGATGCCATGCGGCCTTTTTTTATGAGTATTGTTAGCGACTCCAACCATTGGATGTTTATCTCTAGTAATGGGGGATTGACAGCTGGACGACAAAATGCAGAATATGCCTTATTTCCTTATTATACTGATGATAAAATAACCGAATCGGCAGATATTACAGGAAGCAAAACGATTTATCAAATTACTATAGATGGAAAAATCCATATCTGGGAGCCATTTTCAGAACGTCAAATGGGAGTTTACAATATCCGTAGAAACCTTTATAAAAATGTTTATGGGAACAAAGTTGTTTTTGAAGAAATAAATGAAGATTTAGGGCTTACATTTCGTTACCAGTGGAATTCCAGCGATAAATTTGGATTTATAAAAAAATCAACCTTAATCAATAACACTGCGGAATCAAAAACCGTTAAGGTGTTAGATGGTCTGCAGAATATTATGCCAGCAAGTGTTGGCTCCGAACTTCAAAATAGTCGTAGTAATTTAGTCGACGCTTATAAACGAAGTGAATTAAACAAAGCTGATGGACTGGGGATATATGCGCTTAGTGCTGTAATCGTGGACAAGGCGGAACCTAGTGAAGCCTTAAAGGCCAATATAGTTTGGTCTGTTGGAGTGGAGCAACCCACTTACCTCCTATCGTCATTGCAGTTGAACAATTTCAGAAGGGGATTGGCCATTGAGCAAGAAGAAGATATTAAAGCTGAAAAAGGCGCTTATTTTATGGTTTCTGATATTGTTTTGAAGCCAAATAATGAACACAATTGGATTTTTGTAGCCGATGTTAATCAATCGATTTCAAGCATTGTTGAGATTTCAGAAATGATTAAAAATACCAATAACCTTTCAGAAATCATTCAAAAGGATATTGATAACGGAACTCAAAACCTTATAAAACTAACTGGAGAAGCAGATGGTTTGCAACTAACAGCAGATCCATTGACCAACACGAGGCATTTTGCCAATACGCTATTCAATATTATGCGTGGCGGTATTTTTGACGACCATTACAATATAGAAAAAGAAGATTTTGCAAAATACATCAAAAAAGCAAACAAAACGATTTTCAATAGCAAGAGAGACTTAATTAAAGACCTCTCAGATGTATTCACTTATGCCTATTTAAAGCACATAGCTGTAGTAGATTCGGATCAAGACTTTAAAAGACTTTGTTTTGAATATTTACCATTAAAGTTTAGCCGAAGACATGGAGACCCTAGTAGGCCTTGGAATAAGTTTTCCATAAACACAAGAAGTGAAATAGACGGCTCCAAAATATTAGATTACCAAGGAAATTGGCGCGATATATTTCAAAATTGGGAAGCTTTGGCCCACGCTTATCCTGAGTTTATTGAAGGCATGATTCACAAGTTTTTAAACGCCTCTACTTTTGACGGTTATAATCCCTATCGTGTAACTAAAGACGGGTTTGATTGGGAAGTTATAGAAGAGCATGATCCTTGGTCGTATATTGGGTATTGGGGTGATCATCAAATTATTTATTTGTTGAAGTTCCTAGAATTTATCGAAGACCACTACCCTAGCCGATTGGAAAAGCTATTTAATGAAAATGTATTTGTTTATGCCAATGTACCTTATAAAATAAAGTCCTATAAAGACATTTTAAACAATCCGAAAGACACTATCGATTTCGACTATAAATTAGATGCTAAAATTAACCAATTAAGAAACGATATTGGTGCAGATGGTGCTTTATTGAGAAATCAAAATGGTTCTATCTATAAAGTCAACTTTATTGAAAAAATACTGGCTACGGTATTGGCAAAACTATCCAATTTTATCCCTGAGGGAGGTATTTGGTTAAACACGCAACGACCAGAATGGAATGACGCCAATAATGCTTTGGTGGGCAATGGTGTTTCCATGGTAACACTGTATTACTTAAACAGATTCTTTAATTTCTTTGAAACCATTATTGAAAAGTCAGATTTTGGCTTTGTTGAACTTTCGGTAGAATTACAAGCGTTTTTTAAAGAGGTTCTTTCCACCTTACATAATAACAAGTCTATCTTAAACGCAAAGGTGTCTGATAGCGATAGAAAGACTGTTATGGATGGTTTAGGATTGGCTGGAAGCAAATATCGATCTGTAATCTATAAAGAGACCTTTAAGGGACAAAAGCAAGCGGTTTCAAAAGCAGAAATCCTTGATTTTATAAAGACCACAAAAGCCTATTTACAGCACACCATTAATGCCAATAAGCGGGCGGACAATATGTATCATGCCTATAACTTAATGACTGTTAGTAATAACGAGGAAGTGTCTATTTCTTATCTCTCAGAAATGCTGGAAGGTCAAGTAGCCGTGTTGAGTTCTGGTCACCTTACCCCTGCTGAAGCACTTGCATTATTGGACGGATTAAAAAATAGTGCGCTATTTAGGGAAGATCAGTATAGCTATATTCTGTACCCAAACAAACAGCTGCCTGGATTTAACCAAAAGAATAATATTCCAGAATCAAAAGTAGAGCAATCCAAATTATTAAAGCTGTTAATTAACGGTAAAAATGCCGAAATCATAGAAAAAGATGTTTTAGGGGACTATCATTTCAATGGCAATTTTAATAATGCCAATAGTTTAGTAGACGCATTATCTAATTTGCCTGAGGACTATAAGGAGCTGGTTAAGGAAGAAAAAGATTTGTTATTGAGTATATTTGAAGATGTTTTCAATCACAAATCTTTTACAGGGCGTTCAGGTACGTTCTTTGGCTACGAAGGTTTGGGATCTATCTATTGGCACATGGTATCGAAATTATCATTAGCGGTTCAGGAAAACTGTGTGTTGGCAATGGCAAATAATGAAAGTGATGAAGTTATAGGTAGGTTGCTAGACCATTACTACGAAATTATTGCGGGTATAGGGGTGCATAAATCACCAGAGCTTTATGGCGCTTTTCCAACCGATCCCTATTCCCATACACCAGCAACAAAAGGCGCACAACAACCGGGCATGACTGGACAAGTAAAAGAAGATGTATTGACTAGATTTGGAGAATTGGGCGTATTTGTAAAAGAGGGGCAGATTGTATTTAATCCGAAGCTTTTACAGGCTAAAGAATTTTTAAGCACTTCAAAAACATTCCGTTATACAACTATTAAAGGAAAACAAAATGAATTGGAACTGAATAAAGGTGAGTTATGTTTTACCTATTGTCAAGTGCCAATTATCTATAAACAATCAGAAAAGGAGGAAATATCGGTTGAGTTTAACAACGGAACAACAACCAAGCTTAACTATTTGAGCCTAGATAAAGAAATAAGCAAACAAGTTTTTGAAAGAATAGGAGGTATTAATCGAATAATGGTTTCGATTAAAAAATAGATACATGTTAATTATAAAGCGGGTAATATCAGTTTTAATTTTTATTTCATTTATGGGATGTCAATTTAGCACAAAGGGAACTATGGAAAAAACAGCAGCAGATATTTTGGGCAACCCAGACTATTTGGCCATATCCTATGGTGGCTATCGCTATAACACGCGAGACATTCAACCAACTCTAGAAGAGTTAAAAGAGGATTTGAAGATTTTGGCGGCAATGAACATTAAAGTGTTACGAACCTATAATCTGCAATTTCCACACGCATCCAATGTTATACAAGCCATAAGGGAGCTAAAAAATGAAGACCCTGATTTTGAAATGTATGTCATGTTGGGTGCTTGGATGGACTGTGAACATGCTTGGACAGAACATCCTAACCATCATGCTGAGGATTTAGAAAACAATACTTCAGAAATAAACAAAGCTGTTTCTCTTGCTAAAATATATCCAGACATAGTTAAAATAATAGCCGTGGGCAACGAGGCTATGGTAAAGTGGGCATGGAGTTATTATGTGCAACCGGGTATTATTTTAAAATGGGTGAATTATTTACAAAATCTCAAAAATAAAGGAGAGTTACCTAAAGACCTATGGATAACAAGCTCTGATAATTTCGCCTCTTGGGGGGGCGGTAGTGAAGACTATCATGTAGACGATCTAAACAGCTTAATTAAGGCCGTAGATTTTATTTCTATGCATACCTATCCCATGCATGATACACATTATAACCCTGTGTTTTGGAACCTTTCTGAAGATAAAAAAAAGAATACAAAATTAGAACAAATTGATGCTTTGATACTTAAAGCCAAAAACTATGCAGTATCACAATACGATAGTGTAGCAAATTACATGAAAAGTCTTGGTGTTACTAAGCCCATCCACATTGGAGAAACTGGTTGGGCGAGTGTGTCTGCAGAGCAATACGGAAACGAAGGTTCAAGAGCTACGGACGAATACAAACAAGGCTTGTATTACCAACACATGCGTGACTGGACCAATTCATTTGGCATGTCTTGCTTCTATTTTGAGGCGTTTGATGAACCCTGGAAGGATGCTTTAAAACCCGAAGGCTCCGAAAATCATTTTGGCCTGTTTACTATTGAAGGCAAGGCTAAGTACGCACTTTGGGATTTGGTAGACCAATCTGTATTTAAAGGATTAACACGGCACGGTAACCCTATTAAAAAAACGTTTAACGGCAATAAGGATAGTTTGCTGAAACAAGTTTTAGTACCGAAAACAGAATCAGCAATGAAACAACAAAATCGTTAGTACATGAGATTAATTATCGTTATAGTAATAGTATTAGGATTGGGTTGTTCTTGTAAGAATGTCTCTAGTGAATCTGTGGTTTCAGTTAGCGGAAGACAAATACTTGTAAATAATAAGCCTTATACCATAAAAGGAATTTGCTACCATCCCGTACCTAAAGGAAGTAAACAAAGAAGTTTTGTAACCTTAACACAGGACCTAACCCTTATGAAAGAGGCCGGCATTAATACCATTAGGGTTTATGAGCCAATTGCTGATGAATCGGTTCTAGATGAAATTGCCGCTGCGGGCATAAAGGCTATTGTCGGGTTTGGCTATAATCAAGATGGTAAATACGATATCCTTTCGGGTACATTTATCGATTATGTAAACCATTACAAAGACCACGATGCCATCTTAATGTGGGAATTGGGTAATGAATACAATTATCACCCCGAGTGGTTCGATGGTGATATAAAAAACTGGTACAAAACCCTTAATGAAGCTGCGGATGCCATTCATCAACACGACTATGTGCATCCTGTAACTACTGCACATGGCGATTTACCTGATAAAATAGCTTTATCCATGTGCCCTAATATAGATGTTTGGGGCATGAACGTGTACCGATGGGACAATCCGGAAACCATTTTTCCAGAATGGGAAGCGGTTAGTGAAAAACCAATGTACCTATCAGAAGCTGGAGCCGATAGTTATATGACTATCGAAAAGGAGGGACACGAACAAGGCGTGAATGAGAGGGCTCAAGCCCTAGCGAATGCTAGTATTTTAAGAGATGTATTTAAAAACACTAATATATGCTCTGGTGTTACCCTGTTCTCCTTTACTGATGGATGGTGGAAAGCAGGGAACTTGGATATTCAAGATCCAGGAGGATGGGCGCCTAATAGTAGCGGTGTGCCTTACGATGGGTCTCCTAACGAAGAATACTGGGGCATAGTGGATATCAACAGAAACAAAAAGCAGACATTTCATGTTGTGAAAAGAGCTTATAATGGATTAAAATAAAAAAATCAAGACTTATGGCACATTACAAAACAAATGCGAAAGATAGGGTACCTGTAGGGCAAAAAACTGCATTTGGAGCAGGGCATTTTGTTTTGAATCTGTTACCTGGGGCTCTTAGCTTTTTTATGTTTTTTTTATTGACGGCTTTTGGAATGGAACCTTTGTATGCTGGTATTTTAGGAGCTTTGCCTCGCTTTTTCGATGCGTTTACAGACCCTATTATGGGTTTTATTTCAGATAACACTAATTCCCGTTGGGGAAGACGAAGACCCTATATATTTATTGGAGCCATTGCAAGTGGTATTTTGTTTATGGTTTTGTGGCAGTTGGATGAGACTAACTCCCAAACCTATAATTTTTGGTATTTCTTAATCTTATCCATCCTTTTTATTATAGGTAATACCATATATGCAACACCATTGGTCGGCTTGGGGTACGAAATGACTTCGGATTATAACGAGCGAACCAGACTAATGGCCTATGCCAATACTATTGGCCAAATAGCTTGGATGATTGTGCCTTGGTTTTGGGTCATTATTGCAGACCCCAATCTATTCGATAATCAGGCGGAAGGTGTTAGGGAAATGTCAGTTTACGTTGCTCTTGTCTGTGTTGTTTTAGGGGTTCTTCCTGCGTTTTTCTGTAAAGGAATCGATTCATCGGCTATTGAAAATCGAAAAGAAATAACTTTAAAAACATTGGGCAAAAACCTAATACAGCTTTTTAAAAGCATTATGGAGGTGGCCAAAAACAAACCTTTTGTCAAGCTTTGTGGCGCAACATTTTTGGTATTCAATGGTTTTCAAATGGTAGCCGCTTTTAGCGTATATATCATTGTGTTTTACATGTATAATGGCAGCTACGAAAATGCTGGCACATGGCCTGCATGGTTTTCTACTATTACAGCCTTAATAACAGCTTTTTTTGTTATACCAATTATATCTAAAATAGCTAGTCTGGTAGGAAAACGTAAGGCATTTATTATAGCTACACTAATTTCAATTGTCGGTTATATTATGAAATGGTGGGGCTTTGATGTTGGGCTAAACCAAGAGTTTAACGAAACGGCTTTTGCTCAATCCTTAAACAAGGGTTTAGGTGGATTTTTTGAAATGATCAATCCTTTTTTGGAAAGTTTAGGGATGACATGGTTTAGTATAGACACAAGTCAAGGTGTGCCTTGGCTTATTTTTGTACCTGTTCCATTGATTGCTTTTGGTATGGGAAGTCTTTTTACTTTAATGATGAGTATGACGGCGGATGTTTGTGATTTAGATGAATTAAAAAACGGAATGCCTCGTAAAGAAGGCACTTTTGGGGCTATTTATTGGTGGATGGTAAAAATTGGGCAGTCTATTGCCTTGTTTTTAGGAGGCTTGGTGTTGCAATTAGTTGGATTTATTTCAGATGCTCCAGTTCAAACGGCCGAAACTATGCACAGCCTAAGAATAGCGGATATTATTATTCCATCTATAACTGCTGCCTTTGCTATTTGGGTAATGTGGAGTTATAGTCTTAGTGAAGAACGTGCTAGGGAAATAAAAGCAAAATTAATTGAAAGAAGAGGAGAACTTTAAAATAAAGAATTAAAATGTCAATAAGAACAGATAGAATATTAGCGTTATCAGGAGGAAATCTTAATGATAAAACCATAAACGGATTGCAAAACCTGTTTTCCAGAATGTTGAATAGCGGGATGCATGGACTTTGTTTTAGTCCTTATGAAGAGGGACAGCAGCCAGGTGATCAAATTACCGAGGCGCAAATTAGAAGGAGAATGGCAATCATTAAACCCTACACGAAGTGGGTGCGTTCATTTTCGTGTACTGAAGGGAATGAGTTGATTCCTGTTATAGCTAAGGAATATGGCATTAAAACACTAGTAGGAGCATGGTTAGGAAAAGATAAAGAGGTTAACAAGAAGGAAATAGAGGGGCTTGTAAAATTAGCTCAAGATGGGTATGTAGATATTGCTGCCGTTGGTAATGAAGTGATGTATAGGGGAGACTTAAATGAAGATGAGCTTTTAAAGTATATGCAGCAAGTAAAAGAGGTAATTCCAAATATACCCATGGGTTATGTAGATGCCTATTATGAGTTTTCACATCGCCCTAAGATAACAGAAACTTGTGATATTGTATTGGCCAATTGCTATCCCTATTGGGAAGGCTGTAGCTTTGAGTATTCGTTAATCTACATGAAGAACATGTATCAACAGGCCCAAAAAGCAGCAAACGGTAAAAAAGTTATCATTACAGAAACAGGGTGGCCCAATATTGGAGAAGGACTTCATGGCGCAAAACCTTCTTATGAGAACGCTATTAAATATTTTATCAACGCGCAACAGTGGGCAAAAGAGGAGAGTATTGAGCTATTCTATTTCTCCTCTTTTGATGAGTCATGGAAAGTGGGTGCCGAAGGTGATGTGGGGGCCTATTGGGGTATTTGGGACAAGGACGAAAAATTAAAATTTGCTAGTGAAAGCCCTGTGAAGACTGGAAAAAGAAAGCTATTCTTTAGTAAAAGTTAAATTTAAACCAGAATACTCAGTAGATATAACACATCTTTAATTTTTGAAATTCCACAAGCTAGTTGTAAATTATTTCTTTACTTTGTGTTAAGCTTCACAAAGTTATGGTTGATGATATAATTACGGCAATTCCGTTTGGAATTATACTGGCGTTTACTATTGGCCCTGTATTTTTTGTGCTTTTGGAAACTGGAGCCACCAAAGGTTTTAGAAGTGCTTTAATTTTTGATCTTGGGGTTATCTTTGCCGACATTATTTTCATCCTTATTGCCTTTTATAGTACCAATAATTTACGAGGAAAAATTAGTAACGACCCTAACTTTTTAATATTCGGCGGTGTTTTATTAGTGGTTTACGGCGTCATTTCCTTTATGAGGACATCAAAATCCTTTCGGGCTATAGTAAAAGAATACCATAAAATTGAAATAAAAAAGGGTTATGGAAAACTATTTATTAAGGGCTTTTTACTCAATTTCATCAATATTGGTGTACTATTGGGATGGTTGGGGTTCATAGTTTTGGGAGATTCGTTAACTTCATCAGAAAATGGCGGTACAATATTTATCATTTCCATGTTGGCCTCTTATTTTTCTACAGATATATTCAAAATTTTAATAGCAAAAAAGCTTAGGGCACAATTAACACCTAAACTTATATTTAAGACAAAAAAAGTTATTGCTATTGTTATTTTGGGCTTTGGTATTTTGCTTCTGGTGCAGGGCTTTTTCCCAAAAACCTATGAAAGAAATATAGAGCGTATAGAAAATATCACCCCTATAAAATAAAAAAGCGACCGGTTATTAAAGTTATCAAAACACGGTCACTTTTTTGAGGCGTCAAGCGGATTCGAACCGCTGTAGAAGGTTTTGCAGACCTCTGCCTAGCCACTCGGCCATGACGCCATTAATTCAGTGCAAATGTAAAAAAAAATAATACTTTTCAATGGTTAATTGTATTTTTTACGCTCATCAACCATTTTAACGGTTACCTGTTCTACATCGCCACCTATAGGCGGGTTAAGTTTGCTTACACTAACCGTTGCTTTTGTAACCAACTTATCTTCATTAAAAATACGATCTAAAATACGTCTGCATACGGTTTCAAGTAAGTGAGAAGGTTTGCCCATTTCCTCTTTAATTATGCGGTTTAAGAACACGTAATCGACAGTATCCCTTAAATCATCACTCTTTGCAGAAGGCTGTAAATTGGCTTTAACTTCCAAATCAACACGATAGTCACTTCCTATTTTGGTTTCTTCCTTCAAACAGCCATGATAGGCGAATACACGAATATTTTCAACTTTTATAATTCCCATCCAATCTCATTTTAAGTCGGTAAAATTACCTAATTTTGTTTAAAAATTTTATATAACCATAAGAGTTTCCAAGTATTATACTTGGGTATTAAGTTTTATGTCCGAAGAAAGAAGATCGCTTAATTTTATTGAGCAAATTATAGAGGAAGATTTGGCTAATGGCTTACCAGAAAGTAAACTTAGATTTCGGTTTCCACCAGAACCTAATGGGTATCTGCATATTGGCCATACCAAGGCCATAGGTATTAGTTTTGGGTTGGGCGAGTACTACAAAGCCCCTGTTAATTTAAGGTTTGATGATACCAATCCTGCAAAGGAAGAGCAGGAGTATGTAGATGCTATTAAAGAAGATATTACATGGTTGGGTTACCAATGGGACCAAGAGTTATATTCGTCGGATTATTTCCAAATACTATATGATTGGGCCATTCAGATAATAAAAGAAGGCAAAGCTTATGTAGACTCGCAATCCAGTGAAGCTATGGCCGAGCAAAAGGGTACACCAACCCAGCCAGGTATTGAAGGGCCATATAGAAATAGAAGTATAGCCGAAAATTTAGAACTTTTCGAACGCATGAAGAATGGTGATTTCGAAGAAGGGGAGCATATTTTGCGTGCAAAAATAGATATGCAACACCCCAATATGTTGATGCGGGATCCTATTATGTACCGTGTTATTAACAAAGACCATCATAGAACTGGTGATAATTGGTGTATTTACCCCATGTATGATTGGACACATGGCGAAAGCGATTATATAGAACAAATATCACATTCTTTATGTTCTTTGGAATTTAAACCACATAGAGAGCTTTACGATTGGTTCTTGGACCAAATTGTTGATCCAAACAAATTAAGGCCAAAGCAACGTGAATTTGCGCGTTTAAATCTAAGTTATACCATCATGAGCAAGCGTAAATTGCTAAAATTGGTAGAAGATGGTATCGTTAGCGGATGGGATGATCCAAGAATGCCAACTATTTCGGGGTTGCGCAGAAGAGGTTATACGCCAAATGCAATTAAGAAGTTTGTGGAAACAGTTGGCGTAGCAAAACGTGATAATGTCATTGATGTCTCGCTTTTGGAGTTTTGTGTGCGGGAGGATTTAAATAGAGTCGCACCACGTGTAATGGCTGTTTTAAATCCATTAAAATTAGTCATTACAAATTATCCAGAGGGTAAAGTAGAGTGGATGGATGCTGAAAACAATCCAGAAGATGACAATGCTGGGTTTAGAAAAGTACCTTTTTCGAGGGAACTTTATATTGAAAAAGAAGACTTTAAGGAAGAAGCTGGAAATAAATTTTTTAGATTAAAGCTAGGCGGAGAAGTTCGACTTAAAAATGCTTATATTATTGTGGCAGATCGTGTTATTAAAGATGCCAATGGCAATATAACGGAAGTGCACTGTACCTATTCTGAAGACACCTCTCGCAAAGTAAAGGGGACCTTACATTGGGTATCAATAGAACATGCCATTAAAGCTGAGGTTAGGGAATACGATAGATTGTTTATGGATGAGGCGCCCGATACTCATCAAGACAAGGATTTTATGGAGTTTTTAAACCCGAATTCCCTAAAAGTTATTGAGGCATATGTTGAACCTAGTTTAAAAGAGGTTTTCCAAGGCGATAGATTCCAGTTTCAACGCTTAGGCTATTTTAATGTGGATAACGATTCGACTTCTGATAAATTGATTTTCAATAAAACAGTTGGTTTAAGGGATACCTGGGCCAAACAGTCTGTGAAACCAGTCCAAAGGCAAAAGGCCAATAGTCAAAAATCTCAACTAACTAAACGAAAGGCTATTGATGTCATTCAGCAGTTAGGTAAAAAATACACCAACTTGCCTGAGGCCAAACAGCAAAAGGTTAAAGCTGAAATTAAAGTACTAGCTAAAGAGGTAAGTTATGAAGAATTATTGCCATTATTCAATACGGCAACGAAGAAAGTGGGCACTCGTATTGCTGTTGCAATTACCTTAAAAACTTTGTTGGAAGCAGGACTGTCCAAAAATAGTGATATTGATGACTTTATTAGTAAGGCTCTTCAGGATAAAAATAATCTGCTAGTAGACGAAGCCAAAGCTATTTAAAAGATAGAAATAGTTTTAAAATGTTAAAATAGAATGGGTTAAGCCTATTTTAACTATATTTAACTATTAACTAATCTTTAATCATTATGGAAATTAATTTTTTAGCGATTCTAGTTGCGGCAGTTTCAGCCCTTGTTGTTGGCTTTATTTGGTATAATCCAAAAGTTTTTGGCAATGCGTGGATGAAGGCAGCAGACATGACCGAAGAAAAGATGAAAGGAGCCAATATGGCTAAGATTTTTATTCTTGCTTTTATTTTTGCTTTTCTTTTAGCCATGTCAGTCATGCCAATGGTCGTTCACCAAATGGGAGCTTTTAGTTTGGCACAAGGCGAGTTAGGCGTACTGCCGTCGTTCGATACGTTTATGGCGGATTATACCAATGAATTTAGAACGTTTAAACATGGTGCGTTTCACGGTGTTCTAGGAGGGCTTTTTATTGCACTACCAATAATAGGTACTAATGCGCTGTTTGAGCGTAAAGGCGCTAAATATATTTTTATAAACAGCGGCTATTGGATCGTAACTATGGGTATCATGGGCGCAATTATTTGTGGGTGGTAATAAAATTTTGTAAAGTTTTAACATATTCAAAGACTGAGGTAGCTTAACTTCAGTCTTTTTTTTGATATTGAAAACATTTCGTATTTATAAATCTTATGAAGAGTTGCCTGAAGCTTGGGATGACCTTGTAGGTCATGATATTTTTCTTCAAGCCAATTATCTTGAAGCCCTAGAGAATGCAACGCCAAACAATATTCAACTGTTTTATATTGGTGTTTTTAAAAAGGATATGCTAGTTGGTATAGCTATTATACAAAGGGTACAATTCTATCTTAAAGATATGTTTAGGAAAAACACAATGTCCTATATAAAAGAATTATTTAGAGAAATTGTTTCAAGGGTTTTAAAAGGTAATGTGTTGGTGATTGGCAACCTCATGCATACGGGACAGCATGCGCTTTACTATAATGACAGCCAGATAGTACAGGCTGATTTTTTTAATACGCTTTTTCAAGGTCTAGACGAATTGATTCAAACTATTAAAAAGAAACATGATAAAAAGATACGAGCTATAATAGCCAAGGACTTTTTTACAGATGATATTATTCTTCAAGATAAGAGCACATTCAAAAACCATAAATTACATGAGGTTATAGTTCAACCGAATATGATTTTGCCTCTTCGCAATCATTGGCGTACTAATAAGGATTACATCAATACCCTAAATAAAAAATATAGGGACAGATATAAGCGAGCCAAAAAGAAATTTGGGGCTATAACTACCAAAGAGCTTCATATTGACACCATCCAAGAAAAGTCTAAAGCTCTCCACCAATTGTACTTAAATGTTTCTAATAATGCTAAGTTTAACACTTTTATTTTACCGGAGAACCACTTTTATAGCCTTAAGTTAAGGCTTAATGACAATTTTAAAGTATTTGGATACTTTTTAAATAAAGATTTGATAGGGTTTTATACACTTATCATAAACGGAAAACAATTGGAAACATACTTTTTAGGTTATGATGAAGAACATCAATATCCCAATCAATTATACCTAAATATGCTTTACGATATGTTAGAGTTTGGTATAATCAATCAGTTTTCTAATGTTGTTTATGCAAGAACAGCAATGGCCATTAAAAGTTCGGTAGGGGCTAAGGCTAAACCAATGGTGCTTTATATGAAGCATACCAATGTATTAATGAATTCTATTTTACGACCTATATTTTTCCTTATGAATCCAAAGCAAGATTGGGAAGAAAGGCATCCTTTTAAAACATAAAACCTCTTAAACATTAGGTTTAAGAGGTTTTGTTTTGTCCTTTAAAATTCAATTATTTCTCTTTCTTTTTAGCTTCTTTCATAGCCTCACCAATTTGGTTACTAGCTGTAAAACTGGCTACCATTTCATTAAGCATATTGCTTCCCGCTTGAGGTGCATTAGGCAATAGAATTAAATTGCTATTGGTTTCTTCTCCTAGAGACTGAAGGGTGTCGTAATGTTGGGTTACTACAATTAGGGCAGAGGCTTCTTGACTGTTTATGCCTACACGGTTTAATACTTCAACAGACTCTTCCAAACCTCGAGCAATTTCACGACGCTGATCTGCAATACCTTGCCCTTGTAAACGCTTGCTTTCCGCCTCGGCTTTAGCTTTTTCAACAATTAAAATCCGTGCAGCATCACCTTCGTATTGGGCGGCGATTTTTTCACGTTCAGAAGCATTAATGCGGTTCATTGCTGCTTTTACCTGGGCATCGGGGTCGATATCGGTAACAAGGGTTTTAATAATATCATATCCATAATCCGACATAGCGTCATTTAACTCCGACTTAACGGCTATGGCTATATCATCTTTCTTCACAAATACGTCATCCAGCTTCATTTTAGGCACTTCGGCGCGAACTACGTCAAACACATAACTGGTAATTTGGTCGTGGGGATAGTCTAGTTTGTAAAAGGCGTCATATACCTTGTCGCGTATCACCTTGTACTGTACAGAAACTTTTAGGCG
This sequence comes from Aestuariivivens sp. NBU2969, assembly GCF_019931125.1. Lineage (NCBI taxonomy): Bacteria > Pseudomonadati > Bacteroidota > Flavobacteriia > Flavobacteriales > Flavobacteriaceae > Aestuariivivens > Aestuariivivens sp. NBU2969. The sequence continues at coordinate 103,140 of NZ_JAIOUU010000005.1, forward strand.
TACAAATACATCATCAAGTGTTTTAGTTTCAACAATAACATCCAGTTGCTGAATTTTTAGGCTTAGTCGTCCAGCTACTCTTTCTACAAGTGGGATTTTAACTCTAAGACCTGCATGACTAATTCGTGAAAATTTTCCAAATTGTTCAATAATAGCTGCAGATTGTTGCTTAACAATAAAGAATGCAGAAATTAAGATAATTAGTCCAAAAAAAATGACAATGGGAATGAAAAGATAGCTCATGGTAAATGTTTAATTAAGTTTAAAAAATTAAGATACAAAATTTATACTATATTTGGTTACACATCTAACTAATAACAAATAAATGAAATATAACCTTCGTAACCTATTAGTAGCACTTCTAATAGGATTTGTTACAAAAAGTTTTGCCCAACATAAAACCTATGATATTGTTAATGGTATTGGCGTTTTTGCAGGCTTGACTAAACTGGATATTGAAACCGATAATTTTATAACCAAACAAGGTGATGGTTTTTTGTTTGGAGCCTCTGCTACAGTAGATATTCCCCACCGATGGTATAACATGAGTTATGGCATGCAACTTTCAGAAAACTACATTAATATTGAAGGAAGACCTAGTGCTGCCATTGGAGGACAAGAACTTATTGAATATAAAATGTTTGCAGCCCAATTGGCCTTATTGGGCCATATAAAATTAATAGGCAGTCATTTGACCATAGATGTTGGACCCATGTTACAGTACAATGGAAAATTGGAATTAAAAGATCAAAACCAAGAAGGCTATTACATTAATAACTACACGAACTTAAAAGCAATGGATATTAGTTCCATATCGCAATTTAATTTTAATGGATTAGTTGGTGCATCTTTAGGGTATAAGTTTTTTAGGCTTAAAGCCGAATACATTTATGGGTTTACTAATATCTTAAAGAAACTGGAAGACCAAAACTTGGACACCTCAAGGGGTGAGGCCCGCTTTAAAGGCAACCAATCCATGCTGGTTTTTGGGGCGATGATATCTTTTTAGAAAGAGTTATTGGTTAATAATAAAGCTGCTATTAAGTTGGCAATAATTTAAACCAGAATGTACAGATTATACATCGTAACAATAATCTTTTTTGGAATACTTTCTTGTAAAGAAATTCAAAAAAATACATCAAATGAATTTCAAGTTAAAACGGATAGCTTAACGACCAAGTTATAAAAAGCTAACGAAAAGATAAAGACGTTGAAATCCAAATTAAGCTACTCAAGTTCAAAAGTATTCAACAATGAAAACTTTGATTCTTTTTTTGGAAATTTATGACTGATTCAACATTTCAAATTAGTCGAATCAATTTTCCTATAAAGCATATCTCTTGGAAAGAAAACTTAGGTGGGGAAATTGACACAATTAGAATTAAAAAAGCTGAATGGGAATATGACTTATTTTACCTTAATATTGCTAGTGGGAGAACTCAAATCTATGACAATTTTGAATTAAATATAAGACCCAGTAATGAAAGGCTATTACATTGGTATGGAGTTGAAACAGGCGGAGATGTTAAATATTATTTTGAAGGGTTTAATGGAAAATGGTATTTAATAAAAAAAGCAGCTAGGTGATTAAAAACCACTGCCTAATGTTACTGAACACAGCAAACTAAATAACCGCTTACCGCAACTTACTCACCATAGCCTTAATTCTGCTAACAGTTTCCGTTTTACCTATCATATACATAATATCAAAAACATCGGGCCCCTGTAAGGCACCTACCAAAGCTAAGCGTAGCGGCATCATCACTTTACCAAAACCTATATCGTTGCTCGTTATCCAGCTTTTAACAGTAATTTGAAGATTTTTAGCCGAAAATTCATCCATAGCATTAATGATTTTTACTATTTGCCCCATTATTTCTGGTGTATCCTCTTTAAATGCTTTTTTAACCGCTTTTTCTTCATATTGTTTTGGGGCTTTAAAGAAGTAATAGCTTAAATCCCAAAAATCACTAATAAAGGTCGCTCGCTCTTTAACCAATCCAATAACAAGGGCAATGTAATTAATATCAATGTCTTCTAAGATACTGTATTGCGACTTAAACGTTTCAGCTAAAATGTCATTGCTTTGTTCTTGCATATAATGGTGATTAAACCATTTTATTTTATCGGGATCAAAGCGTGCCCCTGCTTTATTAACCCGAGCTAAGTCGAAAGCCTCAATAAGTTGCTCCATACTAAATATCTCCTGTTCTGTACCAGGGTTCCAGCCTAAAAAGGCTAAGAAGTTTACAACGGCTTCGGCAAAATAACCATCTTCTTTATACCCTCTCGAAATATCATGGGTTTTTAGATCTTCCCATTCCAAGGGAAACACAGGAAAACCTAATTTGTCGCCATCTCGTTTGCTTAATTTACCTTTACCGGTAGGTTTTAAAATTAGAGGGAGGTGGGCGAATATAGGGGATTTCCATCCAAAGGCCTTATACAATAAATGGTGTAATGCTAATGAAGGTAACCACTCTTCGCCACGTATTACATGGGTAATCTGCATTAAATGATCATCAACAATATTAGCCAAGTGGTAGGTAGGCATACCATCGCTTTTAAAGAGGACTTTATCGTCTAAAATATTCGTGTCTATTTTTATATCACCACGAATCATGTCCTTTAAGTGTAGAGTCTCATCCTGCGGTGATTTAAATCGAATCACATAGGCTTCACCAGCATCCAATTTGGCTTGGGTTTCCTTTGCGCTAAGCGACAAAGAATTGGTTAGCTTTAAGCGGTTGTGCCAATTGTAGATAAAGGTTTTGCCTTTGGCTTCATGATCCTGTCTATGAAAATCCAAGGTTTCGGCAGTATCGAAGGCGTAATATGCATGACCCGAAGCAATTAATTGTTCGGCATAATGCCTGTATAAATGCTTACGTTCACTTTGTTTGTAAGGACCAAATTTTTCGTTTTTTCCCGGTCCTTCTTCAAAAGTAATGCCGCACCAGTTTAATGACTCAATAATGTAGTTTTCTGCCCCTTTAACATAACGGTTTTGGTCGGTGTCTTCAATTCTAAGTATAAAGCTGCCGTTGTGTTTTTTGGCAAATAAATAATTAAATAAAGCAGTTCTAACACCACCTATATGTAAAGGCCCAGTTGGACTGGGAGCAAAGCGTACACGTACAGTCTTGGTCATTTTTTTTTATTTTGTGCAAAAGTACATGATTTTTTTTCATTTCATATTTTATATGTCTAAATGAAAAAAATTACATGGATTAAACGAGTGGTTCATGAGGTAATTCAAAATTTTGTCAGCTATGAAACCACTAAATTTTGTATTGCTGAAGAAAGATACAATTAACACATTATTATATACCCTGTACCAAATAAAATTGTAGTTTAGTGTAGTACAATATAGGCATGACTAATTTTAACACCATATTAATTAAGTTAGAGCAGTTTATAAGGAAATATTACCTTAATGAACTATTGAAAGGAACCATTCTTTTTTTTTCCATTGGGTTGCTTTATTTATTGGTCACCTTATTTGTTGAGTATGTATTATGGCTAAACCCAGGCGCAAGAACAATTTTGTTTTGGTTGTTTGTAGGGGTAGAGACGCTACTATTGGTGAAGTTTGTTGTAATGCCATTGTTTAGGTTGTTCAAACTTCAAAAAGGGATTGATTATATAGAGGCCTCAAAGCTTATTGGCCGACACTTTCCAGAGGTTAATGACAAGCTGCTTAATATTCTTCAACTTAACCAAAATCCTACTAAATCGGAATTATTATTGGCTAGTATTGAGCAAAAGTCCATTGAACTTAAGCCTGTGCCTTTTAAGTTGGCGATTAACTTAAAACAAAATGCCAAATACCTTAAATATGCAGCCATACCAGTATTGATTCTGTTACTTAGTTCCATATCAGGTAACATGAATTGGTTTAGCGATAGTTATAAACGGGTTGTGCATTATAAAATACCTTTCGAGCCGCCCGCACCGTTCCGGTTTTTTGTGCTTAATGAAGACTTGAACACTCTTGAGGGCGATGATTTTAAATTAATTGTAAAAACGGTAGGTGATGTTGTACCGGAAAATGCCCAAATTAAATTTAATAACGAATCTTATTTTTTACAGAAATCGGGATCAGGTGCTTTTGAATTTACCTTCTCTAAACCTAAAGAGCCAATTGAATTTGAGTTGGAAGCTAACGGTGTGAATTCAGAGCCTTACCTTTTAAATGTTGCTGAAGTGCCTACATTGGTTAATTTTGAAATGATTTTAGATTATCCTAAACACACAAAAAAGACTCGAAAAATGTTGAAAAGCACGGGAAATGCTATTGTTCCCGAAGGCACCAAAATCACTTGGAATTTAGACACTAAGTCTACTGATGCCGTTTATCTAATGGCTGCCGATACACTTGGGTTTTCTTCCGAAGAGGTAAACCGATTTGAAGCCTCTAAGCGTGTTTTCAACACGTTCGCTTACAATATAAGTACGAGTAATAAAAATGTCAGCAATTATGAGAATTTAGCGTTTAAAATTGATGTGATAAAGGATGAATATCCTGAATTGAACATTAAAGTAGAAATAGATAGTTTAGACGAACAATCACTTTATTTTTACGGTCAGGTCACCGATGATTATGGGTTGAGCAAACTCGAACTTGTTTATTGTCCTGTTGATAATGAAACAAAAAAAAAGAGAAAAGACATACCAATACCGAGTTCAAATGTTGCTCAATTCTTTGCCGATTTTCCACATAATCTAGCAATTGAGGCAGGAATACCCTATGAATTATATTTTCAAGTATTTGATAATGATCTGGTTAACCATTTTAAAAGTGTAAAAAGTAACATTTTCACTTATAGAAAACGAACCAAGGATGAAGAAGTCAAAAGGCAATTGGAACAACAAAGCGAAACGATTGAAGACTTAAATAAATCCTTAAAGAATCAGGAACAGCAAGAACAACAGCTTAAGGAATTGACAAGAACCCAAAAGGAAAAGTCAGTTCTAAATTTCAATGACAAAAAGAAACTGGAATCTTTTTTAAAACGTCAGCAGCAGCAAGATGAAATGATGAAGAATTTCAACAAAAAGCTAAAGGATAACTTGGAGGAGTTTCAAAAGGAGAATAAAGAAAAAGATCCGTTCAAGGAAGATTTAAAACAACGGTTGGAAGAACAGGAAGAACAGCTAAAACAAGACGAAAAATTGTTGGAAGAGCTGAAAGAGCTCCAAGAGAAAATCAATCAGGAGGAACTGGTCAATAAATTAGAAGAACTAGCAAAGCAAAATAAAAACAAAAAGAGAAGCCTAGAGCAACTTTTGGAGCTTACCAAGCGCTTTTATGTTGAAAAGAAATTAGAAAGGCTTAAAGAAGATTTAATGAAGCTTGCTATAGATCAAGAAAAGCTTTCCAATGAAAAAGAGGAAAATAACACCAAGGATAAACAAGATAGTCTCAATAAACAGTTCGATGACTTTAAAAAGAACATGGAACAATTGGAAAAGGATATTAAAACACTAAAAAAGCCAATCGAAATACCCAGGGATAAACTAGACGAACAGGAAGTTGACAAGGAGCAACAAAAGGCTTTGGATGCGTTGGAAAAGCAAGAGCAGGAAAAAGCATCAGATAGAGAAAAAAGTGAAACGCCTAAAAACAATCAGAATTTGAATAATGCGCAACAAAGTCAGAAGAAGGCAGCCAAGAAAATGATGCAGATGAGTCAAAACATGCAAGGCGCGATGCAAGCAGGAGGTGGCGAGCAAATGCAGGAAGATATGGAAATGCTTCGTCAAATTTTGGACAATTTGGTGCTGTTTTCTTTTGATGAGGAAACCTTAATGAATCAGTTTAAGGGCATTGATGACAACCACAGCAAGTACGCCTCTTTTTTACGTAAGCAACACAACCTTAAGGAGCATTTTGAGCATATAGATGATAGCTTGTTTGCCTTGTCGCTTAGACAGCCTAAAATTTCTGAAAAGGTTAACAAAGAAATTTCAGAAGTTTACTTTAATATAGATAAAGCATTGGAACTTTTTGCTGAAAGTCAAGTGTATCAAGGCGTATCCAAACAACAATTTGCCATAACAGCTACAAATAATTTGGCTGATTTTTTAAGTAATATTTTGGATAGTATGCAGGAGAGCATGAGCATGTTTCCCGACAATGGAGGAGGCGATATGCAATTGCCGGATATTATCATGAGTCAGGAAGAGCTTAATAAAATGATGCAGGAAGGCATGAAAGAGAGTGAAGATGGTAAACCCCACAATGAAGGCGATAAACCGAAACAGCCTGGTGAAAAAGAAGGTGAAGGTGAACCGCAACAGAGTAAAGACGGAAAGCAAAGTGGAGCCGATAGTGAAGGTGATGCCGACGAATTTATTAACGGCAAACTGTTTGAAATCTATCAGCAACAACAACTGCTTAGAAAGGCTCTAGAGGATCGTTTAGAAAAGGAAGGTAAAGGTGGTGTAGGTAATCGTATTTTAAAGCAGATGGAAGATGTAGAGTTGGAACTTCTTAATAGGGGTTTTACCAACAGAACATTACAAAAGATGATGAATTTGCAGCACCAGTTGTTGAAACTAGAAAATGCAACGTTTCAGCAAGGTGAAGAAAATAAAAGGGAATCTAAGACTAATCAAGACAATTTTAAGAACAGTACCAATAATAGGTTGCCCAATGCCAAACAATATTTCAATACAACTGAAATATTGAATCGACAAGCTTTACCTTTGCAGCAGGAATACAAAAATAAAGTTAAAGTGTATTTCAATAAGACAGATGATTGAATTCAATTACGAAACCAATTTTAAATTAGATAACGAAGTAGAGATATCAAATTGGATTTCAAATACCATTACTTCTGAAGGATATACGTTAGGCGACATCAATTATGTGTTTTGTGACGATGATTATTTGCATAAATTAAATGTTGAATTCCTTAATCACGATACGTTAACGGACATTATTAGCTTCGATTACTCCCTAGGAAAAACCGTACAGGGCGATATTTTTATTTCTATTGAGCGCGTAAAAGATAACGCCAAGGATTTTAATGTGTCTTTTGTAAATGAATTATGCCGTGTTATTGTTCATGGTGTTCTACATTATTGTGGGTATAAGGATAAATCAGAGGAGGAGGCGTTGTTAATGCGGAAAAAAGAAAACCACTATCTAAGCTTGTTGTCTTAAAGTCAGTAATTCAATGTATATTTGCAAACTTATAATTAATGTGTTCCACGTGGAACATTGACGAATTGAAATAGGTTAACCATGTTTAATGATGTTTATGATGTTATAGTTGTTGGTGCAGGTCATGCCGGTAGTGAGGCTGCTGCAGCCGCTGCCAATATGGGAAGCAAGACCCTTCTTATAACAATGAATCTGCAGAACATTGCACAGATGTCGTGTAACCCAGCTATGGGTGGTATTGCCAAAGGGCAAATTGTTCGTGAAATTGATGCGCTTGGTGGTTATAGTGGTATTGTATCTGATACTTCTGCGATCCAATTTAAAATGCTAAACAAGTCTAAGGGCCCTGCCATGTGGAGTCCTAGAGTGCAGAGTGACCGCATGCGTTTTGCTGAAGACTGGAGAATGTTATTAGAGCAAACACCTAATCTGGATTTTTATCAGGAAATGGTTTCTGGTTTACTGATCGAAAAGAATAAAGTTGTTGGGATAAAAACCTCTTTAGGAATAGAAATAAAATCCAAAACGGTAGTGCTTACCAATGGTACCTTTTTGAATGGTTTAATACATATTGGCGACAAGAATTTTGGAGGTGGAAGAGCTGGTGAAAAAGCGGCTATTGGCATCACTGAACAATTGGTTGGCTTAGGTTTCGATTCTGGTAGAATGAAAACTGGCACACCACCACGGGTTGATGGGCGTTCCTTAGATTATTCTAAAATGGTTGAGCAGCCTGGCGACCATAACCCAGAAAAATTTTCTTATTTGGATATTACCAAACCGCTAGAAAAACAAAGATCATGTTATATGACTTATACCAGCGAATTGGTTCATGACTTGCTCCGTGAGGGATTCGATAGGTCGCCAATGTTCAATGGCAGAATTAAAAGCTTGGGGCCTCGTTATTGCCCATCTATTGAAGATAAAATTAATCGTTTTGCGGAAAAGGACAGACACCAATTGTTTATTGAACCAGAAGGTTGGAATACTGTTGAGGTTTATGTTAATGGGTTTTCGACATCACTTCCCGAAGATGTTCAATTTAAAGCATTGCGATCTGTAGTTGGGTTTGAAAACGTGAAGTTTTTTAGACCAGGATATGCTATTGAATACGATTATTTTCCACCAACACAATTGAAGCATACACTTGAAACAAAGTTGGTTGATGGACTATATTTTGCTGGTCAGATTAATGGTACAACAGGATATGAAGAAGCAGCTTCTCAAGGGCTAATAGCAGGGATAAACGCCAGCCTTAAAGTTCAGGAAAAAGAACCGTTTACCTTAAAGCGTGACGAAGCTTATATAGGAGTATTAATTGACGACCTAATTACAAAAGGAACAGAAGAGCCCTATAGAATGTTTACGTCTAGGGCTGAATATCGCACCCTTTTACGTCAAGATAATGCGGATTTAAGGCTCACACCAAAAGGATTTGAAATTGGTTTGGCGTCCGAAAACAGATTAAGACGCATGGAAGAGAAACATGAGTCGGCGAAAGAATTTGTTTCTTTTTTTGAAAATACAAGTGTAAAACCAGAAGAGATTAACCCTGTTTTGGAAAGCAAAAATTCTGCTCCGGTAAACCAGGCTGGCAAGCTATTTAAAATCTTTGCGCGACCTAATATTGAAATGGACGATATTAGGAAAGTTCAAAGCGTTGAGTCCTATATTCAGAAAAATAATTTGGATCGCGAAGTCATTGAACAAACAGAAATACAAGTTAAGTATTCAGGTTATATTGCTAAAGAAAAAAACAATGCCGATAAACTCAATAGACTGGAATATGTAAAAATCCCTGAAAACTTTGATTACTCAAAAATTAAATCAATGAGTTTTGAAGCGCGTGAAAAGCTTAAAAAAATTCAACCAGCAACGGTGTCCCAAGCATCAAGAATTAGTGGTGTTTCGCCCAACGATATTTCTGTTTTATTGGTTTATATGGGCAGATAATTTAGTAATGTTCCACGTGGAACGCTCAGTTTTTAAAATTTGGTGGAGAAAGAAAAAGCAAATCACGTCTTTTTAAAAGTAAAAGATTATTCCGTTTCTGGAGAAGAGTTTAAATTGGTTAAAAATCCAGAATATGGCTTTTTGGAAACTATTCCGAAGCCTACTCAAGTATCTTTGTCAAAGTATTATCAAAGTGAAGATTATATTTCGCATACCGATGCAAACCGTAATTGGTTTGAAAAAGTGTATCATTTCATCCGAACCATTACTTTAAAAAGGAAGCTTAGACTGATTAATAATTATGCAAGAGAAAGTAAAAATTTATTGGATATAGGATGTGGTACGGGCGACTTTTTGCAAGCCGCAAAGCAAAAGGGATGGAACGTAGTTGGAATTGAACCTAACGAACGGGCAAGGAAAACAGCTAATAAAAAAATTAATAGTATAGTTTATCAACCTGAACAACTTTCAAAAATTGAAGATAACAGTTTTGACGTAATTACTTTGTGGCATGTTTTGGAACACCTTCCGAATCTGTATGATCAAATTGCTTTGTTTAAAAAACTTTTAAAACCAAATGGCACTTTGGTGATAGCTGTTCCAAATTACAAAAGTTTTGATGCGACCCATTACAAAAATTTTTGGGCCGCTTACGATGTGCCTAGACATCTTTGGCATTTTGATACAGCCTCAATTTCCAATTTGCTTTCAAGACAATCTTTAAAGGTTATTAAAATCAAACCCATGTGGTTTGATGCATTTTATGTAAGCCTACTTTCTGAAAAATACAAATCTGGAAAAATGAATATCATTAAGGGGTTTTGTGTTGGGCTGTCATCAAATTTAAAATCTTTAGCAACAAAGGAGGCGTCGTCTTTAATATATGTAGCGAAAAACAACCAAAACTTAGTTTAAGGCATTTTAAGAGCTAAAGCGCCTGCAGAAATACTGTTGTCAACCTAAAAAAAGAAACGGCCTTAAAAAGCTTTAAACCAATTCTAATTTTATAATTAAAAACTATCAAATATTATTTTAATAATAAATTTTAATTATAGCAAAAAATCAGAACTGTCCAATAATAAATTAAAGCTTACTTTAGTACATTTGTGCGAATTGTAAAAAACCAGAACTTATGAAAAATATAATTTATGTTTTAATAATTACCTTAGCATTTACGGCTTGCCAAAAGGAAAAGAAAATAGGCTATGTAGATAACGGTGTGGTAATTAACGATTATCAAGAGAAAAAGGATATTGAAGCAAAGTATCAAACAAAGGAAGAAGCTTTTAATAAAAAAGCCGATAGTATAGGTAAAGCCTTCCAATTAGAAGTGCAACAAACCCAATTAGATGCGCGTAAATCTTCTCAAACAAAAGCTCAAGAACTTATGCAAGGTTTGCAGCAAAAACAACAAGTACTCCAGCAACAAATACAATTTGAACAGCAGCAATTAGCGCAGGCCTTCCAAAGTGAAATAGATTCTCTGATTATTAAGGTAAAAGATTTTGTAAAAGATTACGGTAAAAAGAACAACTACACCTATATTTTAGGTACCAGTGATGCAGCTGCATCGGTTCTGTATGCTACAGAAGAGAATAATTTAACTCAGGTTATCTTGGATGCTTTAAACGCAGAATATAAAAAGTAACCTAATTTATCAGAAAACTTAAAAGCTCTATAATTAATTATAGAGCTTTTTTATTGTTCCTACAAAGAAAATAAAAAGTCTCCGTCGTTAGGCTTACGGAGGCACACAAATAAAGTTTGAACCCTCATTCTCTTTTATTTGTTCTTTTAAGTTTTTATAGTTCTTTGTTTATACTATTAGCAAAATGTTCTAATAAATTGTTTAATTCTAATAAAGCACCTTTAGCTCTAGATGATTGATAAACTATCTTTTTATTATCGTATTTAATTATGGTAAGCGGATTATCCCTTCCTTTGGAATCACCAACATCATTAGAACTTAGGCTGCTTAAATAACTTTTAATTCTGTTAACCGTATCTAGTGGTATTGCTGTTTTGTGAATTCCATTTTTTTCAACGTTCGATATCCCTTTATAGATTAAATATCCGCTTTCAAAAACCCATAAATCATATACTGGTCGACCATTTGAGCACTTGCCTCTTGATAGACTCAATAAAGCATCTCCCATGTTTTCGTGTCGCGTTTGTTTGCTCACAAAGTAAGAGGTTAATAATGTCATAGCAACATTTATTCTGTTCAACATTTTAAGTTGCAAACTTGCGACAAAGACTTACTGATTGGGGACATGCTTTGACGCAAATTAGCTAACTCAACCATTTTTCAGATCATTAAAATCTGAATTCAAAACCTGTGATATCCTATTTCAAACCAAATCTTAAAAATAGCAATACACATGGCATTGTGTGCCGTAACAGTAGTAGGTGTTTAATGGTAAAAATGGAGCTTGGGGCTAATTAAAACAATTGCGTTTGTTGGGGCATAAACGTTCTTGTTTATATGTAAAACAGTTTAAAAGCATAATACCCTACTTTTTTATTTAATTTTTTTATTTTTGGTAAATAAGCCTTGTTATTACTATACTTATGAATAGTGACCCCAAATCTGTTTGCGAACAAAAAAACTACGAACAACTTTTCATTACCCATTCCAAAACCTTATTTAATTTTATATATTATAAGTGTGGCGATGTTCAACAGGCGGAAGATATTGTGCAAGATGCCTATGTAAAGCTTTGGAACAATTGCTCCAAAGTAATTTACGATAAGGCAAAATCCTTTTTGTTTACAGTAGCACGAAATCTTTTTTTTAATGAAGTAGCCCATAAAAAAATTGTGTTACAGCATGAAAGTTCGACAACTTCAAAAAGTATCACCAACGAATCTCCTCAATACATCTTAGAAGAGCAGGAGTTTATGGAAAAGCTAAAAAATGCTATAGACAGTTTGCCCGAAAAACAGCGTGAAGTGTTTTTGTTGAGCAGAATAGATAAAAAGAAATATACTGAGATTTCTGAGATAGTAGGTATATCGATTAAAGCGGTAGAAAAACGTATGAGTTTGGCATTAACAACCTTAAGGGATAAATTAGGCGACATATAAAGTAGGGTAAAACTAAAACCAACTGTTTTATAATTATAAGAACTTTTACATAGTATGGAAAATTTTAGTAAAGATGAAACTTTTTTAGCCCGATGGATTGCTGGAGAGCTTAGTCCGAAAGAGCTCGAAAAGTTTCAAAATTCCCAAGGTTATCCAGTTCTTAAAAAAATTAATGATGCGTCCCAAAACCTAAAAGCACCTACTTTTAACGATCAAGCACTATTAATAAAATTAAAGGAACTAAATAAACCTCAGCCCAAGGTTAAAAAGCTTATACCCAATTGGGCTTATTCTGCCGCAGCAGTTCTTGTAGTAGCGCTTGGTTTACTATATGTTATGACACTTAGTTCGCATTACCAAACGAGTTTTGGCGAACAATTGGCCGTTTTGCTTCCTGATAACTCTTCGGTTAAACTTAATGCAAATTCAAAACTGGAATACAAAACCTTAAATTGGAAATCCAACAGAAGATTAGAATTGGAAGGCGAAGCTTTTTTCGATGTCGAAAAAGGACAATCCTTTAAAGTGTTTACCAATTTAGGATTAGTAGAAGTTTTGGGAACCGAGTTTAACGTTATTTCTAGGGATGCTTACTTTGAAGTACAGTGTATGGAGGGCAAAGTGAGGGTTAGTAGCAATACCTTAAATGAAGAGGTTGTTTTATTGCCAGGAGACGCTGTAAGAGTTGCTAATAACAGACTTGAAGAATGGAATTTCAGCCTAGATGAGCCTAATTGGACACTTGGAGAATCAACATTCTTTAATACACCTATTTCACAGGTATTGTTAGCTTTGGAAAACCAATTTCAAATTAAGTTTGATAAAACCAATATCGATTTAAATAAACGGTTTACAGGAGCATTTACCCATAAGAACCTTAATTTGGCATTAAAAACGGTGTCTGGTCCAATGGGTATTTCTTATACGGTTGACAAAGAAAACAACACAATTCTTCTTAATTCATACAACAACAACTAAAAATTTGGTTATTTTACCCTAAATTTGGGTATCCCTGAATTAATAAGAATTGCAAATGAAGTATTGCTTATCGGTTTTATTTTTCTTTTTAACTATAAGTATAATTGCTCAACAAACTACAAATGTTGATTATCTTGATACCCCTTTAATTGAAGCGTTTTCAGACTTAGAAAAAACATTTAGTGTAAAGTTTTCCTTTAATTCAGAGTTGGTTAACAATAGGGTAATTACGCTAAGTTTAGATAAAGCGACTTTAGAAGAAATACTGTTTAATATTGAAGAAAAACTTTTTCTAAAATTTAAAAAAGAATCCGAACGCTATTATACCGTTAAAGTTACCAAAAGACAGCTTACCGATACTCAGGAGCTCGATGAAGTATTAATAGAGGAATACATCACTACGGGTATTCGAAACGATAATGAAGACACATCAATAGCGATTTCTCCAAAGGAATTGGGTATCTTGCCTGGGTTGACCGAACCCGATGTTTTGCAAAGTATACAATTGATTCCGGGAGTACAAAGTCCAACAGAAACGGCTTCAGACTTATTTATTAGAGGCGGCACACCAGATCAAAACCTCATTCTTTGGGACGGCATAAAAATGTACCACTCTGGACATTTTTTTGGTACTATTTCGGCGTTCAACCCATATATCACAGATCAGGTTAAGTTATATAAAAGCGGAACAAAGGCTAAGTATGGCGATCGCATTTCAGGTGTTATAGACATTGAATCTGATAATGCCATCTCAAAATCAGCAGAAGGCGGTTTTGGTTTTAATATGACCCATGCCGATGCTTTTTTAAAAACACCTTTAGGGAATAAAGCTGCGGTTTTGTTCTCTGCCAGACGATCCATTACAGATGCTTTTAATACCGAAACCTTTAGGAATTTATCCAAGCGCGTATTTCAGGAAACAAAGATTTCCAATGGTAACAAAGTCTTTGAAGACGATGAAGTAATAACTACGGATGATCTATTTTATTTTACGGATTTTACGGCAAAAGTAATTGTAAATCCCAATGATAATAATGCCTTTCAAATAAGTAGTCTATATACCAAGAATAAATTGAATTATGGGTTTTTAATAGAGGATTTTGAAGAAGCCTCACAAGACCAATTGGATGTTGTAAACCAAGGGTTGAGCTTGCATTGGGAGCATCATTACAACAAGTCATTTTCACATAATTTCAACACCTATTTTTCTAATTTCGATTTAGAATATATCGGAACGAATTCTATTTCTGGCGAACTTAACGACCAATTGGATAAACATAATACAATAAAAGACTTCGGATTGAATTTTAATTTGAATTTTAATTTTAGTCAAACATCATCATTTGGAATCGGATATCAGTTTTCTTCAAACAAGGTAAATTACAGATTAAGTTATATTGAACCCGAAAGTGAGGAAGACGAGTTTGTTAAATCCAGTATTAAAACCAATAATACTACTCATGCCATTTATGCTGATTATCAATATAACTTAGATGGAAAATGGTTTGCTAGTACCGGCGTGAGAATCCATCATTTTTCCGTGCTGAACAAGCTTTTTGTTGAACCAAGGTTACAGCTTAGTGCTAATTTAAACCCTTTTTTTAAGTTTAAAATTTCCGCAGAGAACATGCACCAATCTGTAAGTGAAGTTTTGGAGTTTAACACGAGAGAGTTTGGTCTTGAAAATCAATTTTGGGCATTATCAGACGGTAAAGAAATCCCAATATTAAAGAGTAATCAATTAACAACCGGATTGGAGTATAACAAAAAAGGATGGGGCTTGGATCTTGAGTTCTATTATAAGCAAATAGACGGATTGGTAACTTTAGGATTTGATAGGATTGAAGATTTTTTCTTTAAAGGGAATAGTGACGTTTTTGGAATGGACCTATTAATTAAAAAGCGAATTCAAAATTACAGGACATGGTTCAGCTATTCATTAGTTAACAACGATTTTACATTTAACACCATCAACAATGGAGAAAAATTTCCTGGCAATACCGATATTACCCATAATTTTATTTGGTCCCACACCTATCAATGGCATAACTTTAATGTGTCTTTGGGGTGGAGCATTAGAACGGGAATACCATATACAAAGGTTTCTGGGATTGTAGACACTAATAACGGAAGGGAGATAGTATTTGAAGCAACAAATGGAGCACGTTTACCAGCTTATCATAAGTTAGACCTTTCTACCACTTACGAATTTAACTTCTCTAAAAAAGATAATTGGAAAGGGAAATTTGGGTTTTCATTATTGAATATCTATAACAGGGAAAATATTTTGAGCCGAACTTATGAAATAAGCCAAAGCACCCAAAATAGTGAAGACGAGCTTAGGGAAATAAATAAAATATCTTTAGGGCTAACACCAAACCTCGTATTTCGGATAGAGTTCTAATAAAATTAAGCCGATTTTTTATGGAGTAAACGTGTAAGTTTAATGGATAAATCGGTTAGGATAATTTTAGAATTACCATTGCGTTCAATATGGTAAATAGCATCTTGAATTTCATCGCTAATTTCAAGAATGTTGTTGTTGTGTATAAATGGCGCAAAATTCTCCAGTTTAAAGTTTTCAGACTTTGGTTCGAGATACACTAATTCTTTAGCATTATAGTTTAGTAATAGTGCTTGTCTAATAAAGTTTAAACAAAACTGTAAAAATTGTTTTTGTGTTTCACGACCAGTTTTAGCAATATCTTCACTCCAAGAAATAAGGTCGTGAATAGCCGATTTATTGCCTTTTGCCTTGAAGGCACTTCGAATCCAAAAGATGAACCATTTTTCAAACTGTAAATCTTCAGAATCGTGATATACCAAATCACAAGCTTTATTAAAGTTGCCATTGGCTTGATGGGCTATTTTGGTTGCAACAGAGATATCCAAATCGTAATTAGCAACTAAAGCCTTAGTAATAACATCTTCTGCTAAAGGTGGAAAATGCAATATTTGGCAACGCGATCTAATCGTATTTATAATTTGCTCTTCATCTTCTGCAATAAGAATGAAAATGGTTTTGCTAGGAGGTTCTTCAATAAGTTTTAAAAGTTTATTGGCACAGGCTAGGTTCATTTTCTCCGCCATCCATATAATCATTACCTTGTAACCGCCTTCATAAGCCTTTAAAGAGAGAGATTTTACAATATTTTGGGCTTCGTCTACACCAATCTGCCCTTGTTTGTTATCAACACCAAGCAGCTTATACCAATCAAATAGGTTACCGTAAGGCTGATTGGTCAATAATTGTCGCCATTCTTCTAAGTAGTTAGCCGAAATAGGGTGACTTTTTGCTTTGTCGCTGGTAACCACAGGAAAGGCAAAATGTAAGTCCGGATGTGAGACGTTTTTAAACTTAAGATTACAGGCTTGGTTTCCGGTATTGTTTTCGCCTCCATTGTTATTACAAAGTAGGTAACGGGCATAAGCTAAAGCCATAGGAAGTGTGCCACTTCCTTCTTTGCCAACAAACAGTTGGGCATGGGGAATTCTATGGTTATCAACACTTTGCGTTAAGTGTTTTTTAATATGTTCCTGCCCTAATACATCACTAAATAGCATACCACAAATATAGCAGAAAAGGTAAATGTAAGTGCAATAAGGCTAATTAAAAGGTGAATCATCGAGTTTTATAGGGAAGAAATACTTTTTGTTTTAGATTTGAAATGCTCGTTAATCTATTCGTTTTTAATTGCCTAAAGTTAAAACCATGAATAAAACTACTAATATAACACTACTGTTTTTGCTTATAAGTGTATTTTTTATAAGTGCACAGCAAGCAAAACAAGGCTTCGAAAATAAATCGGAGGATAATTGGACCTATACCTCAAACATTCCTTTCTATTCCAATAATAATAATACTGATTTTTGGATGAACCAACCTGGTTCTAATGGTCGCATCCCTGGTCCCTTTGCGGGGTCTAGTTATCTGGCCGGAAGAGATTTAGATAATCCTTATGCCGAGCAGGTAACTGGTTTATCGTCTCCAGAACACATTCTTACTTTTACACCTATAAATGTTAACGGCTTACCAGCGGAAGTTTCATTTAGAGTCCACTATGTTGGTTTGAATAAAACTGATTATATTTATTATGAGTTAAGATACGATAACGCTAATGATTGGAATCATTCCGATTACAAAGAAGATGTTTTTAGAACAACGAAAACGGGTAATTTTAATTCAACAGGATGGGAAGAAATTAACTATGAAGTTCCTTCTGGTTATAGCTATGTAAGAATGCGATTGGTAGTATATCAAAACGGAAACGAATACTTAGGTTTTGACAATTTCGAACTAAAAACAGCAACTTTATCCAATAAATATAATTTAATAGACGGGTTCTCCTTTGGACCTAATCCTACATCAGATATAGTGAACTTTAAGGCCAATGCAACTTTAGATGAAGTAATCGTTTTTAATGTTCTTGGCAAGGAAATAATTAGAAAAAAAAGTAATAGCAATACTATAACTGTTGATTTGAGTACTGTTCCAAGTGGTATTTATCTGGCTCAAGTAAAATCTGGAGACATTGCACAAACCTTAAAGCTCATAAAAAAGTAACAAAGATTTTACACCTACTTTCCATAATTAAATCCGAAAAGTGCTTTATTTACTTTTTGGATTTTTTGTCTTAAAGAATAAAATTATTGGTTGAACATGTACTGGTTAACATATTTTTTATAAAACTTTTTGGCTTCAAACGTTTTCGTTAAAAAACTCATTTTCTAGCGTGTTTTAATTGGTTACATTTGTGAACCAATTACTTAAAAACTAAGATTAATGAAAACGATTAACGATTTTGATTTTAATAATAAAAAAGCTTTAATACGTGTAGATTTTAATGTGCCATTAAACGAAAACTTTCAAGTTACCGACGCTACTAGAATTGTTTCGGCCAAACCAACCATTATAAAAATTTTGGAAGGAGGTGGTAGTTGTATTTTAATGTCGCATTTAGGACGACCCAAAGGTGTACAGGATGAATTTTCGTTACGTCATATTGTATCCAAGGTAGAAGATATTTTAGGTGTTGAGGTTAAATTTGTGGATCAATGTGTTGGTGAAAAAGCCGAAGATGCAGTATCAAATTTAAAGCCAGGGGAGGTTTTATTATTGGAAAACCTAAGATTTCATAAAGAAGAAACAGCTGGTGACGTTGAGTTTGCCAAACAACTGTCCAATCTTGGAGATATTTATGTAAATGACGCCTTTGGTACGGCACATAGGGCACATGCGTCTACAACTATAGTGGCACAATTTTTTCATGACCTCAAATGCTTTGGTAGTTTATTGGCTCAAGAAATTGAAAGCATAGAAAAGGTTATGAAAACTGGCGAAAAACCAGTTTTGGCTATATTAGGTGGTGCGAAAGTGTCTTCAAAAATAACCATTATCGAAAACATTTTGGACAAGGTAGACCATCTCATTATTGGGGGCGGCATGTCTTTTACGTTTGTTAAGGCCCAAGGTGGAAGCATAGGGAATTCAATTTGTGAAGACGATAAAATGGATTTGGCTTTAAATATTTTAAAGCAGGCTGAAGCTAAAAATGTAAAGGTTCATATTCCTGTTGATGTGGTTGCAGCTGATGCTTTTAGTAACGACGCCAATACCCAGGTTGTAGATATTGATAAAATACCACAAGGATGGGAAGGTATTGATGCCGGCCCAAAATCCTTGGAGATATTTCACGATGTGGTGAATGAGTCCAAAACTATTCTTTGGAATGGACCACTCGGTGTTTTTGAAATGGAAAACTTTGCAAAAGGTACTATTGCTTTAGGGAATTCTATCGCTGAAGCTACAAAAAATGGAGCTTTTTCGTTAGTTGGTGGAGGCGATTCGGTTGCCGCTGTTAAACAATTTGGGTTTCAGGATAAGGTAAGTTATGTAAGTACCGGCGGAGGTGCTATGCTAGAAAGCTTGGAAGGCAAAACGTTGCCGGGGATAGCTGCTATTTTGGAATAAGTTATCTATCTGGTGCCTGAGGCTCTCGAAGGCATTACAATGGAGTATGTCTTCATTTTTAACATTAGTTGGGCATTGAGGCTCTCAAAATGCCAAATAAAACTAATTAAGTTTTTACATTCCCATAAAAAATACGAATTTAGCCGTGTAATCGTTCAAATTGAATTAAGAGAATAGGTTATATGGCTTTTCGTTGTTTTATTGGGGCACTCTTTTTTAATTTGGGTCTTTGTTTTCCGCAATCCCAAGATTCTGTATATGTACAAAAATTTTTGGTTAAAGACTCATTGGTAAATAGCAATGAAATTACTTTAAAGCCACTTTTGAAAAAGGAGGATAGTATACTTTCAATAAAGCATATTGAAGACCACGACTTAGCTGCCCAATTTGATGAGAAATGGTTTGAAGAACTTTATAATAACCACCTGTTCGATACTATTTATAAATCGGTTACTGATATAACTTTTGAAGATGTTGAATATCCTGAACTTCCAACCGACACACTTAAAGCGCGTTTAAAGAAGCTTGATGCTAAAACGCCTTTTAATGTAGAGTATAATCCGTCATTAGAGAGCGTTATCAAGAGCTATTTAAAGAATAGAAGAGAACTGCTTCAAAAATTGATAACTCTTAGTGCGTTTTATTTTCCCATGTTCGAATACGAGTTGGATAAGTACGATTTGCCTTTAGAGATCAAGTATTTGGCTGTAGTGGAATCGGCCTTAAAACCTCGAGCAAAATCTAGGGTAGGCGCTACAGGTTTGTGGCAATTTATGTTTGGCACGGGTAAAATGTACGGTTTGGATGTAAGCAGTTATGTTGATGAACGTTGTGACCCCATAAAATCAACCGAAGCAGCCGCAAAATACCTGTCAAAGCTGTATGAAATATTTGGTGATTGGGATTTGGCTTTAGCGTCCTATAATTCAGGACCGGGCAATGTTACTAAGGCCATAAGGCGATCTGGCGGTTATAAAAACTATTGGAACATTAGGCATAACTTGCCACGGGAAACAGCAGGCTACTTACCAGCGTTTTTGGCTAACATGTATATTTTTGAATATGCCGAAGCTCATGGTTTTAAAAAAATTAAACCAGAATTTGCCTTGGTAGAGACCGATACCATACGTGTAAAGCACATGATTACTTTAGATCAAGTTGCAGAAGTTACTGGTACGCCGATTGAAGCCCTTCAGTTTTTAAACCCATCCTATAGGTTAGATATTATTCCGTTCATAAAAGATGAAAATTATGTACTTCGCTTACCTAAAGATGTAATAGGTGCGTTCGTAAACAATGAAGATCAAATCTATGCTTTTGTAAAGGAAGAGTTTGCCAAAAGAGAAAAGCCATTACCTCAATTTTTTAATACCAGTGATAGAATTCGCTACACGGTAAGGTCTGGTGATTATTTAGGAAAAATTGCTAGAAAGTATGGTGTAAGGGTAAGTCAGATAAAACAATGGAACGGGCTACGTAGTAATGATTTGAGAATAGGACAACGTTTAACGATATATCCCAGAATAGCATATGTAGCACCAACGGACACAACCACTAAAACAGGGACTTCCAAGCCACTTTCAGGAAGCATTACAACCTATATTGTCAAAAGCGGGGACTCTTTGTGGAGCATTTCACAAAAATTTCCGGGAGTTTCTGTTCAAAATATTAAAGATTGGAACGATATTAGTGGTACAAAGTTAAAACCAGGAATGAAGCTTAAAATTGCTAAAGGCTAAATTCTTAAAAACTAACTTTAATTATGCAAAAAACGCTTTTATTAGTCGTATCTGTTTTAATCATATATTCTTGTAAAGATGGAAAATCAGATAAAAGACTTCTTGTAGACTCAACGGGCATTGTAAACGAAGTTTCAGTAGTACTGGACAATGAATCGTGGAAAGGGCGTGTTGGAGAAGCTATACGCGATGTGTTGGCTGCTCCAGTTTATGGGCTTCCACAAGACGAACCACTATTTAATATTAATCAGATTCCCACTAATGTTTTTAGTGGCTTTCTTACCAATAACAGAACTATTTTAAAAATTGAAATGGGCAGGGAACCAGCTACTCAATTTTTAAACAATGTATATGCCCAACCTCAAAAAGTGATTGTAGTTTCTGGAAAGACTAAAGATGAAGTTATAACACAGCTTAAAGAAAACGGCGATAGAATTATTGAGGTCTTTAAAAAAATGGAGGTGAATGAGAAGCAGCGATTAATTAGAAAATCGTTATACAATTCTACATTCATAAAAGAAAAAATAAGAGTGGATATTAAATTTCCAACAGCCTATCGAGTTGCAAAAGACACTAGTAATTTCTTTTGGATTCGTAAAGATGTGACTACGGGCACATTAAATCTTATGGTTTATGAGTTGCCCTATGAAAACATTCAACGTAACGATAGTATTATTAACCAAATTATTTCCATAAGGGATTCAATAGGTAAAGCATATATTGAAGGGCCTACGGAAGGGACATACATGAGTACGGAAAACGCCTATACACCATTTCAAACAGAAACCATTTTGGATAATAAGCCAGCAATAGAAACCAAAGGGATGTGGGAAGTAAAAAAAGCATTTATGGCAGGGCCTTATATTAATTACGCTATTGAAGATAAAATAAATAACAGATGGGTAATTGCTGAAGGCTTTGCATTTGCACCTTCAGTTGAAAAACGTGATTACATGTTTGAACTTGAAGCTATCATTAAATCCATAAAAATCAAATAACTATTATTCATATAAATACAAAAAAAAGCCAACATATCATGTTGGCTTTTTGCTATAACTAGAATATGTTTATTCGGTTTTGTCTTCTTTATTTTTATCGGCATCTTTACTAGCATCCTTAAACTCTTTGATACCACTTCCTAGACCACGCATTAATTCAGGTATTTTTTTCCCCCCGAATAATAATAAAACAACTACCACAATTAAGATAATTTGCGGAGCTCCAATAGCTAATGGTAATATATATAAACCCATAATTTTTTTATTTGATTATGCAAAGTTAATAATTAAAGTTTAATAATGGCGTTTATAGCATAACTTTAGCATTGCTTAAAACAAGTTGTGGAATAATTTTATTTAATTTTGTTTTCAATATGGCTAAGAAAAAAAGAGAGGGCAAAAGACTCAGAAAAAAACTGCTCGACAAATACCGTTTGGTTATCCTAAATGAAGACACTTTCGAAGAACGGTTAACTTTTAAGTTAACTCGGTTAAATGTATTTGTTTTTGTGTCTGTAGGCGCTTTGGTTTTGGTGCTTTTAACCTATTTTTTAATAGCCTATACTTCCTTAAGGGAATATATTCCGGGATATTCATCTACCGCATTAAAAAGACAAGCTACAGAATTGAGTTTTAAGACAGATTCACTACAACGGGTTATCACATTAAATGAGCGTTATTACAATTCCATTAAAAATGTTTTAAAAGGTGATATAAGTGCCGAAGATTTAAGAAAGGACTCTATAATTCAGGCAGTAAAACTGGAAGCCAGTGAGGTAGATTTAAAGCCCATTCCAGAAGATTCACTGTTAAGGGAAAAAGTCGATAAAGAAGACAAATACAATTTGTTTGAATCGGCAACTACAACAACTAGTTTTGTTCTATTTCCTCCTGTAAATGGTACGGTGAGCGAGCCATATAATTTAAAAGAAAAACATTATGCCATTGATATTGTAGTGGCTAAGGACACCCCTGTAAAGGCTGTAGCAGATGGCACGGTAATATTTGCTGAATGGACTGTAGCTACTGGCTATGTTGTTATTATTGAACACAATCACGGATTGATATCGGTTTATAAACATAACACAGCGATTATAAAATCGCAGGGAGACTTGGTAAAGGTTGGAGAAGTTATTGCAACAGCAGGAGATGCTGGAGAATTATCTACAGGCCCACACTTGCATTTCGAACTTTGGAATAATGGATATCCCATTAATCCTTCAAATTTTATAGATTTCGAATAAATGATGTCATTGAGATCCTTATTGGCCAAACAATTTGCCAAGAAAATATATAAAAAAACACAGAAATGGGTAAAAAACCCAGTAAAAACACAAGATAGTGTGTTTCAGAATCTAATAAGTAAAGCCGTTGCTACCCAGTTTGGGAAAGACCACGATTTTATAAGTATTAATTCGCATGAGGATTTTATAAAGCGTGTTCCAGTTCGTGACTATGAAGCGCTTAAACCTTATGTAGACTTGGTTGTTCAAGGTAAAGAAGACGTGCTTTGGCCAGAAAAACCCATTTATTTTGCTAAGACATCAGGAACCACTTCAGGGGCAAAATACATTCCTATTACCAAAGAAAGTATGCCCAGCCATGTTGAAGCGGCTAGAAATGCCATTTTACTTTACATACACGAAACAGGCAAGAACCAGTTTGTTAATGGTAAAATGATTTTTTTGCAGGGTAGCCCTATTCTAAATGAACAAAACGGCATTCAATTAGGAAGGCTTTCAGGTATTGTCGCACATTATGTGCCAAAATATCTTCAAAAAAACAGGTTACCATCATGGGAAACCAATTGTATTGAGGATTGGGAAACCAAGGTAGAAGCCATTGTAGAAGAAACATTACCAGAAAACATGACGGTAATTTCAGGAATACCCTCTTGGGTACAGATGTATTTTGAAAAATTGCAACAAAAGACAGGACAGAAGGTTGGTAACATTTTTAAAAACTTCAATCTTTTCATTTTTGGAGGTGTGAATTACGAACCCTATCGCGCTAAATTTGAAAACCTTATTGGCAGAAAAGTAGATAGTATTGAACTGTATCCTGCCAGCGAAGGGTTTTTTGCCTTTCAGGATAGACAGGATGAAAAAGGGATGTTGCTTCAGCTCAACTCAGGGATTTTTTATGAGTTCATCAAGGCAGATGAATTTTTCACCAAAAACCCCAAACGCATCACCATAAAAGATGTTGAAATAGGGGTTAATTATGTGATGATTATATCAACTAATGCTGGGCTTTGGGCCTATAATATTGGAGATACGGTAGAGTTTACATCAGTCAACCCCTATCGTGTTATCGTTTCTGGACGAATCAAGCATTTTATCTCTGCTTTTGGCGAACATGTTATAGGAAAGGAAGTAGAACAGGCCATGAAAGAAGCTATTAAAAACACAGATATCCGTATTTCGGAGTTTACGGTAGCCCCAGAAATAAATCCAAAATCTGGATTACCTTATCATGAATGGTTTATCGAGTTTGAAAATGAACCAAAAGATATTTCAGCTTTAGCAAAAAGCATTGATAAATCACTTCAAACCCAAAACTCCTATTATTTCGATTTAATTCAAGGAAAGGTATTACAGCCATTAAAAATAACCAAAGTGGTGAAAAACGGATTTCAAAATTACATGAAATCCATTGGCAAATTGGGGGGACAGAATAAAATTCCAAGACTATCTAACGACAGAAAAATTGTAGATACTGTTAAAGAACTGAATTTAGTTAAATAAAGTATCTTTGTCCTACTTAAGTAGCCTAATGAGCAGTAAAAAGTCACACGAAAGAACCAGGGCACAAGAGAGTTCCAATGCCATTGAGCGTATGTATGTTACTATGCGCCATTTGTTCAATAGGGGGTTTTATAAACCTATGGGCATTTCGGGTGAAACCTTGCGGGAATCGTTGTTGGTACTAAAGCCAGAGATTTATGGTTCGATAGGTGAGGAAAAGGCAGAACTCAATGGATTGCTGTACGTCATGGACAGGTTACCCATAGGTATAGAAGAGTGTACTTTTATTAACCTTACCAGCGACGAGGGTTATACCAATTCGCATTTTAAGCCTATAATTCCAGAAAAAAGGCGACGCAATTGCTATAGGATTGATGCCGAGCAGATGAATATTGAGATTACTCGCGGAAGATCGGATATCTATGATATTTTAACACATCTCACTTTTCTTTTTATTGAGTCGCATAAAATAAGTAAGCGAGTAGTGATAAATGATGATGGTACTACCACCCGAGACTGGAAAAAACTGGAAAAAGCAGTCTTATCTAAACAGAAACTCACTCAAGAAGAACGGGAAATTGCCATTACCCATACAGCTTATATTTTAGGTAGAACCTTTAAGGAGTTAACCGAAATTTATAAAGCGTTTGCCACACCTGAACAACCAGAGCGTTTGCTTCATATTGTATATTGGTTAGGAAAACTGGCTATAGAAGAGCAAGTAAACCTTAATAAAAGAACCATAACCTTTAGTCCTGTACTGAGAGAGCGGATAGGACACCATATTCACGGCGAAATTTGGGCCAATAACATTAAGGAGGTTTTGTATAAAAATAACTTGTTGGATAGGGAAATCCATATTATTAGTGCCAATATGCATAGTGTTATGAATACACTATATGCGCCCCAAGCTTTAAAAACACTGGTCGCTAAAAAAGATATTTTTGAAGTGTATGAGTTACTAAGTAATAAAGACAGTAATGATCTGCGTTTAAAAGTGACTAAAGAAGCGCTTCAAAAGGGAATGTTCTACATTAAAGATTCATCAGGCACAAGTATAGATGTTCAAATTTTTGATACTACTGCATTAGAGGCTTCCAGTATTAATCTAAATATTGATAAATCTGTTATTAATAACAAAAAACCACTTATATTGGTAATGGATTATGCTTTTGGTGAACAAGCTTATGAAACCATAGAAGAGTTATTAAAACCTTATAAAATTAAGAGCGATAAATTACATTTGAATGTCGCATCTATTTCCATTATGGGAAAGGCGGGTATTTTAGAAGGCGCAAAGGGAGACATTATGATACCTTCAGCGCATATATTTGAAGGCACGGCAGATAATTATCCGTTTAAAAATGAGTTAAGTAAAGAAGATATAGAAAGTCAAGGTATTAATGTTTGTGAAGGTACGATGATAACGGTTTTAGGAACGTCTTTACAAAATAAAGACATCTTAAAGTTTTTTTACAATTCAACATGGAATGTCATTGGATTGGAAATGGAGGGAGCCCATTATCAAAAAGCTATACAAGCAGCCTCGAAAATTAGAGGTAATATTAATGAAAATGTAAAAGTAAGGTATGCCTATTACGCCAGTGATAATCCGCTGGAAACCGGAAGCACTTTGGCTTCTGGTGGACTGGGAACCTCTGGTGTTAAGCCTACCTATTTAATAACTAGGAAGATATTAGAACAAATATTTAATAATAAAGAATAATTATGAGTAAAGATTTGCCGCAACCTCAGCAATCTGAGGAAGTTGATTTAGGACAGCTGTTTAAGCTAATAGGCAATGCCTTTGAGCGTTTTTTTAAGTTTATAGGAAACATTTTAAATAAACTGTTTTTGGCTTTTGTTTGGTTTGTATTTTTTGTAAAAAAGCATTTTATAAAGCTGGTAATTGCAGGTGTAATAGGTGTTGCTATAGGATTTGTTTTAGAAAAAACAGGAGAACCAGTTTATAAATCACATGTTGTGGTAAAACAAAATTACCCTAATGTAGGGGAAAATTTGTATAATACACTTCAATACTATAATGATTTAGTTCGTCAAAATGATACAACAACATTATCCAGGGTTTTGGGAATAAATAAGGGATATTTCAAGATAGATGCATCTTCTATATTGGGATTTGAAATGGAATCTATTATCACAGAGAACCAAAAAATTAAAAATTTTGACAGGTATCGAAAGGATTTAGATTCTACATTGGCTACAACCATTCAATATAAAGATTATCTTAAAAATGAAAAGGATTACAACCACCAAATGCAACAAATAACTATTTGGGCAAGAGATAGAAGTAATTTAAAAGGTGTATTTGAAAGGATTGTTGAAGGGGTTAAAGAGAATGCATATTTTAAAGATGAAAGGGATAAGGACACCTTAGAATTAGCAAGCGAAATAAAAGATTTAAAAGAAGCACTAACAAAATCTGAAAATTTACAAGAAACTTATAAAGAGATTTTAGAAAAAGGGGTTGAGCAAAATACTGAAAAAAGCGGCCAGGTAAATTTAACGTTTGAAGGAAATTCTGAAAAGGATAAAACCAGAGAGTATGATTTGTTCATGAATGATATTATCCTTAGAAATAAACTAGTACAAAAACAAAGAGAAAAAGCAGATAAAGAAGAGATTATTGAAATAATTTCTAGTAAACAGGATAGTGGTTCTATAGACAATTCGAAAGAATTGCTAGGTTTGGATTTGGGATTAAAGAAATACTATGCCATTCTTATAATGGCTTTTATGTTTTTAGGGCTTCTAGGGCTTGAATTTGTTAGATTTCTAGAACGATTTAAAGACAAGATTTAAATTTCTAAAAACGTTGTTAAACTAAAAAAAGATGAAAAATATTTTAATAACAGGAGGTGCAGGGTTTATAGGCTCCCATGTTGTTAGATTATTTGTAAACAACTACCCAAATTACCATATTTTTAATTTGGACGCTTTAACTTATGCTGGTAATCTTGAGAATTTAGAAGACATAAAGCACAAAGAAAATTATACTTTTATTAAGGGTAATATAGTTGACAGTACATTTATAAACAGCCTTTTTACGGAATACCAATTTGATGCTGTAATCCATTTGGCCGCCGAATCACATGTTGATCGTTCAATTAATGAGCCCTTGGCATTTGTTAAAACCAATGTTTTGGGGACTATCAATCTATTGGAAGCTTTCAAAGGCACATGGGAACTCGATTTTTCAGATAAGCGTTTTTACCATATCAGTACAGATGAAGTTTATGGGACATTAGGAGCCACAGGTTTGTTTAATGAAACAACGGCCTACGACCCTAATTCCCCCTATTCGGCTTCAAAGGCAAGTTCCGATCATTTTGTAAGGGCTTATGGTGAAACCTATGGTATGCCTTATGTGATATCAAATTGCTCCAATAATTATGGTCCGAACCAGTTTCCAGAAAAATTGATTCCTTTGTTCATAAATAATATCATCCACAGTAAACCACTCCCAGTATATGGTGATGGAAACTATACTAGGGATTGGTTGTACGTTATAGACCATGCAAATGCCATAGACTTGGTTTTTCATAAGGGGAAGAATAAAGAAACCTACAACATTGGCGGATTTAACGAATGGAAAAACATCGATTTGGTTTGGCTATTGTGCAAGAAAATGGATTTAAAGTTGGAACGGTATAATGGGACATCCAAACAACTCATAACTTTTGTAAAGGATCGATTAGGCCATGATTTACGTTATGCTATTGATGCATCAAAAATTAAGAATGAATTAGGGTGGCAGCCGTCGGTAACTTTTGAAGAAGGTTTGGAGTTAACGATTGATTGGTATTTACAAAACAAAGAATGGCTAAACCATGTTACTAGCGGAGAATATCAAGACTATTATGAAAAACAGTATACTTAGTGTTGAAGTGTAAAAGGTATAAGGTTATAAAGTGAAGAAGTGAAGAGGTATGCATATAATGTTTTAACTTCATAACCATATAACCATATAACCATATAAACGTATAAAAACATCAATGGTTTGAAAAAGACACAATCACATAGAGACTTAAAGGTTTGGCAGGAGGCTATGAATTTGGTTGTTATAATTTATGAGCTGACAGAAAAGTTTCCTTCAAATGAAGCTTTTGGACTAACATCACAATTACGTAGAGCGGCTGTGTCTATTCCGTCTAATATTGCAGAAGGAGCAGGAAGAAGAGGAGGAAAAGAATTTGCGAGATTTTTATATATTGCTTTAGGTTCTCTTTCAGAAGTGGAAACTCAAATTGAAATTGCAGTAAGATTACAATATTTAAAGGATATAGAAGAAATAAATAAAACGGTATATTTTATTAGAAGCATGCTGTCTAACTTAATAAAAAGCCTAAAGTGATTATGATGTACAATTTAATAATTTGTCAACTTATCGAAGAATCTATAACCCAATACCATGTCACAGCATAACAATATAACCATATAACAATATAACCGTATCACTTTATAACTTAAATCCATGAAAGGTATCATATTAGCAGGAGGTTCAGGAACGCGATTGCACCCACTTACCAAAGTGATGAGTAAGCAATTGATGCCTGTTTATGATAAGCCAATGATATATTATCCCTTAACTACATTAATGTCTGCAGGGATTCGTGAGGTTTTAATTATTTCAACCTCTAAGGACACACCTCGATTTAAGGAACTTTTAGGGGATGGAAGGGATTATGGATGTCGATTCGAATATGCTGTTCAGGAAGAACCTAACGGTTTGGCAGAAGCCTTTATTATTGGAGAATCATTCATTGGTGAGGATAGTGTTGCTTTAATTTTAGGAGATAACATATTTTATGGCTCAGGGCTTCAAAAAACTTTGCAAGAAAACGTAAACCCTAAAGGAGGGGTTATTTTTGCATATCATGTGCAAGACCCAAAACGCTATGGAGTTGTAGAATTCGATAAAGGAGGTAAAGCGATATCCATTGAAGAAAAACCAAATCGACCTAAATCCAATTTTGCCGTACCGGGCATTTATTTTTATGATAATCAAGTGGTAGATATCGCTAAACAGATTCAGCCAAGCAAAAGAGGTGAGCTGGAAATTACTGATGTGAATAAAGCGTATTTAACCAAAGGGCAGCTTAATGTGCAAATCTTAGATAAAGGAACGGCTTGGTTGGATACCGGAACCTTTGCCTCATTGATGCAAGCAAGTCAGTTTGTCGAAGTCATAGAGGAACGCCAAGGCTTAAAAATTGGCTGTATAGAAGAAATGGCTTTTAAAATGGGGTATATCTCTAAAAAACAATTATTGGAGTTAGCAAAACCATTATTAAAAAGTGGTTACGGGGAATACCTGCAACAAGTAGCGACTTATGGTGATTGAGGAAACACATTTAAAAGGGTGTTTTGTGATAACGCCCCAAATATTTAAGGATGATCGGGGGTATTTTTTTGAGAGCTTTAATAAAGAGGCTTTTGAAAAGGCGACTGGTCTATCGGTTAACTTTGTTCAGGATAACGAATCCAAATCTTCCAAAGGCGTTTTAAGGGGATTACATTTACAAACAGGAGGTTTTTCACAGGCTAAGTTAATACGCGTTACAAAAGGGAAGGTGTTAGATGTGTGTGTGGATTTAAGACAAGATTCCCAAACGTTCGGTAAATACTTTTCCATTGTCTTAGATGATGTTAAAAAACAGCAATTATTCATTCCAAAGGGCTTTGCCCATGGATTTTTGGTGTTAGAAGATGATACGGTTTTTACTTATAAATGTGACAATTTCTATAAAAAAGAATTTGAAGCAGGAATTATTTATAATGATACTACGTTAAACATAGATTGGGATTTTCCTGAAAACGAATTGATTATTTCTGAAAAGGATTTGCAGCTCCCAACGTTTGAAGCTTTTTGTCATTCAGAACAAACATAGCAAAACGGGGAATTTATTATAAAGTGATAAGGTTTGGAGGTTAAGAAGTTAAGAGGTGATAAGGTTGTAAAGTGATAAGATTAAGAGGTTACAAAGTAGAAACAGTATAACTATTTAACCATATAACCTTGTAAACATATAACAAAAGTATCTGTCAATTGAAAAAAGAGAAGACAACTATTTTAGTTACAGGTTCAGAGGGGCAGTTGGGAAAAACGATTCAAGAACTTTATGCCTCAAACGATAGCGATATTGATTTTACCTTTGTTTCAAAAGAAGATTTAGATATTACAAAACCAGAATCGATCAAAGCATATTTCAATAAACATAACTTTGACAATTGTATCAATTGTGCGGCCTATACTAATGTAGAACAAGCGGAAAAAACACCAGACATAGCTTTTAAGGTTAATGCTGAAGGGGTTAAAAACTTGGCTTTGGTGTGCGAAAACCATGAGGTAACACTCATTCATATTTCAACCGACTATGTGTTTGACGGAGAGAAAAGTGAGCCTTATACCATTGAAGATAAGCCAAACCCGATTAACGAATATGGCAAATCCAAGTTATTGGGAGAACAATATATTCAACAGTATGTCACTAAATATTATATTATAAGAGCGTCTTGGCTGTATAGTAAAACTTATGGTAAAAACTTCTATAAGTTTGTAATTGAAAGTGCGAATGAAGGAAAAGACCTTTCCATTACAACAGAACAAATTGGCTGCCCTACTAATACTGAAAATTTGGCTAATTATGTCGTTGACGAAATCATAAAATCCCAACCAGAATATGGTATAAAACATTTTAGTCATTGTAATTCGATGACGTGGTACGATTTTGCTAAAACTATTTTGGAAGAAAATGGCTTAATCAAAAAAGTTGATTTAAAACCTGTAGACAGGTTCAAAACTTTAGCAAGACGACCAAAATATAGTGTGTTGGGTTAAATACATGCCACTAAACCTTTAATTTTATTATTTTAGACCCCATGAACATCAAAGCACAAAAAATTGCAGTTATTGGTCTTGGATATGTGGGGTTACCATTGGCCGTTGAGTTTTCCAAAAAAGGATTTCAGGTGGTTGGTTTTGATATTGATGAAGATCGCGTTTCAGACCTAAAGCAAGGTATTGATAATACCAAAGAAGTTACTTTAGAAGATTTTTTTGAAGCAAAGAGCATAGAATTTACATCAAATGAAACCTTAATTTCAGGTGCTGATATTTATTTAATAACGGTTCCCACGCCCATCGATGCATTTAAAAGGCCGGATTTAACTTATCTTGTTCAGGCCAGTCAATTGGTAGGGAAACAGCTGTCTAAAGGCAATATTGTTATTTATGAATCTACCGTGTATCCAGGTTGTACAGAGGAAGTTTGTGTGCCTGAACTAGAAAAAAGCAGCGGATTAAAATTTAATACCGATTTCTTTTGTGGCTATTCGCCAGAGCGCATTAATCCCGGAGACCCTATTAGAAAGGTACATAACATAGTAAAGATTACTTCAGGGAGTACGCCAGAAACGGAGGCAATTGTAGATGCTTTATATAATGCCATAGTAACCGTTGGAACGCATAAAGCATCTTCTATTAAAGTAGCTGAAGCAGGTAAGATTATTGAAAACATTCAAAGAGATTTAAATATTTCCTTAATGAATGAGTTGGCTTTAATATTTGATAAATTGGGAATAGATACTTTGGAGGTTTTGGAAGCGGCAGGGACCAAATGGAATTTTTTACCGTTTCGACCAGGGTTGGTAGGAGGCCATTGTATAGGTGTCGATCCTTATTACTTGACCCATAAAGCTGAAAGTTTGGGTTACTACCCCGATGTTATTCTCTCAGGAAGACGTGTTAACGATAATATGGGGATTCATGTAGCCAATAAGGTCATTAAGTTGTTGGTAGAAAAAGGCCATATTATAAAAGGCGCTAAGATCTTGGTGCTGGGCATTACCTTTAAAGAAAACTGTCCCGATATAAGAAACTCTAGGGTTATTGACGTGATACGGGAATTGGAAGGCTTTGGTGCTTCGATAGATGTTTACGATCCACATGCTTTACCAGACGAGGTGAATAAAGCTTACGATATTACTTTAACCCATGAGCTGAACTATAATTATGAAGCTGTAGTCTTTGCTGTAGGACATAATGAGTTTAAATCTATTGACTGCACAAAGTTCAAAACTAATAAAGACTGTGTGATTTATGATGTGAAAAGTGTGTTGCCAAAGGACGTCATTACGGCTAGGCTTTAAACGGAAATTCATTTCTAAATTCATTCTTTTGAAAACAAAAGATTCCAAAAATGGAGTTGAGATTAGTTATAACTGAAGACGATGGTTCTTGCGAAACGGCTACTGCATCGGAAGCTCTGGTAAAAGATTTTAAAAACATGTAAAAGTACATGATTTAGGGATTCAAATATCTTACTTTTGCGGAGCAAATAAACTAGGCGATAGTTAGTAAATTTTGAATAGTGAAAAAAAAGAACCTCATTGTTTTTGGTACGCGCCCTGAAGCTATCAAAATGGCTCCTTTAGTAAAAGAATTTGAAAAGTATTCAAATGAATTTGAAACCAAGGTATGTATCACGGCACAACATAGAGAGATGTTGGATCAAGTGTTGTCTTTTTTCGAAATCACCCCAGATTACGATTTGGATTTAATGAAACCAAATCAAAATCTGTATGGACTAACAGCAGATATAATTACTGATTTAAAATCGGTTTTAGAGGAATTTAAGCCTGATTATGTGTATGTTCATGGGGATACCACTACGACGATGGCGACCAGCCTAGCTGCTTTTTACTCAGGAGCTAAAATTTGTCATGTCGAGGCAGGCTTGCGTACCTTTAACATGCAATCACCATTTCCAGAAGAAATGAACCGATCAGTTACTGGAGTGATGACTAATTATCATTTTTCACCTACCGAAACGTCTAAACAAAATTTACTTAGAGAGAATAAAAAGGAAGATTCAATTGCTATTACAGGAAATACAGTTATTGATGCCTTGTTATTTAGTGTAAACAAGATGAAAACAGGCTATATAGATACCGAAATAGAAACCTTAAAAACGACAGTAAATTCTAATAAAAAAATAATACTAGTTACTGGACATCGCCGAGAAAACCATGGGCAAGGTTTTATTAATATTTGTGAAGCCTTAAGGAATATTGCATTGCAACACCCTAATTGTGATATTATATATCCAGTACATTTAAATCCAAATGTCCAAAAACCAGTATACGAGTTATTGTCCGATGTTTCAAATATAAAATTGATTGCGCCATTATCCTACCCGGCTTTTGTGTGGTTGATGGAGAAATCTTATTTAATAATTACCGATAGTGGAGGAGTTCAGGAAGAGGCGCCTAGTTTAGGAAAACCGGTCTTGGTGATGCGTGATACCACCGAGCGTCCTGAAGCTGTTGAAGCAGGTACTGTGTTGTTGGTGGGTACAGAAACCGATAAAATAATTGAAGAAACGAATCGTTTATTAGAAGATATTGTGGCATACCAATCGATGAGTCAATTGCATAATCCTTATGGGGATGGTAAAGCTTGTGAACGAATTGTAAATTATATAAAACAATTAAACCCTAATGAATAAACCAGAAGTTGTAATGATGGGATTAGGCTATATCGGCTTACCAACAGCCGCTTTAATAGCTCAAAACAAAACCTATGTACATGGTGTAGATATCAATCAGAAAGTAGTTGATACGATTAATGATGGAAACATTCATGTTGTAGAACCCGAATTAGATACAGCAGTTGCCAGTGCTGTAAAAGAGGGGTACCTGACAGCATCAACTAACCCTGTTGAGGCTAATACGTATTTAATCGTTGTGCCTACTCCGTTTAAAGCTAAGAACGAACCAGATATTTCTTTTGTGGAAGCGGCTACCAAAGCGGTATTACCGTTGCTTAAGGAAGATGATTTGTACATCATAGAGTCCACATCACCCGTTGGAACCACAGAAAAAATGATGCAGTTGATTTATAGTGAACGGCCTGAATTGGAGAGTAAGCTAAATATTGCTTATTGTCCAGAACGAGTGCTGCCAGGTAATGTTATGTACGAGTTGGTACATAACGACCGTGTGATAGGAGGGATAAACGAACAATCTACTGATAAAGCTGAGGCATTTTACAACAAGTTTATAAGTGGGAATTTACACAAAACCAATGCGCGAACCGCTGAGATGTGTAAGTTGGTTGAGAATTCATCAAGAGATGTGCAGATTGCTTTTGCCAATGAATTATCTTTAATCTGTGATAAAGCCGATATTAACGTTTGGGAACTTATCGAGCTAGCAAACAAGCATCCTAGAGTCAATATTTTACAACCCGGATGCGGTGTTGGGGGGCATTGTATAGCTGTAGACCCTTATTTTATAGTGTCTGACTACCCAATGGAATCTAAAATAATTGGAACTGCTCGGGAGATTAATAATTATAAATCCTTTTGGTGTGCTGAGAAAGTGCAAATTGCTAAGTTGGAGTTTGAACTTAGGCATGGAAGGAAACCAAGTATAGCTCTGATGGGATTGGCATTTAAACCCAATATTGATGACCTTAGGGAGTCGCCAGCTAAATATATTGCTCAAAAGGTTTTGCAAAATGCCAATAATGAAGAGTATTATGTTGTGGAGCCTAATATTAAGGAACACAAAGTGTTTAAGTTAACTAGTTACAAAGAAGCCTTAGAAAAAGCTGATATTATTGTGTTTCTAGTCGCACATGATGAGTTTAAAAATTTACCATTGAATTTAAACAATAAAATAGTACTTGATTTTTGTGGAGTGGTTTAGACTTTTTTCAAATGACAGAGTAAATTATACAATACTTGTAATATTCTCTCTTTTCTCCATCTTACCAAATGCCGTTGGAAGTATAGTCCTAATTATATTTGTTTTAAATGCTATTAGGAATATAGGACGCCTAAAGTTAAATGATATAAATTTAATTTTATTTCTGACTGGATACTATTTATGGGTTTTAATGTCTTTTTTTTGGTCAGAAAACACTGATTATTTTCTTTTACAAATTCAACCTAACATCATATTGCTAATTTTTCCAATTTGTTTATTATGTGTTATAACAAAGGATAGCAATATTAACATAAAGAACTTTATGCACAGTTATATTTGCGGTGTAATTATCTATGTGTTTATTTGGATTTATAAAATCTTCAAGGCTATAGTTGTTTATGAAGGTTACACTAATTCCTTGTTATTTACTAACTTAAATATTTTTCAAAAATTTTGGTTTCTTAGAAGTTATGAAACGAATTGGTATGCAAAATCATATTTTGGGTTAAAATTGCTAAAGGAAGATAGTATTATGTTCCATGGTGTCTATAGTTCCATAATTTTATTAATAGCAATCCTATTTTTGATTTATCTGGTTGAAAAAAGCACTAAGAATATTTACAGGTTTTTGTACGTAATCATTCTTCTTGTATTTAGCTTTATAGTGTTTTTTTTACTTAATAGTAAGATTGGAAAAATTATTTTTGTAGTAAACCTATTCGTCCTTTTAATTTATTATATAAAAAAAAAATCCAAATATGGTGGTAAACTATTTTTTCCAATAATTATACTATTTTGTTTTTCTACGTATTTTTTTGGACGAAATATGGTACATTCCATAATTAAATATAGTGACAATAAATATAGAACTGATCAATTGATTAATGATGTTATAGAGAGCGGTGAGTTTATTGATAAAGTTAGATTATATGACGAAACAAGATTTTCGATTTATAGTTACTTTTTAAATAATTACTTAAAAACTCCCTATTTTGGTTTGGGTCTTGGTGACACAAAATTCCAAATTAATGGAATCACATATAACACTCATAATCAATTTCTCCATTATTTAGTTGTGGGCGGTCCCTTAGGTCTTTTATTTTTTATTGTTTACATAATTTTTATTTTTAGGAATTTAAAAAACGAGCATATAATTTGGTCATTAACGTTGATTACCTTACTCCTTGTTTCATTGTCTGAAAATTACATCAATAGATATCAAGGAGCTCAAATGATGGCTTTTTTACAAATATTTTTCCTTTACAAGATTAGAAAGAACTATGGTTAGATAATTAGAAGTTTTATGAAATATAACATAAAGTTTTGCTAACCTTGTTTGTAGCTAAAAAGAATGACTTTTTGCGAATGCAAAACATAAATTTTTCTTAAAATGACTATGATACCTGATTCAAATAATATAGGCATTTTAAAAAATGTGTTTGACAAATTTTAATTGGCCTTCTGAAGAATTAATCGTATATGAGTAAAAGAATACTTTATATAGACCCTATCTCACCATATGGTCATGATAACTTAAATAAGCGTTACATTAGTAAGTTCATAGAAAAAGGGTATATAGTTGATGTTATACTCAGTAAAAGGTTGAAAGAAAAGCTTGAAAAAGAAATCGACGTTAATTTTTTATGGATCATACCTGATATCTTTGTTAATGCAAAATCCAAATACTTATTTCATTTTTACCAATTGCTGATATGTTTTAGAATAATATACTTAAATAAATTAAAATATTACGATCATGTTTTTTTTAGCAGTTTCGATGAATTGGTTCTTGGGTTATTCAAAGTTAAAAGTTCTTTTTTTCTGCTAAACCACTCTAACTTTTCTAAGACCACTAATTTTTTAAAAATGTTCTTTTTAAAAAAATTAGAGAAGAAACATACATTTATCGTTTTAAGTGAAAATATAAGACAGGCATTTTACTTGTCAGGTTTTAAAAATGTTAAAGTAGATTCGATAGGTTTATATAAAAAGCATTCTTTAGAGATTAGCACAAATAATTTGCTTTTAGCAGGTAGGCTAATAAACTTTAAAAACTATAAAAGGGTAATTTTTATTCCAACAGGGGCAAAGCTTGGCGATAATTTTATTACCAGCCTAATAAAGTCAAAAAAATTTCAAGATATATTAATCGAGAATAATGTTTTAATTATTGTAAAAGGTTCTAGTTTTACATCCTGCGCTAATATTGTAAATTTGAATTATCAGTTAAACGATACAGAGTATAGAACCATTTTTATGTTAAGTGATTTAATTGTCCTTCATTATCCCAAGGAATTCAAATATAGAGTTAGCGGTCTTTTATTTGAATGTTTTTCTAATAATAAAGCTTGTCTGCTCACCCGTATTGATTCATTTTTAGATTTTGGGACCTTCTTTAATTATAACCCATATTATTCTAATGAAAATGAACTAGTTAAAAAATTAACAAGCAATTATAAGGAGTATAAATATCCATATAATAATATAAATAAATTAGATGTAAAATTGGACTGGATTTAAAGTGTTTTATTCTTTAAACCATCAACACCGCTAGACAAAAAATTTGAAATAATATCATATAAATGATTAAAACTGAAAACAAATATCTACATAAGTTATTGCTTATTTTTTTGGCTTTTTTGGGCTGCCAAAGATTTGTGCTACCAAGTTTTTATAGTTTCGTGTGTATAATTCCGTTTGTTTTTTTCTTATTAAAGAATCATAATTTAAACTATTTAATAATATCACTTTTTTTATGCGTAGATAATGGCGCAGGCGTTTATAGTTCTTCTTTGGGTATTTTAAGATATGGTATAATTTTTATTTCTTTATTTTTTTTAATTAAAAATGCTAACTTTTCTAAGGAAAGAATAAATATCTATTTGCTAATTGTAACCTTCTTCTTGTTTATTACGTTATTATCGTTTTTAAGAAGCATTCCTTTCAATGTTA
Source organism: Aestuariivivens sp. NBU2969 (assembly GCF_019931125.1). Taxonomy (NCBI): domain Bacteria; kingdom Pseudomonadati; phylum Bacteroidota; class Flavobacteriia; order Flavobacteriales; family Flavobacteriaceae; genus Aestuariivivens; species Aestuariivivens sp. NBU2969. Next base: position 141,470 of record NZ_JAIOUU010000005.1, read on the forward strand.
ACCAGTTAATAAGAGATTTAGAAATATTGTTATTCTTTGGTTTGGCGTTTTGTACCAGCATTAGCACCAATAAAACATATATTAAAATTCATGAATTATCTTTTTTCTTTATATGGTTTGCATTTTTCGAGATTATTAATATTATCAGATATAGCAATTGGCCGTATCTGCATTATTTATCATATGACTCCTCTAAATCCTTAATTGCAATTCCCATAATTTACTTGTTTTTTAAACAGAGGTATTTGAAATTAATACCCATTTTTGTTCCAATATTTGTTGTTCTGATTTTTTATGGCTCAAGAATCATTATTTTGTCGTTAATTATACTATTGCTTTTGTACGGTTTGATTAGATTTGTTTTAAAACATAAAAGGAATTTCTTTAAAGCATTTTTTGTTTTTTCTCTTTTTGTTTTTTTAATTAACTATACACGTACTAATTTTAAACACATATTTGATTCAAATAGAATATTACATTCAATCGACAACTTGTTTACTCATACTAGTTTAAGCAAACTTCTTATATCCTTAGATAAAGTAAGATTTTATGAGTATAAACTCTTTTTTGAAAGAGATATCTTTACAATACTTTTTGGCAGCGGTTTGGGAACAGGTATTGAAGATAAGAAAAATTATTTCTCTTTTGTAAAAACAAATCAATATGCTTTTCATGACTTTGAATTACAGTCAAAGCTTTTTTTTAATTTTCATGATTTTTTTACTGATATTGGTTTGCGATTTGGCTTAGTAGCGGTACTTATGCTATTTATTATAGTCATTCGTTATTTTTACTCATCAAACCCTGAAAAGGAATTATTTTCATTCTTAGCATTATTCCTGCTTATAAATTGTTTTTATTCATTAAAAGGGATTTACATTATCGTTATTTTTTTATTAATCTGGAAAAGCACACAAAAAAGTAGAACAGTTGATATTTAAAAATAAAAATTTCACCCAATTAGTCCTTTTGGTTAACAATAGCGCATTAGCATCTTTAGCTTCTTATGCACTAACAATTTTTTTAGCAAATCACCTTGGTTCAGAAAGATTTGGCAAATATTCATATGTACTGGTTTTGGTTGGTTTACAAGGAATTTTAATTAATTATGCCACCGATAGTATTGCTGGAGCTATATTAGCAAAAGGCGAGAGGAAACAAACCGTTTTTAATCTAATTTACACGGTACGAATATTTTTTTTTATTTTAACCACCTCTTTAATAATAATTTCTACATTTGATTGGTTAACAAAGGTAGGTGTTGTCCTTTTAAGTATACTCAATTTTAATTTGGCTTTTCTCTTTGAACTAAGAAAAAAAAATAAGACATATTCTTTTATTTATTTAATGGAGAGGCTGACGTATGTTTTGATTATTTTCTCGCTTCTAATTTGGTCTGAAACAAAGCTTTTAACAATATTTATAATATTCTTTTTAGTAACAGCTTTGAGCATTTTATATCAATTTAAGTTAAATAAGTACTATCTCTTTAATTATGAACTTCCAAAAAGAAATGATTTTATTGGGCTTTTAAAAAGTAATTCCTTTTTGATTGGGATTTCTTTATCAGCATTTGCATATGGCGGTTTTAGTAAGTTTTTTATTGAGAATAATATTGGTATGGATGCATTAGGTATTTTTTCTGCAGGAATGCAATTTGTGGTTATTATTACTTTAATTACAGCCCAAATCCATAGAGTTTACAGATTGCCCATTTATAAGGCAATACTAAATAGAAATACTACAGCTTTTATGCACTTTGCTAAACAAGCTTTCTTTTTTTCAGTATCACCCGCATTAATACTATTAATAACATTCATTTTTTTCAGTGAATTTATAATTGGAGTGTTGTTTTCAGAACAGTTTAAGGCTTTAAATGACTTAATGCCTGTCTTAGGGGTTTATTTTATTTTGGCTAGTGTTGATTCAATTTTTGAATTATTTTGGATTGGATTTAAAAAGCTCAAAGAGTACTTTTTAATTAACTTTTGTAATAGTTGCATATTACTAATTACATTTTTTTATATGTCCTCGTTAAAAATTGAGGATTTTGTTATAGTTATAATAATATTTAAATCCTTTACCATTATTTATTCCTTGATTAGAATTAATTTTTTAAAGAAAATGTGGTTTATTAACAAATAAATCATAATTCATAAGTTGAAATTTTTACAGGATTTTTATTTAATTTATTAATTTGTGAAATGAAAAAAAACATCCTCTATATATCGGTAAATGATGGCTCAGATACACGAATAACAAAAGAAGTTAAAACACTTTCTAAAACTTTTAATATCTATTTTATAGGGGTAGGAGCAAAACAAGAAAGCTCCTTTTCTTTAAATCACTGTCAGCATTATAAATTAATTAAAGGAAAAAGACAATCACCTATTACAATTTTAAAATTGATTATTGCAACCTTATCATTTAGGTTTAAATACAAATTTCATTCTATTCATGTCATTAATGAACAGTTATATATATTTTTAATTCCTTTTTTATTTGGAAAGCAGGTAGTTCTAGATATTTTTGATTCCTTTTTTTTAAAAATCAACAAACCCAAAGAAACTCTTTATTTGATAAAAAGGCTTCTTTATCGCTTTCCAAAACATATTATAGTTACTGATATGAATAGATATAACTTAATGCCAAAATTCTCAAAGCAAAAAACGGTTATTATTCCAAATGTGCCTTACAGTGTAAAAAATCCTAATAAGATTAGAAAATCTAACCATAGTCTAACTATTTGTTATTTTGGCTCTTTAAGCAAGAATAGAGGTACAGAGTTTTTAAAAAACATTATTGAAACCAATAATTTCATTGATGTTATTGCCGCAGGGTGGATTACAGATGATTATACTAAAGACTTTTTAAAATATAAAAAAGTTAATTATCTAGGTGTGAGGACCCAAAGAGAAATTAATTCAATCCTTGCTGAAAAGGGAGATTATTTGTTGTCTATTTACCCTATCTCAAACTTGAATAATATTTATGCCTCACCTAATAAAGTATATGATGCTATACATGCTAAAACACCAATAATTATGAATAGAGAGGTTAAAATTTCCGCATTTATTGAGGAAAATAATATAGGATATATAATTAATGACCTCAATGAAATTGATTATAATTTATTGGGAAATGAATTACTATATTTCAAAAATAAATATGTATTTGATAATATGCTTTTAAAAACCTATAAATGGGAAAACTTTGAGAACAAGCTGATTAATTTACATTTAACTTAAAGAGTTTCTGTATAATAACAGAAACAAAAAATATAGTACCGAATAACTTGGCAAAGAAATTTTTGAAAATCAATTTGGGAATTAAAAGCGAAAGTATAAAGAGCAATCTCATTTTTTGGGGAATAATATTAATTTTTTTATCAGAAATTATTACAAATTTTTATGTTTTACATTATGGTATAAGTTTTAGGTTAACAGGATTATTAAAACTCTTGTTTCAAGGATTACTATTTATATATGTGAAATGGTCTAAAATTCCCAAATCTATTTACATATCATTTCTTCTTTTAATTATCATATTTACTATAAATCAACTTATTATTAATGATTTTATATATAAAAATCTATTACCATCATTTACTAAGGGAAGTATATATTATTTAAATAGATTTTTATTTATCTTTTTATTTATTGCTAGTACCCTTTCTTTAAAAAACAAGGATTATCTTATCAATAAAATAAGTAGGATAATTGATTGTATTTTAATAATTAACGGTATTTTAATCATAACAGGATTCCTATTTGACATAGACTTATTTAAATCATACCCCAATAGTTCCCGCTTTGGCTATAATGGAGCTTTTAATAAGCTAAGCATTTATATGTGGTATATTATTTTTTTGAGCAAGCTTTATTACAATATCATAACTGAAAAAAGATCATATTTTCTCTTCTTTTTTATACTATTTGCCTCAGTATTAACAGGTTCAAAAATAATACTGTTTTTTTTACTATTATTAATTGCATTTCATTTTTTCCAAATTTATCGCAATAACAAAAAAATTATAATCCTTATTGTCATAATTTGCTCAACCATAGGACTTTATTCAAAGAGAATTCTTAGTTTTTATTTCAATTATTTCATTTTCTGGAAAAACATGAAAGATAAATATAGTATTATCACAATGGCTTTTTCTACAAGGGATTTGGCTATTGTAGAAAAGATTAATTACATAAAAACACATTGGAGTGGCCTAAATTATATATTTGGCGGCCCATTTTACAATAATCATTATAAAATAGTTGAAATGAGTTTTTTTGATGTTTTTTTGTTCTTTGGATTAATGGGTACAATAATCTATATAAATTTTCTAAAAAAATGGTTTTTTGGCAGAAATTTATCAATCAATATTTTACTAGGCTTAATAATTTTATGTGCCTCTTTGGCAGGAGGTCTTTTTTTTAATGTATTATCAATAATGTATTTATTTGTTAGCTTTTATTTATTGAATAAGAAATTAGTTCATGCTCATTAAAAAAGGTAAAGAATCATTATTTAGCTTTTGCTCATTATTTAAAAGTTAAATTCAAGATATCTAATTTTGGGATACTAGTGGTAGGAAATAAGAAATTAGTTACTAAGCAATTTAATTAACTTGATGAATGTAAACTAAACATTATGTTTGGTTATTGAGAAAAAGCTATAAAAGAGTAAATAAAGAAATAAATCCATGAAACAAATATTACAGTCCTTTAAAACGGGAATTACTGAATTAGCAGAGTTGCCTGCACCAAAAGTAAAGGCAGGTCAAGTTCTAATAAAAACGACAAGAACCTTAGTTTCACTTGGGACAGAGAGAATGTTAGTTGAATTTGGTAAAGCGTCTTTAATTCAAAAGGCCAGGCAGCAACCAGACAAAGTAAAAATGGTGTTGGATAAGATTAAGACTGAAGGCTTAGTGCCTACTCTAGAAGCTGTTTTTAACAAACTTGAACAACCACTTCCTCTTGGATACTGTAATGTCGGAAAAGTAATTGCAGTTGGAAAAGGGGTTACAGATTTTAAAGTGGGAGATCGTGTTGCTTCCAATGGACAACATGCCGAATTTGTTTCTGTTCCTAAAAATTTGGTAGCGCATATTCCAGATAATATTTCTGATGAAGAAGCTGCTTTTACTGTAATTGGCTCTATTGGATTACAAGGAATCCGTTTGATCAATCCTACTATGGGAGAAACAATTGTTGTCATAGGTTTAGGGCTTATAGGACTGCTTACGGCTGATATGCTAGTTGCCAATGGTTGTACTGTAATTGGGTATGACTTAGACGATAGCAAAGTAACAATTGCTCAAGAAAAAGGAATCATCGCATTTAACCCATTAAACGGGAATGACCCCGTAAAATTTGTATTAGATCAAACAAAAAATATAGGAGCTGATGGTGTTTTGATCACAGCTTCAGCAAAAACAAATGACCTCATTTCACAAGCAGCTCAAATGAGCAGAAAACGTGGAAGAATTACTTTAGTGGGTGTTATTGGATTAAATATATCAAGAGCCGAATTCTACGAAAAAGAATTAAGTTTTCAAGTATCCTGTTCTTACGGACCAGGAAGGTATGATGACGAGTACGAATTCAAAGGAATCGATTATCCATTACCATTTGTTCGCTGGACAGAAAAGAGAAACTTTGAGACAGTCTTACAATTGATTGCCACAGGAAAACTAGAAGTCAAAAATCTGATCTCAGAAGTTGTTCCGCTAGAAGAATATGATAAAATATATGGAGATATTGCAAACTCAAGATCCATTGCTTCCATTATTAAATACAATGAAGATGCAGTGCCAGAAAGTACTATTGTGGTCAACAAAAAAGATCTACAAACAACTAGGGGAGTCATTGGACTTGTTGGTGCTGGAAACTTTACAAAAATGACATTACTTCCTGCGCTTAAAGGAACTGATGCACAAATAAAACATATTGTGTCTTCTGGTGGCGTTAATGGAACGGCGTTGGCTCAAAAACACAACATTGCGCAAAGCACTACAGACTACAATCTAGTGTTAGATGACAAAGATGTAGACCTAATTATGATTACTACGCGTCACAATTTGCATGCAAATATGGTGATTAAGGCATTAGATAAAGGAAAACATGTCTTCGTGGAAAAACCACTAGCGTTAAATAATGAGGAGCTAGAAGCAATAGAAGAAAGCTATCAAAAAAGTAATGGAACATTAATGATCGGTTTTAACAGACGTTTTTCTCCACATACAGAAAAAATAAAATCATTGGTCGGTGATGCACCAATGAATATAATCGTTACAATGAATGCAGGAGCGATCCTGCCCGAAGTTTGGGTACACAACATGGAAGTTGGAGGTGGGAGAATTATAGGAGAAGCATGTCATTATTTAGACTTATTAGTATACCTTACAGGAAGCAAAATCAAAGCGGTTTGTATGAATGCATTAGGACAAAATCCATCAGAAAACACAGATAATGCTTCAATTTTGGTACAAATGGAAAATGGTTCTACAGGAGTTGTCAACTACTTTGCGAATGGTTCAAAATCCTACGCTAAAGAGCGTTTAGAGGTCTTTTCGCAAGAAAAAGTATTGATCATGGACAACTTTATCAAAACCACAGGTTATGGAACCAAAGGGTTTTCTAAACTTAAAACAAAACTAGACAAAGGACACAAATCACAATTTGGACGTTTAGTAGAAAAAATAAAAGAAGGAGATGTAGGATTGATTCCTTATGACGAATTGATCAATGTAACCAAAGCAAGTTTTGCAGCTATTCAAAGTTTAAAAGAAGGAAAGTGGATTGAAATTGAGTAACATTAACATTTAAAAAAAGTAGTACAAGATCATGACCCAAAAAATAAAAAAGATAGCCAACCTTATCTCAAACATGGGTTTACGCTATCTTTTTTTTAGAGTCTTTTACACGATCAAAACGAAACTTGGTTGGCAAAAAAAAGCATTTCCTGTGCAACCCAAAGTTTCAAAACATACTACATTAGAAAACTGGCGCAACAATTTACCTCCATTTTTCTTTTATGGGAAAAACATTCCAAATCTTCCAAAAGAAACCCCAAAGCATTTAGCAGATACCTATGAAGAAATTCAAAAGGGGATCTATACGTTCTTCAATAAAACAAAAATAAAATTAGGGACTGAATACAATTGGTTGGTTAATCCATCTACAGAATTCCGCTATAAAATAAACAAGCATTGGTCAGAAATAGAAGACTTGTCCAAAGAAGCGGGCGATATTAAATACGTATGGGAAAAGGCTCGTTTTTCATTTTTATTTGATGTAATTCGATACGACTATCATTTTGATGATGATCAATCAGAATTTGTTTTTAAAGAAATTGAAGATTTTATCGAAAAAAATCCAATCAATCAAGGACCAAACTACAAATGCAGTCAGGAAATCAGCTTGCGGGTTATGAACTGGACGTTTGCATTGTACTATTACAAAGATTCAACCAACTTAACGGAAGCGGTATTTCAAAGAATAATGCACTATATCTATTGGCAAATTCATCATGTTTACCAAAACATACATTTTTCGCTTATAACTGTTCGTAACAATCATGCGATCACAGAAACACTAATGTTGTACCTTTCTGCTAAATTATTTCCGTTTTTCCCCAATGTAGACAAATGGAGTAAACAAGGGAAAAAATGGTTTGAAAAAGAAATTGCCTACCAGATATATGAAGATGGAACATTTCTGCAATTTTCCATGAATTATCATAGAGTTGCTGTACAACTATTGACATGGGCAATTCAACTCGCAAAAATCAACAATGACAAATTTGATAAATTGGTTTACGAACGAGCTCAAAGATCACTCGATTTTCTAGATGCCTCTATGGATCCTCTAACAGGAAAACTTCCAAACTACGGCTCTAATGATGGTGCGTTATTCTTTAAACTTACTAGTGATGATTACAGAATATACCGTTCACAATTAGACGATCTACGAGCCGTTTTAAATGGTTACACGTACTACAACAGTAAAAGTCCTCTTTGGTATGGGATTCAGCCCAAACAGAAGACACAACCTAAATTGGCAGAAATACAAACTTTTGAAAAAAGCGGTTACTACATTATTCAAGATGGTGATTCCAAAACCTTTATACGTTGTGGAGCATACAAAAACAGGCCTTTTCAGTCAGACAACCTTCACATAGATATTTGGGCAAACGGAATCAACTATTTACGTGACACAGGTTCTTACAAATACAATGCAGAGCTAGACAGTGTCAACTATTTCAATGGTGTAGAAGGCCATAACACCGTTAGTGTTAGTAAAGCGGATCAAATGCAAAAAGGCGGTCGATTTATTTGGTATTATTGGGTCGACAAAGCGAATGCTGAATTGAAAAAAGAAGATAATAATTATGTGTTTGAAGGAACTATTAATGCCTTCAAACACTTAGGAGATAACATACGGCACACTCGAAAAGTAACAAAATCACAAGGGAAAAATACGTGGAAAGTTACAGATACAATTCAAAACAAAGGAAATAAAAAAATCTACCAATACTGGCACATACATCCAGGTCATTTAGAAGACATAGAGATCACTACTCTAGATGAAGAAGGTGAAAAGATTCAACCTTTATTAGAAGAAAAATGGTTTTCTGGGTATTATGGCGTAAAAGAAAAGGCAATAAGGCTTACATTTGCAAGCGAAAAGAACGTGTTTAACACTACAATACGTATCAGACAATAGATGAAAATATTACTAATTCATCAGTATTTCCTAGAAAAAGGAGATGGCGGCGGATCACGTTTTAACGAAATGACACAAGTATGGGCAGATCAAGGTCATGAGATTACTGTACTTGCTGGAATGGTACACTATACAACGGGAAAAAAAGCAGAAAAATACAAAGGAAAATTTACTTACAAAGACGAACAATTCTATGAAAAAGTAGATGTAATACGCTGTCTTGTATCAGAAAGCTACAACGTAAGCTTCATAGGAAGATTGTGGGCATACTTCTCATTTGTATTCTCAAGCATCTACGCTGGGTTATTCAAGAGCAAGGGAAAATTCGATGTTATTATAGTAACGTCTCCACCGTTATTCGTAGGAATAACGGCATATGTGATATCTAGATTAAAACGAGTGCCATTTGTCTTTGAAGTTCGTGACTTATGGCCAGAATCGGCTATAGACACTGGCGTTTTAAAAAATAAAATGATTATAAAATTTGCCTATTGGTTCGAAAAATTTATCTACAAAAAGGCAAAACTCATTAATGTATTAACACCTGCATTTCGTGATAAACTTATTCAAGATAAAAAAGTGCCTGCTGAAAAACTCATTTTCATTCCAAATGCAGCCGATTTTACCTTGGCAGAAAAAGTTCAGAATTATTTCGATGCTAAAGCATTCAAAAAAGAACTTGGCCTAGATGAAAAATTTGTCATAACCTACGTGGGGGCGCATGGTGTTGCCAATCATTTAATTCAATTGGTAGAGGCAGCCGAAAAATTGATAGATACTAATATTGTATTTCAGTTAATTGGAGCAGGAATGTGTAAAGAAGCACTTATAGAAGAAGCTAAAAAGCGAAATTTATCTAATATCATTTTCAGAGATCCTGTATCCAAAAAAGAGATTTTCAAATATATTCTAGCTTCTGATGCTGGAGCGTCAGTATTAAAAAAAGTAGAAACCTTTAAAACAATATACTCGAATAAAACGTTTGATTATATGTCTTGTAAACGACCAATATTATTAGCAATTGATGGGGTTTCACATGAATTGATAAATGATGCAAAATGTGGAGTTTATGTTGAACCTGAAAATATTGATGAAATTGTTAAAGGAGTGAATGAATTGGGGAATAAAAGCACATTTGAAATTCAGCAAATGGGAGAGAATGGCTATGCATATGCTAAAGCATATTTTGATCGAGACCTATTAGCTAAAGAATATATATTTAGAATTAAAGGAATTCTTAAATAATGTACCGTCATTTTTTAAAAAGAGCTATCGATTTTATCTTATCACTAATAGGTGTTGTTTTATTAAGCCCAATCTTTATTGTTGTATTTATTTTATTAGCCATTAATAATCAAGGAAAGCCATTTTTCTTTCAAAAGCGACCTGGAAAAGACGAAGAAACCTTTCATGTTATCAAATTCAAGACCATGAACGACAAAAAAGACGCTAATGGGGAATTGCTCCCAGATGCTGATCGTTTGACAAAAATTGGTAAATTTATTAGAAAAACATCCTTAGATGAATTGCCACAATTGATTAATGTGTTAAAAGGGGATATGAGCTTAATTGGGCCTAGGCCTCTATTACCAGAATATTTGTCTTTGTATAATATCGAACAAAAGAAACGACACTATGTAAAACCAGGGATAACGGGTTGGGCTCAGGTAAATGGAAGAAATGCCATTAGTTGGACTAAAAAGTTTGAATACGATGTCTGGTATGTAGATAATTTGAGTTTTTTATTAGATTTAAAAATTATAATCAAAACAATCATTAACGTATTGAGTTCGAAAGATATCAATACGGATAATCATGCAACAACTGTAAAATTCACAGGCACTAATTGATGAAATATTTATACGGAGCAAGCGGCCATGCAAAAGTTATAGTGGATGTTATTAAATCTATAGGAGAAGACATATCTGGAATTTTTGATGATGACCCTATGAAAGGCACTTTTTTTAACATTCCCTTTCTCGGGAAATATAATGGGGATGCTAAATTTTTAATAGGGTCTGAGTTTTTAATCAGTATTGGTGATAATAGAACAAGAAAATTTATTTCTAAACAAATTAAGCAAGATTTTTTTTCTGTTTGCCATAACTCAAGTATAATAGCAAGTTCAGTCAAAATTGGTAAAGGGAGTGTAGTAATGCCATCGGCCGTTATAAATGCCAATTCATTAATAGGAAATCATTGTATAATAAATACTGGAGCTATTATAGAACACGATTGCATAATAGAAAAATTTGTTCACATAGCCCCAAATGCAACGGTAACAGGGAATGTGTTAGTGGGTGAAGGTACTTTTATAGGGGCAAGAACTGTTATAATACCAGGAGTTAAAGTTGGTAAATGGGTTACAATTGGTGCAGGTTCTGTAATAATTTCTGATGTTCCAAATTACGCTGTAGTTGTAGGTAATCCTGGTAAAATAATTAGATATAATGAAAAATAAAATATGGCTGTCCTCTCCCCACATGGGAGGAGAAGAACTTAAATATATTCAAGAAGCTTTTGATACAAATTGGGTAGCACCTTTGGGTCCAAATGTCACAAATTTTGAAGACGATTTAAAAAAATACCTTAATAGAGATAGTAATATTGCTGCGCTGAGTTCAGGCACTGCGGCTCTCCATATAGCATTAATTTTATCGGGAGTTAAAAAAGAGGACGAAGTTATTTGTCAAAGTATGACCTTTTCAGCTTCAGCTAACCCCATAGTGTATCAAGGAGCTCTGCCCGTTTTTTTAGATAGTGAACAGGACACTTGGAACATGTGTCCGATGCATTTGGAAGCTGCGATAGAAGACAGGATATCAAAAGGGAAAAAGCCAAAAGCTATCATTGTAGTCGATTTGTATGGCATGCCAGCCAAAATGGATGAAATCTCATCCATTGCTAAAAGATATAAAATTACTTTAATAGAGGATGCTGCCGAAGCTTTAGGCTCAAGTTATAAGGGGCGGAAATGTGGAACCTTTGGCGATTTTGGAATTTTGTCATTTAATGGAAATAAAATAATTACCACTTCAGGAGGCGGGGCTTTAGTTTGTAAAACTAAGGAAATGAAAGAGAAAGCCATTTTTTTGGCTACTCAAGCAAGGGATGAAGCACCGCATTACCAGCATTCTCAAATTGGCTATAACTATAGAATGAGTAATGTGCTTGCAGGTATAGGCCGAGGGCAGATGGAAGTTTTGGATGAATATGTTAAACTTCGTAGGGCCAATAATAGTTTTTACAAAGAAATTTTTAAAAATGTAGAAGGAGTAACTGTTTTTGAAGAACCAAATAAAGATTATTTTTCTAACCATTGGTTAAGTTGTGCCCGTGTAGATAAAGAAGTTGCTGGTTTTAGTAGTGAAGATCTTAGGTTGGTTTTATTGAATAATAATATCGAATCCAGGCCATTATGGAAGCCTATGCATTTACAACCGGTATTTAAGAATGCGCCATACTATGGTAATAAAGTAGCAGAGGAACTATTTAATTGTGGATTATGCCTACCTTCAGGCTCAAACTTAAGTACAGAAGATAAAAAAAGAATTGAAAGTGTAATAAAAAACTTTATTTGATCCAAAACTAATTAAATCATTAAATTTGTTTGGTGAGCTTACATAGAGAGTATGAATAAAATCAAAGAGCTTTTCAAATTGGTTTTAAGGACCACCATCTTTAAATTAGGTATCAATAATATAAATTATTTGCCTAGATGGATGATTTTGTGGTGGGACATGCAAGCTGTTTTTTTCGTTCTTTTTGCTACAGAGTTTGTAATCAATAATTTCGCCTTATCATTTTTAAATAGGCAGTTTCTATATCAGTTTATAGTAGTAGAATTAATAACTGTTGTTTTCTTTTTAATTTTAAAAACCTATGTAGGCGTTATAAGGCACTCAACCTATATAGATGCAGCAAAGCTTTTTTTGGCGTCATTTTTTTCAGCAACAGGGTTATATTTAGCAGATGTACTCTTGAATGCTTTTTATGGAAAGAACCTCTTTCCTTCCCTCTTCTACATTATTTTTCCTTTAGGCCTTTTTTGTGGACTTTTTTGCTATAGGCTCATCATTAAACAAGTCTATGCACAGTTTATAGCAGATACAAATCCAGAAGTCGAAAAAGTGTTTATACTAGGGGTTTCCCAACCCTCTATTTCTATTGCCGTGGCCATTGAAAATGAATTGCCTAAGCGATTTAAGGTTTTAGGGTTTTTAGAATATGATGGGCAGAAAAGTAAAAAGCGCGTTTTAGGCATACCAATATTACATATCAAAAAGAAGATACATGTATTGGTAAGAGCGCATAATGCCACTGGTATTTTGGTGATGGAGGATGATTTAAAAAACGAGGACTTTATTGCAGGAATTGAAAACTGTATAGAACATAACATTAAGGTGTATCGAGCCCCTTCCATTTCAGAATTGGACTTTACTACAGGGGTCAATAGTACCATTCAAAACATTCAAATTGAAGATTTATTGGGAAGGGACCCCATAAAAATCAACAATATTAATATTCTAAACCTCATACAAGGAAAAACAGTATTTGTTACTGGTGGCGCAGGCTCCATTGGCTCTGAAATTGTTAATCAATTGGGAAAATATAAGCCTTCACGACTAGTCGTTATTGAACAAGCTGAGACACCTTTACATACCTTGTCACTAAAAGTAGAAAAGGAATATCCACAACTCGAGTTTGTTCCCATTATTTGCGACGTAAGGAATAAAGAAAGATTAGAGTTTCTATTCCAAGAATATTACCCCCAAATTATTTACCATTGTGCCGCTTATAAGCATGTTCCATTAATGGAAGGTAATCCGTCCGAGGCGGTTTCGGTAAATATTCAAGGTTCTAAAACGGTGGCTGATTTGGCTGTGAAGTATAAGGCAGAACGATTTGTTATGATTTCTACTGATAAGGCAGTAAACCCAAGTAACGTTATGGGAGCCAGTAAAAGAGCGGCCGAAATGTATGTGCAATCATTACACAACCATATTCATAAAACAGAGCAAGGAGCCACTAAGTTTATTACAACCCGTTTTGGTAATGTACTCGGATCTAATGGATCTGTGGTGCCTTTATTTAAAAAACAAATTTCGTCTGGCGGACCTGTAACCATAACACATCCTGATATCATAAGATATTTTATGACCATTCCAGAGGCCTGTCAATTGGTTATGGAAGCCAGTAGTATGGGAAAAGGGGGCGAGATATTTATTTTTGACATGGGTAAGGCAGTCAAAATAATTGACTTAGCAGAAAAAATGATTCGTCTGGCAGGGTATATCCCTGATAGGACGATGAAAATAAAGACCATTGGTTTACGACCAGGTGAAAAACTATATGAAGAGTTATTAAATGACAAATCGGAAACTCTGCCTACCTATCATGAAAAAATTATGATTGTAAGAGAGAACAACAATAAATATGAAGAAGTATCCGAAGGTATTAAAAAAATTATAAAAGCTACACATAAACATGATATAGGAATTATAGTTAAGAAAATGAAAGAATTGGTGGTTGAGTTTAAAAGTTTGAATTCTGAATACGAAAAGTTAGATGTAATGTAATCTTGGTTTTAGTTAAAAATTTATTCCGAATATTACTTATTAAGCCTTTTTATCTTCATGATTATTTCATTATCTTATGTTTTATGTTTATAAGATTATAAAGTAAAAGTTTTAATGGTTGTAAAAAAAATATGCTGCATCGGTGCCGGTTATGTTGGAGGCCCAACCATGGCCGTTATCGCCCAACAATGCCAACATATAAAAGTAACAGTTGTTGATGTTAATGCAAAGCGTGTTGCTGCTTGGAATGATACTGATTTAAGTAAATTACCTGTTTTTGAACCAGGTCTTGATGAAGTAGTTAAAGAAGCACGAAATAAAAACTTGTATTTTTCAACGAATATAGATCAGGCCATAGACGAAGCCGATATGATTTTTATTTCGGTCAACACCCCAACCAAAACCTATGGAAAAGGTAAAGGGATGGCGGCCGATTTAAAGTATATCGAGCTTTGTGCGCGACAAATCGCTAAAGTGGCTAAAAATGATAAAATTGTAGTTGAAAAATCAACACTTCCGGTACGAACAGCAGAAGCCATAAAAAATATTTTAAATAATACGGGTAATGGGGTGCAGTTTCAAATCTTGTCCAATCCCGAGTTTTTAGCCGAAGGGACAGCCGTTCAGGATTTACTAAATCCAGATCGAGTACTTATTGGTGGTGATACAACCAAAAAAGGCCAAGAAGCCATACAAGCCTTAGTTAGTATCTATGCCCATTGGGTACCGAAAGAACGTATTTTAACCACCAATGTATGGTCTTCAGAATTGTCTAAATTAACCGCTAATGCTTTTTTAGCACAGCGCGTATCGTCTATTAATGCCATGTCGGCCATCTGTGAACAATCGGGGGCCGATGTGAATGAAGTGGCTAAAGCCATTGGGATGGATTCTAGGATAGGGTCTAAGTTCTTAAAAGCATCTGTTGGTTTTGGAGGCTCCTGTTTTCAAAAGGATATTTTAAATCTGGTGTATATCGCTAAAACCTATGGTTTAAATGAAGTTGCCGACTATTGGGAGCAGGTCATTCTAATGAACGACTATCAAAAGAATAGATTCTCAGACAATATCGTAAGCACCCTCTACAATACCGTTTCGGGAAAGAAAATAGCCTTTTTAGGCTGGGCCTTTAAAAAAGATACGAACGATACACGAGAATCGGCTGCCATACAAGTAGCTGATAATTTACTTAATGAGCAAGCACGCATTTCGGTATACGATCCTAAAGTAAGCGAAGAACGCATGTATGCCGATTTAGACTATTTAAATTCGCGTACTGAAAAAGAAAATAGACAGTTGCTAACAGTAAGCAATAATCCTTATGAAGCCTGCAAGGATTCGCATGCCATAGCTGTTCTCACAGAATGGGATGAATTTAAAACATATGATTGGCAACGCATTTACGATAGTATGCAAAAACCCGCTTTTGTGTTTGATGGTCGAGGTATTTTAGATACTGAAGTCTTAAAAGATATTGGTTTTGTGTATTATGCAATTGGTAAAGGCTCTTAATTGTCATGTAGAGCTTTTCGGCATAAGTCTTTATCGGACTTGTTGAAATTTTCCAAATGATGAAATTCAATTCACTCCTTCTTGGAAAGAAGGAGAATTCCGCTTCCATTTGACAGATTTAAAGTTGCATTTTAAATTCCTCGAAAAACAAATAAGCGTACAATTTCGGAATTAAATTCCGAAATTGTACGCTTATTTTAGTATCTTTGTCTATGGTTTTAAGGGAAGCACAACAAGAACTTTTAAGTTTGTCTAAGCAGTATAAGGCCATTGCGGTTATTGGCCCTAGGCAATCGGGCAAAACAACACTAGTAAAAGCGGTCTTTTCAGGGAAACCTTATGTGAGTTTGGAAAACCCAGATACGAGAAACTTTGCTTTAGAAGACCCAAGAGGTTTTCTAGATCAATTTCCAAATGGTGCTATATTAGATGAAGTACAGCGAACACCAGAGTTGTTTTCTTATTTACAACAGGTGTTAGATGATAATGTAGGTGTATCTCAATTTATTTTAACGGGCTCAAATAACTTTTTGTTACAACAAAATATATCTCAAAGTTTAGCAGGAAGAGTTGGTTATTTAAACTTATTGCCATTTACCTTATCAGAAATCAAAGATATAGCCCCAAAATCTATCCATGAAAAGTTGTTTAAAGGCTTTTATCCTCCGTTATACGATAAACCATTTGAAATTCAAAAATGGTTTTCAAACTATATAAGAACTTACATTGAGAGAGATGTTAGACAATTAAAGAATATCGAGAATTTAGTAGTTTTTGAGCGATTTATGAAATTATGTGCGGGAAGGGTTGGCCAGTTGTTAAACAAAAGTGCTTTAGCAATAGAGGTTGGTGTCGATAGTAAGACCATAGAATCTTGGATAGGTATATTGGAAGCCAGTTTTATTTTGTTTAGGTTACCCCCCCATCATCATAACTTTAATAAACGGATCGTTAAAATGCCCAAACTATATTTTTATGACGTTGGTTTAGCTTGTGCATTGCTAGGTGTTCAAAATGCCAATCAATTGGAGCTACACCCATTTAAAGGCAGTCTATTTGAAAACATGGTAGTGGTAGAATTGTTGAAACAAAGGTTAAATAAAGGAAAATTAAACAACCTATACTTTTGGAGGGATAACAAAGGAAATGAAATAGACATTATAATAGATAACTTTGATGAGTTAATGCCTATAGAGATAAAATCGGGAAAGACGATTACCCAAGATTATTTTAAAGGATTAAAATATTGGAATGAAATGACGGGTTTTAAAGGAGGCAAGGTCATTTATGGAGGTGAAGATTATCAAAAAAGAAGCAATGGCTTTGAAGTTATTCCTTTAAATTTGTTAACTGAAAAAATTGACAATTAAAAGAGATAAGGATTGAAACGCGTATTAATAACAGGAGCCGCAGGATTTTTAGGATCAAATTTATGTGACCGTTTTATTGCTGAAGGCTATCACGTTATTGGAATGGATAATTTCATTACTGGAGATCCTAAAAATTTAGTCCATTTAAAAGAGCATTCCCATTTTGAGTTTATAGAACACGATGTCACCGAGTTTGTTTCTGTTGAAGGTGATTTAGATTACATTTTACATTTTGCGTCTCCAGCAAGTCCTATCGATTATTTAAAAATTCCCATTCAAACCTTAAAAGTGGGCTCGTTAGGAACCCATAATTTGTTAGGCTTGGCTAAAGCCAAAAAAGCGCGGATACTTATTGCTTCAACATCTGAAGTGTATGGCGACCCCTTAGTGCACCCCCAGTCGGAGGATTACTATGGTAACGTCAATGCTATTGGCCCTCGAGGGGTTTACGATGAAGCGAAACGGTTTCAAGAATCCATTACTATGGCCTATCATAGAGTTCATGGTTTAGATACTCGAATTGTGCGTATTTTTAACACCTATGGGCCCCGTATGCGCCTTAATGATGGTCGCGTTATTCCAGCGTTTATTGGACAGGCTTTAAGAGGAGAGGATTTAACCGTTTTTGGTGATGGTTCCCAAACACGTTCATTTTGTTATATAGACGATCAGGTTGAAGGAATATATAGGTTGTTATTAAGTGATTATGCGTTACCAGTGAATATAGGTAATCCCAACGAAATCACCATAATGGATTTTGCACAGGAGATTATTAAACTAACTGGAACGCAACAAAAAATAGTTTATAAAGATTTACCAGTAGATGATCCTATGCAACGACAGCCCGATATTTCATTAGCTAAAAAAATATTAGGGTGGGAACCTAAAGTAGAACGTGCTGAAGGCATGCAAAAAACATATGATTATTTTAAAAGCCTATCAAAAGAAGAGCTCTATAGAGCCAATCATAGAGATTTTTCAAAGTTTAACATCAGATAATTTATGGAATATAAAAGAGGGAGATATTCAAAAATTTTAAGACCTTTTTTAATTGTATTCGACCTTTTTATAATAAACTTCTTGGCTTTTAAACTATTAAATTTAAATGAGCAAGAGTCATATTTTTTCCCTTCTGATTTTTTAAATAACAAATACTTCCTGTTTTTTATTTACTCTACATCGTTATGGTTCCTTTCAACATTTTTGTTGAAATTTTATAATGTATATCGCTATACCTCTGTTTTAAACATTGCCACCCTTTTGTTTAAACAGATATTTGTCTTTATGATAATTGTTTTTGCTTTTGAAGGTGCATTTAGGAGTATTAATACACCAGCGATAGTTACTTTAAAATATTTATTTTATGTATTTATAATAATAGGGTCTTTAAAACTTCTAAGTTTTTATATCTTAAAAACATACCGATTATATTTAAAAGGAAACATTAGGGATATTATTCTGGTAGGATCTAATGATAATGCAAAAGAACTTCTACGAATATTCAATAAAAATAAAGAATTAGGATATCATGTTAAGGGTGTTTTTGGCCAATTTAAGGAGAAAGGTATTATGGGGACAATTGAGGATAGTTTGATGTTTTTGGAAACCAATACTATCGATGAAATTTATTGTTCCATTGATGAATTAACCGAAAAGCAAGTCAATGATTATGTAAAATATGCAGATACACACCATTGTAATATTAAATTTATTCCTAATACAAACAGGTTATTGGATAAAAGATTGAAAATGGAGTATTATGGTTACTTACCGGTTTTGTCCATTCAAGAAGTAGCTATTAATAACAGTTTAAACAAGGCTTTAAAAAGAAGTTTTGATGTAGTTTTTTCATTATTGGTTATAGTATTTATCTTATCGTGGCTGACGCCACTTTTAGCAATTTTAATAAAATTGGAATCAAAGGGTCCTGTATTTTACAAGCATAGAAGAAATGGAATTAACTATAAGGAATTTATTTGCTACAAATATCGTTCTCTTACTATTACGAAAGAGTTAAAAGGCACTTATGTAAAACCAAACGATGATAGATTAACTCAAGTTGGAAAGTTTTTAAGAAGAACAAATATGGACGAATTACCTCAATTTTTTAATGTGTTGTTTGGTGATATGTCTGTTGTTGGGCCAAGGCCCCATATGCCTACATATACAGAAGATTATTCGAAAAAAATAAACAGGTATGATTTTATTTTTAGACACCATGTGAAACCAGGTATCACGGGGTTGGCCCAAGTAAAAGGGTATAGGGGAGAAATTGAAAAGGACAAGGATATCATTAACCGTGTGAAATATGATATTTTTTATATAGAAAACTGGTCCCTGTTATTGGATATTAAAATCATTTTCCAAACATTTATAAATGCCATAAAAGGAGAAGAAAAAGCGTATTAAATGGTCTGAATTAATTGGTCTAATTGTAAGTTGTAATCAAAAGTTTTTAATGCTTTTATTTGAATTTGTTTTTTTAAACCGTAATTAATCTCAACAGGGTTTAATTTAGAAATTACAATATTTAAATTATTATAATCTCCAGCTTTTGCCGACCATCCTAAATTGTTTTTTCTCACAATAGTTTCGCCCTCTCCGCCACCAAAATAGACTACAGGTAGCCCCAGCCGAGCATATTCAAAGATTTTTGAAGGAACAGACCCATAAATTCTATTTAGCAAAGGAATAATAGTAACATCATATCTTAAAAGTTCTTGATGCAGTTCATTTCTAGAAAGTTCCCCATGATACTTAATATCCAATCTAGGATGTTTTGCAATGAAGTTCTCTATTTTAGTTCTTTCGGCACCTGAGCCATAAATATGAAATTCAATAGTTGTGTAATCTAATTCTTGACATAGTTTATAAACGCCTTGGGCAACGCCTAATAAACCGGCGTAAACCAATTTTAGTTTTTTAGAGGGAGAAGGAACATCAATAATATGGGGCAGTTTAAAATTTGGGAAATTACGGTATAGTAAAGTCTCTTTTATAGGGAAGGTAGAAATTACATGATTTAATATTTCTTGGCTTTGGCCTAAAATTAAATGGGCATATTTATAATTAAATTGTTCAATGCGTTCTAGAATTTGATAAACTAGTCCTTTTTTTAAAGCACCAAGCTCTAAACCAGCCAAAGGCCATAAATCGCTTACGTTTAAAATAAGTTTTCGTTTTTTAGAACGCAAAAAGAATATTGAGGTAAAAGCGACCAATAGTGGCGGGGATTGAATAATGACGGTTTTAGGGATGTTATGCCTAAGAAAAAACCAAATCAGACTCAAACTATAGGATAGCATCGCAAAAAGCCGTAACAGTTTATTTTTTGAGTTGCTGGCATAAAGCCATAATCTATGGACGGTGATGTTGTTTTCTATTGAAGTATGTTTGAATTTACCTCGATAACCCTCAAAAATTTTTCCGTTAGGGTAATTGGGAAAAGGCGTTACCACACACACCTTAAAATAATGCTGTTGTAACCCTTCCGCTAATTGAAAGATGCGATTGGAAGCCGCACCTATTTCAGGAGGAAAATAATTAGTTATGATGAGGATATCTTTCATAATAACTTAAACGATGGATATTAAGTGATTAACAATCCTTTCAGCTGTATGGCCATCCCATAATTGAGGAATAGACCCTTTTTTCCAAGTGCCTGAAAACAATGCTTTAAAGGCCTTATTAATTTTTTTAGAATCATTACCCACCAAAACATTGGTGCCTATGGAGCAAGTTTCAGGACGCTCGGTAGTATTTCTTAAGGTAATGCAGGGAATATCCATAACAGTAGCCTCTTCAGTAATGCCTCCTGAATCGGTAATAATGGCTAAGGCGTGTTTCACTAAATAGTTAAATTCTAAGTAACCCAGCGGATTTACATAATAAATATTTTCAGAATTCAAGTGCAAGCCATTCAATAATTTTTGTGTTCTGGGATGTACTGGAAAGATTATGGGATACCCTTTGCTTAAGTTAACAATTTGCTCGATTAGCTTTTTTAATAGCTGTTCACTATCAACATTACTAGGCCTATGAAGTGTCATGACCAGATAGTTTTTATTCTTTAGTTTTAAATCATCCCAGAGAGGTGGTTTTTTAAATCTGCATTCATGTTTACGTAATGTATCAATCATCACATTACCTACAAAGAAGATTTTATGGGTATCAACCCCTAATTGTATTAAATTTTCATTGGCATACTCTGAAGTAGTAAAAAAATAATCGGTTAAACTGTCAGTTACTATACGGTTGATTTCTTCGGGCATGGTTAAGTCTCCTGAACGAATACCTGCTTCAACATGGGCGACTTTTACATGTGCTTTTTTAGCTACAATAGCACAGGCCATGGTTGAGGTAACATCGCCTACCACCAAAACCACGTCACAAGGGTTTTCTTGTAACTCCTTTTCAAAACCAATCATAATGGCTGCGGTCTGTTCTGCTTGGGAGCCACTTCCCACACCCAAATTTACATGAGGAGCAGGGATGCTGAGCTCTTTAAAGAAAGCTCCACTTAAACTTTCATCATAATGTTGTCCGGTATGAACCAACCTATAATTTAAAAGAACCCCTTCTGTTTGCTTATTATGAATGGCTTCAATAATAGGTGCAATTTTTATAAAATTTGGTCTTGCTCCTGCAACTAAGGTGATGTTCATGTGTTTTGGTTTAAGTAGGATGTAAACTGTTTTAATTTACCACTTTTTGATCGAATTAATTTATCGACTTTTTCAAATTCAATTTGAAGCCCTTGTTCCAAGTAGTTTTCCATTTCGACAATAATAGCTTTTATTGTTTTTTCTGAAAGGGCTTTGCAACTTAGATAAATCACCTTAAAAGTATCTAATTTAAGTTGCTCAATAACAAACTCCTTAACACTACTATCTTTTTCAATAATCCTTTTAGTTATGTAGTAAAAGGTTAGTCCGGCAGCTTTTTTTCCACTTGGTAAAACAATAACATCGTTAGTTCTTCCAATAAGTTTCTCAAGAATAGGAGATTTTAAACTGCTGTCTTTTGAGAGCGTACCTATATCACCAATATCATACCTTATAAACGGCTGGGCCTTATTATACAGAGAGGTAATCACTAAGCGGCCGTCCTCACCATAAGGCAGCGGATTATTGTCATCATCCAACACTTCTACAAAAAGACTCTCGCTGTTAACCTGCCAGTTACCTTTAGGATTTTCAAAAGCAATTAAATCAAGTTCTGAGGCGCCATATTCGTTAATGACAGGCACTCCAAATTGTGTTTCCATAAGGATTTTATCACCTTTAAAGAGCATTTCAGAGGTTACGATACAAACCCGAAGCGTCGGACAAACCGTTTTGAGCACCATATTTTTTCGTTGCAAATATCTAGCAAATTGTACTATAGGGCTGGTGTAACCATTCAAGTATTCCAATGGTTTGTTTTTGAAAATAGCTATCCATTGTTCAAAAGCACGATCGGACAGATCGAAAACGTTAAAACGAATTCTATTGCTCATAAAATCTTTTAGTCTTTCCTTGTAATAGCCTTTCTTATCTAAAGGAATGCCATAAAACCGAGCTTGTTTTGTACTGTTAAAATCAATATCAAACCACCCAAATCGATCTTGTATAACTGCCCAAGTAAGTGCATGGCAAAACTTGTCCTTCGAGAAAATAAAGGGATGTCCCGAAGCCCCAGAGGTTTTATCGATATAAACATTGTTTTTAGTAAAACCTTGGGAAAGAAGTGTTTCTAAAGGTTGCTGTAAATCCGATTTGGTCATAATGGGAACGCTGTCCCAGTCTAACGGATTTGAGGTTTTAGCAAAGGATTTATAAAAGGAGTTGTATTTTAAATGAAAAGCAACAATGTCCTGTTTTTGGGTTTCAATGTAGGTTTTAAAGGCTTCACCATTTTTATCCTGAATCGTTTTCAACAAGTGCTTAGCTCTTCCAATTGGAAAGCCATTAAGTTTTAAAGCAAGGTTGAACAGATTCAAAATGAAGAATTTTTTGTAAAGTAAACAAAAAATAGTCGTGAAATGGGCGTATTAATTTTATTTTTGCACTCGAAAAACAACTATTAATGCAACGCATTAAATAACATTAACTTGTCGAGGCTACCTGAAAAGTGATTTGTCTTGTCATTCAGAGCGAAGCGATGAATCTTTATTTACTGTGAATTAAAAATTTATTTTACAATAGATTCCTCATTTCATTCGGAATGACACTTTTCAGACAGTCCCTTAAGAAAACACAAAACAATGAATATCTTAATTTTAGGATCTGGAGGAAGAGAACATACTTTTGCTTGGAAAATAGCTCAAAGCCCAAAATGTAAAAATTTATTTGTTGCTCCAGGGAATTCTGGAACAGCTAAAATAGCGACCAATGTAAATATTGGTGTAAACGATTTTGAAGCTATTAAAGATTTGGTTTTGGACAAGGCTATCGATATGGTTGTGGTGGGGCCTGAAGATCCTTTGGTTAATGGTGTTCACGATTTCTTTTTAAATGACAGGGCGATTAAACACGTTAAAGTGATTGGCCCACAAAAAGAAGCCGCCATTTTAGAAGGGAGCAAGGAATTCGCGAAAGAATTTTTATACCGCCATAATATCCCAACAGCTGCTTACGAGAGTTTCACCAAAGATACTGTGGAACAAGGCTATACATTTTTGGAAACCTTAAAACCACCATATGTGTTAAAGGCCGATGGCTTGGCTGCAGGAAAGGGTGTGGTGATTTTAAATGATTTAAATGAAGCTAAAGCCGAGCTTAAATCCATGTTGGTCGATGCTAAGTTTGGTGAAGCCAGTACCAAAGTGGTGATTGAAGAATTTCTTGATGGTATTGAGTTGAGTTGTTTTGTGTTAACCGATGGCAAAAACTACAAAATCTTACCAACGGCTAAAGATTATAAACGTATTGGCGAAGGCGATACCGGATTAAATACAGGCGGCATGGGAGCGGTTTCCCCAGTACCATTTGCAACCCCAGAGTTTTTAAATAAAATTGAACAACGTATTGTTAAACCTACGGTTGAAGGGTTTAAAAAGGACAACTTACCTTATGTGGGCTTTGTATTTATTGGGCTGATTAAAGTTGGCGATGATCCTAAAGTGATTGAATACAATGTGCGTATGGGCGATCCAGAAACCGAAGTGGTGTTTCCACGTTTAAAGAACGATTTGGTAGACGTACTTTTGGCGATGGCTAATAGTACCTTAAATGAGATTGACATTGAAATAGATGAGCGTGCAGCCACAACAATTATGTTGGTGTCTGGAGGTTATCCTGAAGCTTATGAAAAAGGATATGTAATCACAGGGGTTGAAACCATAAAGGATTCCATTCCGTTTCATGCCGGGGCAGTGCTAAAAGACGAAAAAATAGTGACTTCGGGTGGGCGTGTTATGGCCATTACCTCTTATGGTGACACATACCAAGAGGCCATAAAAAAATCTTACCAAAACATAGAAAAACTACATTTCGATAAGATGTATTATCGGAAGGATATTGGATTCGATTTATAAGAACGAATGGGAAGACACGCTTTTATCTTCTTCGTTATTGTCGTTAAATAGTTTAAGTTGCTTTAACCAATATAACATAGCAACAAATCCTATTATTAAAAACAGCCAAGACACTGTGTTTGCGACAAACCAGTTCTCAAGCTCTAATGCTCTAAGGGCATCATAAGGAGCGAAAAGAACATTTACAAACAAATCTTCAATAGCGTAAAAGAAATCTTTCATCTTAAAATTTTATTATTTTCTAACCGTATTTAGTTAGTATATTTACAAGGCAAAAATACAAAAACAGTTAATGATAACAAGCATTTTTAGTAAATCAAAGCCAATAAATTTCATTCTGGTATTTTTTATTACGGCCTTAGCTTTTTTAATAGCAAACATTAAATTTTCCATACAACCACTTACAATAACATTGGTTATGGAAAAAGTCGTTTTATTTTTTGTCTGTTACAGTTCTATATTACTACTAAACTTTATTGTTAGCAAAAATGGATTAACAAAAAATAATAATTATGAAATATTGTTATACAGCTTGTTTCTTTTGGCAGTATTAGAAACCACACAAAACACCAACGTGCTTTTTGCTAATTTTTTTATTCTATTGGCATTAAGGCGCATTTTGAGCATTCGTTCTCAAACGAAATTGAATAAAAAACTATTTGATGCAGCTTTTTGGATTGCAATAGCAGCCTTATTTTACTTTTGGACAATTTTATTTTTTATACTCATTATTGTAGCATTAATGCTTTATACTGATAATAAATTGAATCATTGGATTATTCCTTTTACAGGGATTATAACTGTATTTGTTTTTACGGTCGCTGCTTCAATAATGTATTATGATAGTTATTTTGGAGCCTTTAAGAGTTTGCCGTACATAAGTTATGATTTTAGCTATTACAATACAGGAGGTTTTATTGTTGTAATAGCGGTTCTGTTAATTTTTGGATTGTGGTCTTTGATTTTTTATACAAGGAGAATCAAGAAAAAAAAGAAAGCGCTTCGTCCATCTTTTAACCTTATATTGTTTGCCTTTATAATGGCAGTTGCAGTCATTGTTTTGGCGCCTAAAAAGGATAGTAGTGAATTTTTGTTTATGTTCACTCCATTAGCCATAATCATCACAAATTATATTGAAACCATAAAGAAAAAATGGTTTAGAGAAGTGTTTTTAGTTGCATTAATCTTATTGCCTTTTGTTAATTTAATGCTGTAATTTTTCACCAAAAGCCAAATCACCAGCATCACCCAAACCTGGTACAATATAACTTTTACTATTAAGTGTTTCATCTATTGCAGCAATCCATAAGTGTGTATTATTAGGAAAATTTTTGCTAACATAATCTACCCCAGTTTGTGAACCTATAGCGCAAACCAAATGGATATCTATGGGAGAGCCAAATGGTTTTAATGCTTCATATGCGGCTTTTAATGATTGTCCCGTAGCCAACATAGTATCTGTTAGCACGAGTGTTTTGCCCTCAATGGAGGGGCAGGCCAAATATTCAACAATTATTTCAAAACTCTCAGGATTGCTTTTATGGTGTCTGTAAGCAGAAATAAACGCATTATCGGCCATATCGAAATAATTTAGCAAGCCATAGTGTAAGGGTACCCCAGCTCGTAATATGGAACAAAGCACAATTTCATTTTTTGGTAAATGAATTTTAGAAGTTCCCAAAGGCGTTTTTACATTCGTTTTACTGTAGTTTAATGTTTTACTCATTTCATAGCCCAAAACCTCACCAATGCGCTCTATATTTTTTCTAAAGCGCATACGATCTGTCTGGACTTCTGTATTCCTAATTTCGGAAACAAACCTATTTAATATGGAATTTTGTTCAGCAAGATTGTGCAGTTGCATGGGATACAAAGATTTAATCTAGATAAAGTTAAGTAAATATAAGTTATATGGTTAAAAAATACCTTCATTTCGTTTGGTTTATGTAAAGGGTTAAATGAAAAAATTCATGTACTTTTGTACAATAAAATAATATACACCATGTTTACCAGTAAAGCGAATAAGATATTTCAGGATGTTATTGAAAAATACCATATTGTCAACACCGTAGACCAACCTTTTGAAAATGCCTATCTAAAAAGCGATTTAATAGAGCATTTATTATACAGAAAATGTTGGATTGATACTGTACAATGGCATTATGAAGATATTATTCGTGACCCGCAAATAGATCCTGTGGCTGCCTTAAAATTAAAACGTCAAATTGATGCTTCCAATCAAGATAGAACGGATATGGTAGAGTATATTGATAGTTATTTTTTAGAAAAATATAAGGATGTAAGCCCTAAAGCAGATGCTACAATTAATACTGAAAGTCCAGCTTGGGGAATTGACCGATTGTCTATTTTGGCATTGAAAATTTATCATATGAATGAAGAGGCTACACGTAAGGATGCTTCAGCTGATCACAGAACTGCTTGCCAGAAAAAATTGGATGTATTATTAGAGCAACGTGTGGACTTATCTACCGCAATAGATACGCTATTGAATGATATAGAAAAAGGTGATAAGTATATGAAGGTATACAAGCAGATGAAGATGTACAATGATGATGAGCTTAACCCTGTTTTACGCTCTCAAAAATAATATTTGTCATTCTGAGCTGTCACACTGAGCGCAGTCGAAGTGAAAGTGAAGAATCTCACTAAAAGATGTTTCGATTACACTCAATATGACATAATAGTCTTATGTCTAATAAATCCAAACATATCCTAGTCATTCGCCTATCGGCCATGGGTGATGTGGCCATGACTGTCCCAGTTTTACGAGTATTGACCCGACAGTATCCCGAACTTAAACTAACAGTTTTAACACGTGCCTTTTTTGCACCATTTTTTAGGGGCATAAAAAATGTTACCGTTTTTCCAGCAGATTTAAAAGGAAAGCACAAGAGTGTTTTCGGGCTCTACAAATTGGCACGTGAGCTTAATAAGCAAAACCAATTTTATGCTATAGCCGATTTACACTGTGTGTTGCGTAGTAAAATACTCAAGCAGTTTATTAGGTGCAAACGCTTTGTATCTATTGACAAAGGAAGAAAAGAAAAAAAGGCATTAACTTCTGGTCGAATTTTCAAACAGCTAACTACTACGCATCAACGCTATGTAGATGTGTTTCAAACTTTTGGATTTCAGTTAGATTTATCAAATCCATCATTTCCTCATAAATCAGCTTTAAGTACTAATATATTAGCACTACTAGGGAATGATTCTAAAAAGAAGATTGGCATTGCCCCTTTTGCAGCCCACAAAAGCAAAGAATACCCTTTAGATTTGATGAAGGAAGTTGTAGAACAACTATCAAAAGACTATAAAGTCATTTTATTTGGAGGCGGAAATGAAGAGATAGCTATTTTAAACAAGATTGAAGCAACTTTTGAAAATACTATCAACATTGCTGGGAAATTATCCTTAGAGGAAGAATTGGATTTGATTTCAAATTTAAGTGTGATGTTATCTATGGATTCGGGGAATGCTCATATCGCTGCTATGTTGGGTATAAAAGTGGTTACTATTTGGGGAGTAACGCATCCGTTTGCTGGTTTTGCACCTTTTAACCAACCAGCAGATTACGCCTTGCTTCCTGATAGGGAGAAATATCCCAGAGTCCCCACTTCGGTCTATGGTAATAAATACCCAAAAGGCTATGAAGACGCTTCGGGAAGTATTTTACCCGAAATAATCATAGAAAAAATTAAGTATATCGCCTAATAGATGGATGTTGAAGCTCACTAAATGTAGAGACATTTAAAAATCCAAATCTATCATCTAAAGGCGATTTTTACACATCATCGTAATCCACAACAACAGTTGGGCTGGTTGGATTTGCTTGACAGGTTAAAATTAAACCTTCAGCAACTTCACTGTCGGTTAAAATGTTGTTTTGTCTCATTGTGGCATTTCCTTCTTTAAGGCGCGCCAAACAGCTGCTACAAATACCACCTTGACACGAATATGGCGCATCTAGATCCTCATCGAGTGCCGCTTCTAAAATGGTTTGTTTAGCCGACATTTCAAAAGTGGTTACTTCATCATCAACAATTACCGTAATTTTGGTTTTTCCTGTAGAAACAGAAATAGCATCCTCGACTTCATCAACTTTAGCCGCTTTAAATAGTTCGAAATGAATACGATCTTCATCAATACCATGTTCGGTTAACACATCCTTAACCGTATGAATCATGGCTTCGGGGCCACAAAGGTAAAACGCATCTACCTCAATGTGCTTGTGTTTATTTTTCATCACATAGTTAACCGTGCTTTGTTCAATACGGCCAAAAATAGAGTCATCGCTGTCTTGTTGACTAAACACAAACTGAATGGAAAATCGGTCTTTATATTGATGCTGAAGCTCCAAGAGTTCATTCAAGAACATGGTGTCGCCTGTTGTTTTGTTGCCATACACCAAAATAACCTTACTATAAACTTCTTCCTCTAAAGCACATTTAATAATGCTTAATACCGGAGTAATACCGCTACCCGCTGCAAAAGCAGCAATGTTTTTGGTTTTTGAATCGTTAGGTTCGAAAGTAAACCGACCTTTGGGTGGGGCAACTTCCAAGGTGTCACCAACTTTTAATTGCTTATTGGCATATGCAGAAAAGGTGCCGTCTGTAACTTCTTTTACCGCTACTTTCAATTCGCCACTTTTTGGGGAAACACATAACGAGTAATCACGCCTAACCTCTTTACCATTAATCTGAGTTTTAAGGGTAATATACTGTCCCGCTTTAAAGGCGAAGGCTTTTTTTAGGTTCTCTGGAACATTAAAAGCGATGCTTACAGATTTATCGGTTTCTCGTTTTATGGTTTTAACAGAAAGTGTTTGAAATGACGACATGTGAAATTTTTTGACAAAAGTACGTGAATTTTTTCATTGTAAAACCCATAGATGAAGCTAGTTCCTTTTATCCAAAAGTCTATCGATTTTATAGCATAATCAAAAAAGATGCTTATTTTTACCTACTTGCATAATATATGCAAGGGTTTACAGTTATTTATAATACTAAATAATCAAGGTATTGAAAGCATTCTCCAAAGGGTTACTGGTCATTGTTGTTTCCATTGTCATACTCGCAAGCTGTTCTAGGAAGAAGGATAATTTTGTAAGTAGAAATTACCATGCCATTACTACAGAATTCAATCCACTTTATAATGGTTACTTAGCTTTAGAAGAAGGGCGCAACAGCTTAAACGAAAGCTATCAGGATAACTATTGGGAGGTTCTTCCTATTGAGCGTATGGAAGTATTGGATGAAGTGATGCTTCCTGGGCAATCCAAAAGTGAAAACTTTTCTAGAGCTGAAGAAAAAGCGGTAAAGGCCATTCAAAAACATAGTATGAATATTGATGGCAGGGAAAAAAATCCGCAAATGGATGAAGCCTATTTGCTTTTAGGTAAAGCCCGTTATTTCGATCAGCGTTTCGTACCGGCCCTAGAGGCCTTCAATTACATTCTTTATAAATATCCTGCAAGCGATAAGATTAATCAGGCTAAAATATGGCGTGAGAAAACCAATATGCGTTTGGAAAATAGCGAGTTGGCCATAAAAAATTTGAAACGATTGTTAAGACAGGAACATATAGAGGGACAAGATTTGGCCGATGCCACTTCAACACTCGCCCAAGCCTATGTAAACGAAAAAATAATAGATACCGCTATAGTGCAACTGGAAATTGCCGCAACTGCAACCAAAAATAATGATGAGCGGGGGCGTTATCGTTTTATTCAAGGACAGCTTTATAATCAATTAGGTTATAAGGACAGTGCCAATATAGCTTTCGATCGTGTCATTGAACTCAACAGAAAGACTCCCAGAATCTATATGATTAGTGCCCATATTGAAAAAATCAAAAATTTCAATTTAAACAATGGAGATAAGGTTATGTTAAGGGAACTGCTTGCTGAATTGGAGGAAAATCGTGAAAATAGACCTTTTTTGGATAAAATTTATCATCAAATTGCAGTTTACCATGCTAGTAATGGTTCCGATTCGCTAGCTAAGGCCTATTATAATAAATCATTACGCACCAATTCTCCAGACAAATTTTTAAAAGCTAAGAATTATCAAATTCTTGGGGACATGAATTTCGATGCTTCTTTATATAGAGAAGCAGGGCAATATTATGACAGTACCATGGGTAACTTGGTACAGGATTCTAAACCGTTTCGTATTATTAAAAAGAAACGGGATAATTTAGAGGATGTTATTTATTACGAAAATGTAGCACAAGTGAATGACAGTTTATTACACTTAATAAATTTGCCAGAGGATGAAAGATTGGTATTTTTTGAAGCGTTTACCGATAGTTTGCAGGAAAAGGCAAAAAAGGACAAAGAACTAGAGGAAGCACTTAGTAGAAATAAAGGAATAATCACTTCAAGGGGAATAAAAGGTAAATCTTTAAATAACCCATCGGGTAAAAACCTTAACCCAAGTTTTGGTGGTTTACCAGGGCAGGTGAGCACATTTTATTTTTACAATCCAACAACAGTGGCTTATGGTAAAAATGAATTTGTTAAAATTTGGGGTAACAGAACGTTGGAGGATAATTGGCGATGGTCTAGTAAAGCTGGAACTAGTGGGCTCGGAGTTATATCTGGAGGCGATTTATTGGCTATAGCAACCGAAGAAGAGCGTTACGACCCTCAATTTTACATTTCCAAGATTCCTTCCGAAGAAAAAGAAATTGATAGTATCTGGAAAGAACGTAATTACGCTTATTATCAATTAGGATTGATTTATAAGGAGAAGTTTAAGGAGTATCAACTGGCAAAGGACAAATTTCAAAATTTATTAAACAGCAATCCAGAGGAGCGTTTGGTATTGCCTTCTAAATACAATTTGCATAAAATTTATGAGGCCTTAGGTAAAAAAGATGAATCTGAAATAGCTAAGAATGAAATCATTACCAACTACCCAGACTCTAGATATGCAATCATTTTAACCAATCCAGAATTGGCTGGTTTAGCGGATGACAACAGCCCAGAAAGTTTATACGAGGTACTTTATGAACAACATTTA
The DNA here is from genome assembly GCF_019931125.1 of Aestuariivivens sp. NBU2969. Lineage (NCBI taxonomy): Bacteria > Pseudomonadati > Bacteroidota > Flavobacteriia > Flavobacteriales > Flavobacteriaceae > Aestuariivivens > Aestuariivivens sp. NBU2969. The sequence continues at coordinate 173,219 of NZ_JAIOUU010000005.1, forward strand.
AATCAAGATTACGAAACGGTAATAGCCAAGAGTGAGGAATATATAAATGCATTTGATGGCGACCCTATTGTTTCTAAATTTGAGCTATTGAAGGCAACGGCAACTGGCCGATTATATGGATATAAGCCGTATAGTGAAGCCATTAATTATATAGCTGTTACTTATGCAAACACCTCAGAAGGGATAAATGCCCAAGAAATACAATCTAGGGTGTTGCCGCAGCTATCAAGTACAGAGTTTGTGCAGGCCAACGATAGCATTTCAAATCATTATAAAGTTGTTTTTCAGTTTGATAAAGCGGATAGGGAAATCATGTTAGGCTTTCAGCAGGAATTGGATACTGTACTAAAAAACATGAAGTATTACGACCTTAAGTCATCTGTAGATGTTTATAGTCCTGAAACAGCTTTTGTACTTGTTCATGGGTTTAACAATGGACAAGTAGCACAGACATTTGACCAATTATTGACTAAGGAAGATAAACGTAAAATAGGAAAACCATATTTTGCAATATCATCACGTAATTATCAAATTATTCAAATCCATAAGAACTTGGAAGCATATTTAAGTTTAAATAACAATTAAGTTTACAAATTATGTTTACTGAAAACAAAAAAGACAAAAACATGACAGAAGGAGCATCAAGTCAAAACATTATTGCACAAGGCACCAAAATTGTTGGTGATATTAATAGTGAAGGAGACCTAAGAATTGATGGTGCCATTGAGGGCAATTTAAAAACCACAGGTAAGGTAGTTGTTGGTAAAAAAGGAACTATTAAAGGAACCCTTCAAGGGACAGAAGCTTATTTTGAGGGTAAGTTCGATGGCAAATTAGCCCTTTCAGGAACTTTAACCCTTAAAGCTACTGCCTACATTCAAGGCGAAGTGGTAGTAGGCAAACTGGCTGTAGAACCAGGTGCAACGTTTAATGTGACCTGTATGATGAAAGGAGCAGTAAAAGAAATGAACAATGGTCAACAACAAAGACAACAAGGATCAGGATCCGAAAAAACAGCTTAAAAATGTTGCAGCACTTTCTGGTGTTGCAGTGCAAATGGGTGTTACCATTTATCTATTCGTGCTTTTAGGTAAATGGTTGGATGTGAAATACAACAATGGAGACAAGCTATATATAATAATTATGACACTTCTGGGCGTTGGCGTTTCACTTTATGTAGTTCTAAAACAAATCAACAGAATTAATAATTAATGCAGAACCCTTTTTATCGCTTCGCTGTAAAAGTAACAGGTCTTTTGGCAATTACTTTAGTTTTACACTTGGGGTTTTTAAAACTTTTTGAACAGCCTTTGTTTGAAAATAAAATTGTATTATCCTATATCGTAAACCTGTTACTGGTAATTGGGGTTTTTGGACTACTTTATATTTTACGAAATAAGTATAAAAGTCAATTGGGATTTTTGTTTCTTGCAGGTAGTGTATTAAAGTTTACCGTATTCTTTATTGTTTTTTATCCTATTTATAAGCAGGATGAAGATGTTTCTAAATTAGAATTTGCTGCATTCTTTGTACCTTATGCAACGGGGTTGATTTTAGAAACCTTAAGTCTTAGTAAATGGCTTAATGAAATTGACCAATAAGTATTGTCTATAGCTTTTAACGCTATTGATAATTAGATCTATAGCTTTAAGAATCCCTATTTTCCCAGAAGCAAATTTCATTAAAAACCCCAATTCATTTTGCTCGAGGAAATAAAAGAAAAAATTGTTTTTGTTTTTGAGATAAAAAATTACCTTTGCAGCGATTTTTAAGCCACTCTTATATAAAGTGATATGCGAAAAAAAATAGCTTTAAAACCAATAACAGCATTACTTTTTTTATTAACCTTTGTCTCTTATGGAAAAGAACAGCATGGACACGATGAGTCTAAAGGAGATTTAAGGACTGAGATTAAGGAATATATCCAGCACCACTTATTAGATTCTTATGATTTCGGATTGTTTTCATATACTACTCATGAGGGTGTAGAAAGTCATGTTGGGTTTCCGTTACCAGTAATTCTATGGGATGATGGTTTAAAAGTATTTTCGTCTTCAAAATTCCATCATGGTGAAACTGTAGCTGAAGTAGATGGTAACCACTATATTTTGTATCATAATAAAATATATAAAACGGATGAAAGTGGCACTATTAATTATGATGCCGAAAACCATCCGACAAATGCAAAACCGTTAGATTTTTCTATTACTAAAAATGTGGCATTAATTGCTATGGTTTTTGCTATTTTATTTTTTATGTTCAGCAGAATGGCTAAATCATATAAAACCAATAATGGTATGCCAAAAGGGGCGGGGCGTTTTTTAGAACCTATTGTGTTATATGTACGTGATGAGATTGCCATTCCAAACATTGGGGAGAAAAAGTATAAAAAATACATGAGTTATTTGTTAACTGTATTCTTCTTTGTTTGGATAGTAAACTTATTTGGGTTAACACCAATAGGGATGAACGTGACTAACAATATAGCGGTGACTTTGTGTTTGGCATTAATCACATATTTTATCACTACGTTTTCAGGAAACAAAAACTATTGGAAGCATATTTTATGGATGCCAGGGGTTCCTGTGCCAATGAAAATCATATTGGCTCCGATTGAATTATTGGGGACCATTATTAAACCTTTTGCCTTAATGATTCGTTTGTATGCAAACATTACAGCGGGTCACGTGGTAATCATGAGTATTATAGGGATGATGTTTATTTTCAATAACTGGTTAGGTAGTTCATTGTCGTTTTTGTTGGCTTTTGTGTTGGGGATTTTGGAGTTGTTGGTTGCAGCATTACAGGCTTATATTTTTACAGTGTTGTCAGCATTGTATTTTGGTATGGCGGTCGAAGAACACGATCATCATTAATATTGAATGTTTAATTAATTAATTATATATTTTATGGAAATTCCAGCTATCGTAGGTGCAGGTTTAGTAGTAATAGGAGCAGGTATTGGTATTGGTAGAATCGGTGGTTCTGCTATGGAAGCAATCGCTCGTCAACCTGAAGCTACAGGAAAAATTCAAACCGCTATGCTTATTGCAGCAGCGTTAATTGAAGGTATTGGATTTGCTGCACTTTTTGCAGTGTAAAACAACTAGGAAACAGCTATAACGGTTGGTTATAGCTGTTCTTTTTAAATTAAATTAAAAAAACATGCCCTGAGCTTGTCTATGGGTAAAAATATAATTTATTATGGAAGAATTATTTGGAGGCTTTTCTTTAGGATTGTTCGTTTGGATGGCAGTTTTGTTTTTGGCTTTAGTTTTTTTGTTAAAAAAGTTCGCATGGAAACCTATTTTGGATGCTGTAGAAAGTAGAGAGGAAGGTATTAAAAATGCATTGGATGCTGCCGAAAAAGCCAAATTGGAAATGGAAAATCTTCAGGCAGATAACGAAAAGTTGTTAAAAGAAGCCAGAACAGAGCGTGAAGCCATGTTGAAGGAAGCTAGGGAAATGAAGAATAAAATGATTGAGGATGCCAAAGACGAAGCTAAGGAGGCTTCGGCTAAATTAATAGCTCAAGCACAAGCTTCTATTGAAACAGAAAAGAAAGCAGCTATAGCAGACTTAAAAGCGCAAGTGGCTAACCTATCTATAGAAATAGCAGAAAAAGTAGTTCGCGAAGAATTATCTAACAAAGACAAGCAAGTTAAATTGGTTGAGTCTATGTTGGGTGAAGCAACATTAAACTAGGGATAATGGCAGGAAGCAGAGCAGCAATACGTTATGCAAAAGCAGTTTTGGCATTGGCATCAGAGCAAAAGAAAGCCGATGTTGTGAATGATGACATGAAGTTGATCACCAATACTATTGACCAAAGTGCAGAACTTAGCGATCTATTGAATAATGCGGTAACAAAATCTGAAACTAAGAAAGCAGCATTGTTGGCTGTCTTTCCAAAGCTTAATGCTATTACAACGGGATTGTTCGACGTATTGATTACTAACAAAAGAATTGATATTCTAAATGAAGTGGCTAAAAAGTACAGCGTGCTGTTTGATCAATTAGAAGGTAAAGAAGTGGCCAAGGTAACAACAGCCTTTCCAATGACCAATGATTTAGAACTTAAAGTGCTGGCGAAAATCAAGAAATTAACAAATAAAGCGGTAGAGCTTGAAAATATAGTAGATGAAAACATTTTAGGGGGTTTCATTTTAAGAATTGGAGATCAGCAATATGATGCTAGTGTTTCTAACAAGCTTAACAAATTAAAAAGAGAATTTACATTAAACTAAAAAGTTGGTGACTAAGATTCTCGAAGTCACCTCGAATTAAATTAAAATAAGATGGCAGAAGTAAAACCAGCTGAAGTATCAGCAATCTTAAAACAACAACTTGCAGGATTTGAGGCGTCAGCTTCATTAAATGAAGTAGGAACAGTACTTACTGTAGGTGACGGTATTGTACGTGCATACGGATTGTCTAATGCACAATATGGTGAGTTAGTAGAGTTTGAAGGTGGCTTAGAAGGTATTGTACTTAACCTTGAGGAAGACAACGTTGGTATCGTGTTATTAGGGCATTCAAAGAACATTAAAGAAGGCTCTACTGTAAAACGTACCGATAAAATTGCTTCCATCAATGTAGGAGAAGATATTGTAGGCCGTGTTGTTGATACCTTAGGAAACCCGATTGATGGTAAAGGGCCAATTTCAGGAAAGACTTATCAAATGCCTTTAGAGCGTAAAGCACCTGGGGTAATATTCCGTGAGCCTGTAACCGAACCATTACAAACAGGTATTAAGTCTATCGATGCAATGATTCCTGTTGGTCGTGGGCAACGTGAGTTGGTAATTGGCGACCGTCAAACTGGTAAAACTACGGTTTGTATCGATACTATCTTAAATCAAAAGGAATTTTACGATGCAGGTGATCCTGTATACTGTATATATGTTGCTGTAGGTCAAAAGGCATCTACCGTAGCAAACATTGCTAAAACATTAGAAGATAGAGGCGCCTTGGCCTATACTACTATTGTTGCGGCAAACGCATCCGATCCTGCACCAATGCAAGTATATGCGCCTATGGCCGGTGCTGCAATTGGAGAGTATTTTAGAGATACAGGTCGTCCAGCATTAATTATTTATGATGATTTATCGAAGCAAGCAGTAGCATATCGTGAGGTATCTTTATTATTACGTCGTCCACCAGGACGTGAAGCGTACCCTGGAGACGTTTTCTATTTACACTCACGTTTATTGGAGCGTTCTGCAAAAGTGATTAATGATGATGCTATCGCTAAAAACATGAACGACCTTCCTGAATCGTTAAAGCCAATCGTAAAAGGAGGAGGTTCCTTGACCGCTTTACCGATAATCGAAACACAAGCAGGTGACGTATCGGCCTATATCCCAACTAACGTAATCTCTATTACAGATGGTCAGATATTCTTAGATGGTGATTTGTTTAACTCTGGTGTACGTCCAGCGATTAACGTAGGTATTTCGGTATCTCGTGTGGGGGGTAATGCTCAGATTAAATCCATGAAAAAAGTGGCAGGTACATTAAAATTGGACCAAGCACAATACCGCGAGTTAGAAGCGTTTGCTAAGTTTGGTTCAGATTTAGATGCTTCTACTTTAAATGTAATTGAAAAAGGTAAGCGTAACGTTGAAATCTTAAAGCAGGCTCAAAACGATCCTTATACAGTTGAAGATCAAATTGCAATTATATATGCAGGATCTAAAAACTTATTAAGAAATGTTCCTGTTGAAAAAGTTAAAGAATTCGAAAGAGATTTTATCGAGTTTTTAAATGCAAAGCATAGAGACGTTCTAGATACGCTTAAAGCTGGAAAATTAACTGATGAGGTTACTGATACTTTAACAAGTGTTTGTAAAGATTTAGCTGCGAAATATTAAGATTAAAGGTTAATAGTTAATGGTTAATAGGAAAACGTAAAACACCTATTAACTAATAACCAATAACTAATAACTAAAACCAAATGGCAAACTTAAAAGAAATACGTAACAGGATATCATCGGTATCTTCAACGATGCAGATTACCAGTGCCATGAAAATGGTATCGGCTGCGAAGTTAAAGAAAGCACAAGATGCTATTACGGCAATGCGTCCATATGCCGATAAGCTTACCGAGCTTTTACAAAGTTTGAGTGCAACGCTTGATGCTGATTCTGGGAGTAAATTTTCGACACAACGTGAAGTAAACAAGGTTTTAATTGTAGCTATAACTTCTAACAGGGGGTTAGCAGGAGCATTTAATTCCAACATTATCAAAGAAGTTAATAGATTAGCTTCTCAAACCTATGCAGGTAAAGATGTGTCTTATTTAGTAGTAGGCAAGAAAGCTAACGATGCGTTTAAAAAGACCAATAAGGTTATAGCCAATAAAAGTGAGGTATTCGATAGCTTAACTTTTGATAACGTTGCAGAGATTGCCCAATTGTTAATGGATAAGTTTGTTGCTGGTGAGTTTGATAAAATTGAAATTGTTTACAATAAATTCAAGAATGCAGCGACTCAAATTGTAATGACCGAACAATTTTTACCAATTGTTCCTGTTGAAGGAAGTGCCAATACAAACGCCGATTACATTTTTGAGCCTGGAAAAGTAGAGATTGTTGAGCAATTAATACCGAAGTCTTTAAAAACCCAATTATATAAAGGTATAAGAGATTCTTTTGCTAGTGAGCATGGTGCACGTATGACGGCCATGCATAAAGCTACCGATAATGCTAAAGAGTTAAAAGATCAATTAACTTTATCATATAATAAAGCACGTCAGGCAGCAATTACCAACGAAATCTTAGAAATTGTTGGTGGAGCGGAAGCCTTAAACAATTAAGTATAATCATGCTGAACTTGTTTCAGCACCTCTATTATATATAAACCTTACTGTTTCTAAGAATAGTAAGGTTTTTTTATGGAATAGAATTTGATTAATTACCTTTAAATAAAACCTTAAAGCCATGATTTTATTTCGTAACTGTATTACCTTAAGTATAATTGCCATTGTGTCTTTAAGTTTTTCTCAATGTGCCTCAATATTAAAATTACAAGATACAATTGCTGTAGATATAGGAGAAGTGTATTACCAAAGTTGGGTTGCAGGAGTAAAAGAAGGAGGTTCTGGTATAAATATTTATATACCTATTAAAAATAAGTCGGCGGAAATTGTTTTAGACAGTGTTTATTTTAAAAGGAAAGGGGTTAAATTAGAAGAAACAAACCCAAATCTTTATATTGGGAGGTTCTCTATAGCCACGACTAAACCAGATATTGTAATGACTAACAAACCCTTTGCTGAATATGGTAATAAAGCACCAAAAATAAAACAAGACAGCCCTTTTGATTTGAAGGAGGATGAATGTGTGTTGAGCTTTACAGAAAGAGGGAAAAGAAAATATTATAAAATTACTGGGATTATTAAAAATAAACCTATCTTTTATCCCAGCACCCCATCAAAGAAGCTTTAACTTATCTTTGGTCAGCGTTTTCTAAAAATGTATTTTTAGCGATATAAAAGGTATATATTTGAGTACATTAAGAACGTTTTTTAAAGACACCATTATTTATGGTTTAGCAACTGTCTTACCAAGATTAATGAATTTTATTTTGGTGCCTTTACATACAAGCACTTTAGAAACTTCTAGTTATTCTGACAATACTACGTTTTATGTTTACGCAGCCTTTTTTAATGTATTATTAACTTATGGAATGGAAACTGCATTTTTTAGGTTTTTTAGCAATAGTAGTGAAAAAGGGAAAGTGTTTTCAACGGCATTGATTAGTTTAACAGCAACTACAGTACTATTTTTTAGTATTGTTTTTAGTTTTAATGAGCAATTAGCTGCTTTAGTAAACCTTAAATTAAATTATTTCAATTTATTAATTGGGGTGCTAGTATTAGATACACTTGTGGTAGTTCCTTTTGCGTATTTAAGGGCAATAGGAAGACCTATCAAGTTTGCTGTAATAAAGCTTTCCAATATCACTATTTATGTAGTGCTCAATTTCTTTTTTCTTTGGGCTATTCCCAAATTTGGAATTCAGTTTTTTGATTATGACAGTAACGATTTGGTAAAATACATCTTTATTGCTAATCTATTAGCCAGCATAGCAACCTTAATATTGTTATTACCTTACTTCGTTAAGTCAAAAATTCAGTTCGATGTTACCATTTTTAAGCAATTATTTCGTTATGGCTGGCCGATAATGGTAGCAGGATTAGCCTATGTTATAAATGAGAATTTTGACAAATGGTTGTTGCCTGAAATGTTGGGAAAAGATATAAATGGAGCTTATAGCGGATGCTATAAAATTGCAGTATTCATGACCATCTTTATTCAAGGATTTAGATTAGGGGCAGAACCTTTTTTCTTTAAACATTCAAAGGAAACCAATGCTAAAAACACTTATGCACTTATTATGAATTACTTTGTAATTTTTGGAAGTTTTATGTTAATTTTCATAGTGGCCTACCTCGATATTTTCAAAGTTTTTTTAGTTAAAGACAAAAGTTATTGGATAGCTATGGATATCGTGCCTATAGTACTTTTGGCCAATTTATGCTTAGGTATTTATTTTAATTTGGCAATCTGGTATAAACTTACTGATAAAACACGGTATGGGATGTATTTATCAGTTATTGGAGCATTAATCACTATCGCGTTTAATTATATAATGATACCTAAAATGGGTTTTATGGCTTCGGCATGGGCAACATTGGCAGCTTACGGTGTAATGATGGTTTTGTCTTATATTTTAGGACAAAGGTTTTATCCTGTACCATACCAATTAAAAAAAATAGGCGCTTTTTTAGCTTTGGCTCTTATAATTTCTCTTTTAGTCTTATATACCAATAGTAATTATTACTTGAATACTGTTTTTGTTTTAGTATTTTTGGGAATTGTATTTTTTTCTGAGAAAAAGCAAATCAAACAATTGTTAAAACAATAATATGAATATTAAAATCATTAATAAATCCAATCACGATTTACCCCATTACGAAACCTTAGCATCAGCAGGGATGGATTTACGGGCTAATTTATCGGAACCAAGAACTCTAAAACCTTTAGAGCGTAGTATAGTAGGCACAGGATTGTTTATAGAACTTCCTGTAGGTTATGAAGCTCAGGTTCGTCCAAGAAGTGGTTTGGCAGCTAAAAAAGGCATTACAGTATTAAATGCACCTGGAACTATTGACGCCGATTATAGAGGTGAAATAGGAGTGATTTTAGTGAATTTATCCAATGAGGATTTTGAAATTCAAAATGGGGAACGCATTGCACAATTAGTGATTGCCAAGCACGAACGTACCGAATGGATTGAAGTTGAAGCATTATCTGAAACTCCAAGAGGAGAAGGTGGCTTTGGAAGTACTGGGGTAAAATAAATAGAGAATTACAATTAACGATTTTTGAAACCAGAATGTTAAATAAAACATTTGTTTACCTATCTGTTGACAATAGGTGTTTGGAAAAATTAAATTGACAACTAATAGAAAGACGACTTAACTCATAAAATGAAAATAATAGTCCCCATGGCAGGTCGTGGTTCCAGATTACGCCCACATAGTTTAACCGTACCAAAACCTTTAATTCCGGTGGCAGGAAAACCTATTGTACATAGGTTGGTAACAGATATTGCTAAGATATTAAAGCAACCAATAGAAGAGATCGCCTTTGTTTTAGGAGATTCCGCTTGGTTTGGAAATGATGTGATTGATAGCCTGGAAGATTTGGCCAAAAGCTTAGGTGCCAAAGCCTCTATTTATCGTCAAGATAAACCCTTAGGAACTGGTCATGCTATTATGTGTGCCGAACCTTCTTTGTCTGGACCTGCGGTAATTGCTTATGCCGACACACTAATTCGAGCGGATTTCGATTTGGACAATCAGGCCGATAGCGTGATTTGGACTAAACAAGTTGATAATCCAGAAGCTTATGGTGTGGTAAAGCTTAACGATAAAAAGGAAATTGTTGAGTTGGTAGAGAAACCCAAAATTTACGTAAGTGATCATGCTGTTATTGGCATATACTATTTTAAGGATGTGGGGGTTTTAAAAAACAAACTACAAGAGGTTTTAGATGAAAATATTACTAATGGAGGGGAGTACCAAATTAATGATGGTATAAAACGAATGATGGCCGAAGGCTTTATATTTAAAACAGGAAAGGTAGATGAGTGGATGGACTGCGGCAATAAGGCCATTACTGTTCAGACAAATGCCAAAATGCTAGGGTTTTTGCAGCAAGATGGCGAGGAACAATTGGTTGAGCCAACTGTTCAATTGGAAAATTCCCAAATTATTGAACCTTGCTTTCTTGGAGATAATGTTAAACTTATAAATACAACTATTGGACCTAATGTATCCATTGGTGAAAACTCGATAATAGAAAATTCCAACGTTAAAAATAGCTTAATCCAAACCTATACAACTATTAAAAACGCTAATTTAGACAACGCCATGATTGGCAATCATGTTACGTATAATGGAAATTATATTTCGGTTAGTATTGGCGGTTATTCAGTATTGGAATAATATTTTGTCATTCCCTTGAAGAAAGTAATCCTAATTAATTTAAATTTTTGGAATACTATTTGAAAAAGATTTGTTATATCCCATAATTTATGCAGACAAGGACCTATATAATTATTTTATCTTTTGGAATACTATTTCTTGTTCCTCGGTTTAATTCTGCTCAAGTGGATTTTAATAAAACACCTGATGATGATTTAGGTAATATTGAAGATCAGTTTCAGGAATATTTTTATGAAGCCTTAAAGCAAAAGGGGATAGAAAATTACGACCGTTCAGTTGAGGCACTTTTAAAATGTATTGGTTTAAATGATGAACCAGCTGTATTGTATTTTGAGCTTGGAAAAAATTACAACAAACTTAAAAACTTTGCTGCTGCCGAAGACGCCTTAAAAAAAGCGGTCAGCAAAGCACCTGATAATGAATGGTATTTGGATGAACTATATGGGTTTTATGCTGCTCAAAACGATTTCGAAAAGGCAATAGAAACCATTAAGCAACTGGTTAAGCACCACCCTGATTATAAAGAGGATTTGGCCACACTTTATGTAAGGACGAAAAAATATGATGAGGCATTAGCACTTTTAAACGAATTGGATAAAACACATGGCATTTCAGCAAACAGAGACCGGTTGCGTAATCAGATTTATAAAGCTACGGGACGTAAAAAAGAACAGATTAAGAATTTGGAACAGCGTGTTAATGATACTCCTAAAAAGGAATCCAATTACTTAGCACTTATTTTTCACTATAGTGAAAACAATCAAAAAGATAAAGCTTTTGAAACCGCAAAAGAGCTATTGAAAATTAACCCCAATTCCCAATTGGTGCATTTGGCTCTCTATAAGTTTTATTTAGACGACAACCAATCAGAGCAGGCCATTGAATCCATGAAGATTATTTTAAAAAGTAAAGAAGTCAAGCCCGACGCCAAGCTTAAGGTGTTATCCGATTTTGTAAAGTTTGTAGATAAATACCCGGAATACGAGGCCCAATTGGTTGAAGCTACGACCTTGGCAGAAAGTCAGAGCGACATTAAAACATTGGAAGAATTGGGGCAATATTACTTGGTCAAAGGAAACAAAGAAAAGGCCTTGAATTATTTTGAATCAGTGTTGCGATTAGACAATAATAACTTTAGTGTACTGCAAAATGTTTTATTATTGAAATTGGATCTAAATCAATTTGAACATGTATTGGAGCAAAGCTCTGATGCACTTTCAAAATATCCGTCACATCCACTATTTTATTTAATCAGCGGCGTTGCTTTGAATGCATTGAACCAACCAAATAAGGCATTAGAGGTTCTTGAAGAAGGCATAGATTATATTGTCGATAACACTAAAATGGAAATCGATTTTTATAACCAATTAAGTAAGTCTTATACTTTGTTAAACAATACAGCAAAGGCCAAAACGTTTAGTGATAAGGCGAAACAATTACAAACGTCTAATAAAAAATAGATTCTTGAAAAAGCACCATTATATACTCTTTTTATTTTGCATATTAGTATTAAACTGTAAGTCTTACAAAAGCTTAAGTTTAGGCGAAGCGAATTTAAATTTGACGACAAAGCAAGTTATAAGGGAAAATATTAAACGAACCCCAAAATTTAAAACTTTAGCTTCCCGGGTTAAAATTGATATTATTAATGGTAATTCCTCAAAAGGGTATACTGTTAACTTGCGTATGGAAAAAGATAAGCAAATATTATTGACTTCATCACCAATATCGTTAGTAAAAGTGCTTATTACACCAGATAAGGTGAGTTTTTATAACAAGTTGGACAACACTTATTTTGATGGTGATTATAAGTACTTAAGCAAAATTTTAGGTACTGATTTAGATTTTGAAAAGGTTCAAAATTTGCTTTTGGGAGAGGCACTATATAGCTTAAAAGATGGTTCGTATAGTTCATTCATTCACGATAAGAAATATGCCTTACAACCTAAAAGACAGCAAGGACTTATCGATATTTTCTATATATTAAATCCGTCGCATTTTAAAATAGAATCACAACAAATCTCTCAGTCAGTGTTATCAAGACATTTACAAATAGATTATTTACAATATCAGGAAGTGCAAAAACAATCATTTCCAGAGCGTATAAAGGTTATTGCTGTTGAAGCAATTGAGGAGTTAACGGTTGAACTGGAATTTAAAAGTATGTCATTAAATCAGGACTTAAGGTTTCCTTTTAAAATTCCTTCTGGATATGATGAAATACAATTGTAATGACTAAAAATAAGCACATATTTAGAGTTATATTAACCATGTTATTTTGTTTCACAACACTAGCTTTTTCACAAAACAGAAAGCTAGAACTTGAAACTCGTAGACAGGAATTACGTAGGGAAATCCAAAAAATGAATGCCTTACAAGCTGAAAACAAGTCAAAGGCCAAATCGGAATTATCACTTATAGAGGATTTCAATTATAAAATTAGTGTGCTTAATAATTTAATAAAGATCACTAACCAGCAAGCTAACTATTTATCTAGGGAAATCAATGCCAATCAAAAAAAAATATCTGCTTTACGTGATGAATTAAAAGCCTTAAAGGAAGATTATGCTGCCATGATAGTGAAGTCCTATAAGAGTAAAAACAAACAAAGTAGGGTTATGTTTTTATTGTCTTCAAACGATTTTAAGCAAGCTTACAAGCGCTTACAATACATTAAGCAATACACCAATCACCAGAGGCAACAAGGCGAAACCATTAAGGCAAAAACTCAAGAACTGCAACAGACAAATCAGGATTTATTGAAACAACGGGCAGAAAAGGAAAAGCTGATTGCAGACAATAGAACAACTCAAAAAACACTTGAATCTACAAGGCAACAACATGAAGTGTTGATGCGTTCCATTAAAAAGAATATTAATAAATATACGGCACAAATAAGAGCGAAACAGCAAGAGGCAGCCCGTATAGATAGAGAGATTGAAAAAATAATTAAGGCAGCCATAGTACTTTCAAATAAGCGGGCGGGTAAATCTACATCATCAACCAATTTTGCCCTAACACCCGAAGAAAAAATATTGGCCTCAAACTTTTTGGCCAACAAAGGAAAACTACCTTGGCCAGTAGAAAGTGGCATTGTAAAAGTACGTTATGGTACCCAACCCCATCCTATTAACAGGTCACTTACCATAAAAAGCAATGGTGTACGTATCGCAACTGAAAAGGGGGAACAGGTTCGCGCGGTATTTAATGGTGAAGTCATAGGTGTCATTTCACTTAAAAATGTGAATCCATTGGTTATGGTACGCCATGGCAATTATATTACTACCTATAAAAACCTTTCCAAAGTTTATGTAAAGGAAGGAGATAAGGTGAGTACTAAACAGGTTATAGGCGAAGTGGCTACCAATAAAGCTTCAGGGGAAACTATACTTAGTTTTGTGGTCTCTAAAGAAAGTACTACTCAAGATCCATCAACTTGGATTTATAAGATGTGAAAAATTCTAGCGAGTTAAATACAACGCCGTAGTAGGAGGGAAGGCAGTAATTTTTTTATTTGTCCAATATTAATTGAATATTTGTAAATACTTTATTTAAACAAAGCCTTTAATTCACTAGCATCGGAAGGTTTTATTTTACCTGCTAACAAAAGGCTTAATTGTTTACGGCGAAGAGCGGCATCAAAGCGTTCTTTTTCCAAAGCAGTTTCAGGTTTAATCTCAGGAACAGCAACGGGATGGCCTATATCATCAACAGCAACAAAGGTGTAAATGGCTTCATTAGCTTTAGTTTTTTCGCCTGATTCACGATCTTCAATCCATACATCAATGAACACTTCCATAGAGGTTTTAAAGGCTCTGGATACTTTAGCCTCAACAGTTACTACACTACCCAAAGGCACTGCTTTTGTGAAGGCCACATGGTTAACCGAAGCAGTCACTGTAATGCGTCTGCTATGGCGTCTGGCCGCAATACTGGCCGCACGATCCATACGGGCCAATAACTCGCCACCAAATAAATTATTTAAGGGGTTAGTCTCACCTGGCAAAACCATATCGGTAAGTACAGTTTTGGACTGTTCGGGTGTTTTTACATGCATTATTCCTGTTGTTTTAATGCTACAAAGGTAATATGCTTTTAAGTTTTAAGATATAAAAACAAACTTAAATTTTTATTGTCTCCAGTCTAACCAAAAGGTAAATGAAAAATCTTGTTATTTCTCCACCTTTACAATAAACATTCTGTCATGGGATGGGCTATTAGCTTTTAATTGCAGTGCTTTGGTAGCTAATTTTAAATCGTTAAAAGATTCATTGTAAATAAAGTAATAATTACTTTTGGAATCAAAGAAAAAGCGAATGTTTGGATACCCATAAGATTCTAAACTTTTTATAAAATCATCTCTTTTAGAGGCTTCTTTAAAAGCATCCAAAACTAAATAAAATCCGCTATTAATATTATCTATACTTTTTGCAATGTGAATAATGTTGGGACTTTTTCTAAAGTCAAAATCATCTCCTGTATTTGTATGCGCTAATTCAGAAGAAATTTCATCTATATCATTTTTTTCTGGTTGGTGAGTATCAACAGGACTAAAGTTATTGTAAAAAGACTTTTCATCTGATATTCTATCCACATCAATCCAGGCATCTTTATTATGGGTTTTTCGTATCTCCCTAACAGCTTTTAATGCATCGGGTCCAGTTTCGTAGCTGGCATAAACAACTTCGTGTAATCCATATTTATTAACACCTTTATATCTTGCTGGATAACCTAAGCTTTTAAGTTGATGGACCATTTTCACAGCGTTTTCCTCAACTCTAAAAGCTCCTGCGACAATATGATAGTTTCCTGCTTGTTTAATGGCATTAAGTGTAATTGCAGGAAGCGTATTTAAACTAAAAGTGGCCTCTTGGATTTTAGTTTCAAGTTGGTGATTAGCTTCTTCTTGGGCAACTTGGTTATGGGTTTCAATTTTATTCACATAATAATTTGAAGCTACATATCCACCTAAAGTCAAAGCAATTATAGCTACAGCAGCATACCTTAAATAAGACTTGTTTTTACGCTTTTCTGGAGTAACTCCAATAGGGATAACACGCTCAATAGCTTCAGCAGTTTCTTTATAGATTTCTCGAGCTACAGCTGGCGATTCAAACTTAGACAGACCAAAAGCATCAGTTAGATAGTTTAGCTGGTAGGTTGGCTCAAATAAAATTTTACCTTCCGTATTAAAAACTATTTCACCTATGTTTTTAAAAGTAAGTGTCTCACCTTGAGTTAAGTAAGACTTTAAAAGTTTTACGCGTTTATCTATTTTTTTATTGGCAACTTCAAAAGGGATTTTCTCTACTTCAGCAATATAATGGGCCAATAACCCATCATTTTTTTGGATTTGTTCATTAAAGGATAACACTTTTTTAGGAGGAAAAAAAGCATGGGTAGATTCTTCTATGCTAGCAGATACTCGGTGTGTTAAAAACGCACCAAATCCTGGGATGGTAACACATTCGTATCTGTAAAGTAAATCGCTAATGTAGGTTTCAAGTTGCATGAAAACAAAGTTAAAAAATTATGCATATTTAAGAAATTTAGAATATAGTATTTATTAACAGTTTAGAAAATTTCTTTACTTGCAGGTTGTAAAACAATGAATTTTGTATGACAGAAGATAACTTGCTTTATGCATTAGCTTTACAGCATGTGCCCAATATTGGTGATATTTTGGCCAAACGGCTTATTACCAATTGCGGTTCTGCTGAAGCTATATTTAAAGAGAAAAAGGAAAAACTACTTAAGATTTCTGGTATAGGGCAAGTTACGCTTTACGATTTTTTTAAAACAGATCATTTAAAAGCGGCTGAAGTAGAGTTAAGGTTTATAAAAGATAATGATATTAAGGTGTCCTATTTTGAAGATAGTTGCTACCCAACAAAGTTAAAGCATTGTATTGATGCACCCATATTGCTATTTGAAAAAGGGAATATTAATTTAGATTACTATCCTGTTATCAGTATTGTTGGTACACGTAAGATTACAAATAATGGTATAGCGTTTTGTGAAAAACTTATAGAAACCTTAAACCCCTATAACCCTATTATTATTTCGGGATTTGCTTATGGCACAGATATTACTGCACATAAAGCCGCCATTAAAAATGGTCTGCAAACCATTGCTTGTTTGGCACATGGGATGAATCAAATTTACCCTAAAACCCATAAACGCTATGTTGCTGATGTAGAGAAGCATGGTGGCTTCTATACCGATTTTTGGAGTAATGCCCCGTTCGATAGAAATAACTTTTTAAAGCGTAACCGCATTATAGCTGGATTAAGTGAAGCAACTATTGTAATAGAATCTGCTGAAAAGGGGGGGAGTTTGGTAACTGCTGATATCGCCAATTCCTATAACCGAGAGGTTTTTGCGGTACCAGGGAGAACCACAGATAGCCACAGTGTAGGATGTAATAATTTAATTAAATACCAAAAAGCACACATGCTTACCACACCTTTGGATGTGCCTTACTTATTGAATTGGAAATTGAAAGATGAAACCAAACCTGTTATTCAAAAGCAGTTGTTTGTTGAGTTGAGCAAAGAAGAGAAAATCATATACAACTATCTAAAGGCAAACGAGAAACAATTATTGGATACAATTGCTTTAGACTGTAACATGCCCATATTTAAGGTAAGCAGTACATTATTGAATATGGAACTAAAAGGCGTTATTCGCCCTTTGCCAGGGAAATTATTTGAGGTTATATAGTAGCAGGACTATTAGTTTCAAAAAACCTGATATTCCTAATTGTTAATATCCAACTTTTTCACGAACCCTATGCAATACCTCATTAGCAACACGCTTAGCTTTTTCGGCTCCAACAGCTAATGCCTTATCTATTTCGTTGAGGTTGTTCATATAGTAATTATATTTTTCACGAGGCTTTCCAAATCGTGTAATGAGCAGTTCAAACAAGGCTTGCTTGGCATGTCCGTAACCGTAACCGCCCTTTTGGTAATTAGCTTTCATAGCAGCAATTTCTTCTTCAGAAGCCAATAATTGGTATAATGCAAAGCAGTTACAAGTTGTCCAATCCTTTGGGTCTTCAAGCGGTGTACTATCTGTTTTTATGGACATGATTTGCTTGCGCAATTTTTTGTCGTCCAAAAAGATATTGATGGTATTGTCCCTGCTCTTGCTCATCTTTTCACCATCGGTACCGGGTATGAGCATTGTGTTTTCTTGAATTTTGGCATCAGGCAACACAAAGGTTTCTCCACCCATTTTGGCATGAAAACGGGATGCTACATCGCGAGTCATTTCTATATGCTGTAATTGATCTTTGCCAACTGGAATAATGTTGGAATCGTATAACAATATGTCGGCAGCCATAAGCATAGGGTAGGTAAACAAACCCGAATTCACGTCTTCCAAGCGGTCCGCTTTGTCTTTAAAACTATGCGCTAAAGTAAGGCGTTGAAATGGGAAAAAACAACTAAGATACCATGACAATTCAGTGACTTGAGGAATGTCACTTTGTCTATAAAACACAGTTTTTTCAATATCCAAACCAAAAGCCAACCAAGCTGCAGCTGTAGAATAAGTGTTCATTCTAAGGGCTTCAGCATCTTTTATTTGCGTTAAGGTATGCAAATTGGCAATAAACAAATATGAATCGTTTTTAGGGTCTTCAGCCATTTTAATTGCTGGTATAATGGCTCCTAAAATATTGCCTAAGTGCGGAGTGCCAGTACTTTGTATACCTGTAAGTATCCTTGCCATATTATGACCTGCAAAAGCAGATATCTTTTTAAGGGTTAAACGAAAGAAGCAAAGGTAATTTTTTTAATAGAAATGCTCAATACAATTGTGTATTTTTGGTATCTATGACTGTGTTTAAATATCTGTTTTGGTTGCTTTACCGTATATGGTTTTATGTATTGGTGGCATTGCCTATAATCATTTTGTTACCCGTTTTGTTGATTTCCATTTCAAAGGACTCTTGGTATCCTTTCTTTTTTAAGTTGACCCGTATTTGGGCCCGGATTATTTTAATCGGTATGGGCTTTGAGGTGAAAATTGAGCGGGAGCAAACTCCGGAACAGGGAAAAAGCTATATGTTTATTGCAAATCATACGTCTATGGCCGATATTATGTTGATGCTGGTTTCGGTTAAAAATCCATTTGTGTTTGTAGGGAAGAAGGAATTGGCTAAAATCCCATTATTTGGTTTTTTTTATAAGCGTACTTGTATTATGGTAGACCGAAGTTCTGAAAGAAGTAGAAAAGCAGTTTTTTTAAGGGCGCAGCGTCGCTTGCAACAAGGCCTAAGTATTTGCATATTTCCAGAAGGCGGTGTGCCGGAAGAACATATTGAGTTGGATAATTTTAAAGACGGCGCATTTAGATTGGCGATTAACCATAAAATACCAGTAGTACCATTAACATTCTTTGACAATAAAAAAAGGTTTTCCTATACCTTTTTTAGTGGTGGCCCAGGGGCTATGCGTGTTAAAATCCATGAGTTTTTGCAAACCAACAATTTAACTATTGAAGATACTAAAACTTTAAATAAACAGGCAAGAGCAGTTATTTTGAGTCAACTTAAAAATGATGCATAAAAAACTGCCCTTATATAGGGCAGTTTAATTTGATATTGGCATTTAAAGTCTTAAAAACCAATATCCAGATCTAACCAAAAACCTAAAATTTAATAGCAAACCCTGTATAAATCCCTATAAAATAAGGTTTAAAATTACCGGAGGTATTGCTAAATGTGTTTATTTGATATTTAAATAAGGGCTCTAAATTTAAGTCCAATTGTTTTGTTATTTTGTAATTAAGACCAAGACCTAAATTGGCACTATAACTTACTTTTTTAATATTATTGGCTTCACCAATAAGTGTCCGGGAGCTACTGGTTTCAGAATAGATTTTGTTTTCATTTAAGAAAAACGAACTAAAACCGCCGATAACATTAACACCTAATTTTTTATCTAAAAAGGTGTATTGTATTTCAAGAGGAATTTCAATGAAACCAAACTCTTGATTGAGAGACGTATTGGTTGCGGTAGAAAGTAACCCGCTACTAATCTTAGAGTTAAAGTTATCTGCACTAGCGAATGACATATTATTTGAAGTGTTTACGGAATTTAAAGTGTAGTTACTGGATTCCGATTTTATATTAGGCAATGCAGCACTTATAGCGTTTTCAGGAGCTCCTATTGACTGAAAAACAACAATATTGTTAGTGTTATATCCCAAACGGACTTTGTTAACACCCGAACGGATGCGCAATCTTTTATTGACGGCATAACTAGCTTTAATACCATAACTCATATTTAGTTCGCTCGTTTTAGCGTTACTGTTAAACTGTGGA
Source organism: Aestuariivivens sp. NBU2969 (assembly GCF_019931125.1). Taxonomy (NCBI): domain Bacteria; kingdom Pseudomonadati; phylum Bacteroidota; class Flavobacteriia; order Flavobacteriales; family Flavobacteriaceae; genus Aestuariivivens; species Aestuariivivens sp. NBU2969. The sequence goes on from NZ_JAIOUU010000005.1 coordinate 193,069, forward strand.
TCTATTGAAGAACCTTCACCCAAACTGTTAAAATAAACAGGCGCAGCGTTTGGGGCAACACTCCACCTGCTAAATTTCTCTTCTTCAATAAGCTCTTTGATGTTCTTGTCTATTAAATCTTCAATAGAAGGTTCTGTTTTGTCTTCTGCATTAGTTTGTGCTACTGCAGAAGTGTCAGTATTTTGTGCATTAAAACCAAGATCAGTTTCTCTAAACTTGATAGGAGAAACCTTATCATTAACAGTATTTTTTTGCGGATTGTTTAAGGCTGAATTGTTATTGGCAATTTTGGTGTCCTGGTCTTGTAATACATTATCCTTTACAACGTTGGGTGTATTGGTTTCAGCATCGTTACTATTTTTGTTGCGTTTTGAAAGCTTATTATGACCTTGTTCTTTAACATGTTCTGAAGCAATCGCACTTTGATTTTGCGATACTACAGGCTTGATTAACTTAGCAGGATTATTATTTAAAATGGAATTATCATTAAAGTCATCATTGCGTTCCTCAATCTGATTTTCTTTAGAATTAGCTATAACAGCTTCAGAATCTGAAGGAGCTAGATTGTTTTCGTTATTTTCATTCTTGGAAGAATCTTCAGTTGCCTTTTCTATTGCGTTGGGCGATTCAGTTTCAACAACTTGATTGATTGGAAGCTCTATTTTATTCCCAGAATTAAAATATAAACTGCCTAAGGCAAGTAACAACACCAATAGAGCAGCTACACCAGCATAACGCCACCAAATAGGAATAACGCGTTGCTTTTTATTTTTCTTATGGAGCTTTGCTTCAATATTAGTCCAAACGGCATCGCCGGGCGTTGCCTCAAAGTCCTTGAATTTTTCTTGGAATAATCTATCTATATGTTTTTTTTCACTCATTATAATGACTGAATATGTTCGCTTAGGTTGTAATTTTCAACAGTCTGCTTCAAAATTTGCCTAGCCCGTGACAGGTTGGACTTTGAAGTGCCGACACTTATCTTCAACATGTTGGCTATATCTTTATGTGAGTATCCATCCAATACATAGAGGTTAAAAACCAACCGATACCTATCGGGTAAATTTTGAATGGCTTTTAAAAGATAATCTAATGAAATAACATCTTCGTTAACCTCTATTTCAAAATCTTCGACTTCATTTTCATTGACAATGTTAAACACCTTCTCGGCCCGATACCGTTGTAAAGCGGTATTTATAGTAATGCGTTTTAACCAACCCTCAAAAGAACCTTTGCCTTTGTACTGTTCAATTTTATTGAAAATAGTTAAAAAGGCATCTTGCAAGTTATCTTCGGCTTGCGCATAATTAGCTGAATACTTTAAGCAAATTGAGAACAACTTGCTCGAAAAGAGCTTATATAATTCTTCTTGTGCTTTAGTATCATGGTTTTTACAATGTGCTATGAGTTGCTCTAAACTCAAATTAAAAACGCATTAAAGTTATTTTTATTAATCTATAACGGGTACCTCTATGGTTAAATATTGATCTTCACCCGTATTATCCTCACCTTGCCAAAACTTAAAGATGTAAGACCCATTACTAGTTACAATAAAATTAAAAGTAGCTTCAACCAATTCGTCCTGAAGGTCAGTACAGCTATTGTTTTCCATTTCATGTTCAAATACATAGTTAATTGGTGCTACGGTACGCATATTATTTTCCTTGACATAATAAAAATCCCTAAACGCATAACAGGTAGTTGGCCTGTAATATTTTACGGTTATAGGATACGTTTTTCCCAATTCAAATTCACTAGGAATATCAACACTTTCCACAGGCATTATTTCTAAAGTATAACTTGTGGAATCGTGGTCTGTACTACAAGACAGAAAAAAAATGAACAAACAACTAAGGGCAAAAATTTTTTTCATAGTATAATTTTCAACAATCTTTTTCCTTTAGATGCTATCGTAAATAAAAGGTTGCGCCAAAATCAAAAAAATCTCGAAATATTTCGAGATTTTTTAATGCTATTCTTTTTTAAGGAGTTCCTTTATTTTGTCTTCCAACTCTTCTAAAAGTTCTGGATTATCTTTTATTATAGCTTTTACAGCATCCCTGCCTTGGCCAAGTTTAGTTTCACCATAGCTAAACCACGATCCACTTTTCTTAATGATTTCATGTTCTACCGCAACATCCAATACTTCACCTACCTTAGAGATACCTTCACCATACATGATGTCGAATTCAGCAGCTTTAAAAGGTGGTGCAACCTTGTTTTTAACCACTTTTACACGCGTTTTGTTCCCCAATACATCTCCGTTACTATCTTTAATTTGGGTAGATCTTCTAATATCCAATCGAACCGAAGCATAGAATTTTAGTGCATTCCCTCCAGTAGTGGTCTCAGGGTTACCAAACATAACACCAATTTTTTCACGTAATTGATTAATGAAAATCACGGTACAATTGGTTTTACTAATAGATGCAGTAAGCTTTCTTAAAGCTTGAGACATTAAACGCGCATGAAGACCCATTTTAGAGTCGCCCATTTCACCTTCAATTTCACTTTTAGGAGTCAATGCAGCAACAGAATCAACGATAACAATATCTATGGCTCCAGAACGTATAAGGTTATCGGCAATCTCGAGTGCCTGTTCACCATTATCAGGTTGGGAAATGATTAAATTATCGATATCCACCCCTAACTTTTCAGCATAAAATCTATCAAAGGCATGTTCGGCATCAATAAAAGCGGCAATACCACCATTTTTTTGAGCCTCAGCTATAGCATGCAATGTTAAGGTGGTTTTACCTGAGGATTCCGGGCCATAAATTTCTATAACTCGACCTCTTGGGTAGCCACCCACACCTAATGCAATATCCAATCCTAAAGAACCTGATGAAATGGCCTCTACATCTACAACTGCAGCATCGCTCATTTTCATAACAGTTCCTTTTCCATAAGCTTTATCCAACTTATCCAAGGTAAGCTTTAGGGCTTTTAATTTTGCTTCTTTTTCACTCATTTATTTGTTGTTCTCTAGTTATGTATGCTAAAGTAATATAACTTTTTTCAGAATACAATTTTATCACGCAACCTTTTTACACAATTTACATCTACTAACTAAAAAAGGGAAAAATTTGCTATGAACATATTTGGTGTTTCAGGAGCTATCTGGTTAATGGCAACTGTAAAACCGCAGTGACTAACTATAATTTTGTTAAAGAAAAGCACTTTAAGGTACTAAGGTGCTTTTTTTATGGGTTCCATTTAAAAGTTGTACTTTTGCGATTTAATACCAAATAAGGATTGGTATATATAATTTCTTTAATCTTAAAATATTAGTATAGCATGCAACTGTACAATACATTAAGTGCAAAAGAAAGGGCAAGATTAATCGATAATGCAGGGCAGCATCGGTTAACACTTTCTTTTTATAAATATGCCAAAATTGGCAACCCTCAAGTTTTTAGGGATCATCTATTCATTACATGGCAGGCATTGGATGTTTTAGGTAGGATTTATGTAGCTTACGAAGGCGTTAATGCCCAATTATCACTTCCTGCAGATCGGTTTAATGAGTTCAAAAATCATTTAGATTCTATAGGTTTTTTAAAAGATGTTCGGTTAAACATTGCTGTTGAACAGCATAACAAATCATTTTTAAAGCTTAAGGTAAAGGTCAGGAAAAAGATTGTTGCTGATGGATTAAACGATGATACATTTGATGTAACCAACAAGGGTATTCATTTGGGAGCAAAAGCCTTTAATAAACTTATTGAAGATGAAAGCACTGTGTTGGTAGATATGCGTAACCATTATGAAAGTGAAATAGGTCATTTTAAAAATGCCCTAACACCCGATGTGGATACCTTTAGGGAATCGTTAGACATTATTGAAGCAGATTTAAAGGAGCATAAAGAAACCAAAAAACTGGTGATGTACTGTACGGGAGGCATTCGCTGTGAAAAAGCCAGTGCTTATTTCAAGCATAAGGGTTTTAAAAATGTATATCAATTAGAAGGAGGTATTATTGAATATACTAGGCAGGTAAAAGAGCAAGCACTTGAGAATAAATTTTTGGGACAGAATTTTGTGTTCGACGACCGCCGTGCTGAACGTATTAGTGATGATGTCATTGCCAATTGCCACCAATGTGGGGAGCCTTTCGATGTGCACACCAATTGTGCCAACGATGCGTGCCACTTGCTCTTTATTCAATGTGATCAATGCAAGAAGGAAATGAACAATTGTTGTTCTACTACTTGTAAGGAGATAAACGCCTTGCCTTACGAAGAACAAAAGGCATTACGCAAAGGGCAGGGCAATAGTAATGATATTTTTAAAAAAGGACGTGCTGGGCATTTGTTATATAAAAAAGATTTAAGGAACATTTTTGAAGTTTTAAAAACCAATAAGAAATAGAATTATGCAGCAGATAGAATTAATGGCTCCGGCAGGCAATTTTGAATCCCTGCAAGCCGCCTTGGATAATGGAGCAAATTCAGTGTACTTTGGAGTAGAACAACTAAACATGCGTGCCAGAGCCTCCATCAACTTTACTTTGGATGACCTTCAGGAGATTTCAGACCGATGTAAAGAAAAAAACGTAAGGACATATTTAACCTTAAACACAATTATATACGATCACGATCTATCCATTATAAAAACCTTAATTACAAAAGCGAAAGAGACTGATATTACTGCTGTTATTGCTATGGATCAAGCAGTGATTATGGCAGCTCGTGAAGCAGGCATGGAGGTGCATATTTCAACACAAATCAATATTACCAATATAGAAACAGTAAAGTTTTATGCGCTATTTGCCGATACCATGGTATTGAGTCGGGAGTTAAGTTTACGCCAAGTAAAAAAGATTACCGAACAGATTGAAAAAGACCAAATAAAAGGACCGTCTGGGAAATTGGTTGAGATTGAAATTTTTGGACATGGGGCATTATGTATGGCAGTATCCGGAAAATGTTACATGAGTTTACATTCTCAAAATTCATCGGCCAACCGAGGCGCATGTAAGCAAAATTGCCGAAAAAAATATACAGTTATCGACCAGGAAACGGGATTTGAAATGGAGTTAGACAATGAATATATTATGTCCCCAAAGGATTTGTGTACAATTGATTTTTTAAATGAAGTTATAGAAGCAGGTATTAAGGTCTTAAAAATTGAAGGCCGTGGTAGGGCACCAGAATATGTAGCTAAAGTGATAAAGTGTTATCGAGAGGCGATTGACAGTTTATATGATGGGACTTACAACAAAGCTAAGGTCATAGCTTGGATGCAGAATTTGGAAAAAGTGTATAACCGAGGATTTTGGAGTGGGTATTATCTAGGACAGAAACTAGGTGAATGGAGTAAGGGTTCGGGTTCTCATGCCACACAAAAGAAAGTGTATCTGGGTAAAGGAGTGCACTATTTTCCAAAATCGGAAATAGGCGAATTCAAGATTGAAGCTTACGATATTGCCATTGGTGATACCATTTTAATAACAGGGCCAACTACAGGAGCCAAAGAAGTTGAGCTAAAGGAAATGTTTGTAAATGACCAATGTTTGGGGAAAGCCATTAAAGGCGATTCAGTGACCATAAAACTGCCGTTTAGAATTCGCCCTTCTGATAAGTTGTATAAAGTGGTTGAAAATAAAGTAGAATTTTAATGGTCGTTATTACGCTCCAAAGGCAAAAGTGTATTGGCTGCAACTATTGTGTGGAATTGGCACCACAGCAGTTTCAAATGTCCAAGAAAGATGGGAAATCGGTACTATTACATTCAGCTGAAAAAAAAGGCTTCTTTACTTTAAAATCAAATGATGAAACCATATTGGATTCTTGTGAAAATGCATCAAAAGCCTGTCCGGTAAAAATCATTTCGGTAAAACATGTTTAAGTATATGGTTTGTTCTTTTTTAAGTACTGAGAATAATCATATATTTACAAAGGAAAATAAATTATGAACCTTCAGTTCGATATAAGTTAATTATTATCGAATTCAACATATAAACTATATGGCTTGTAACAGTTGTTCAACTGGAAAAGACGGTCAACCTAAAGGATGTAAAAAGAATGGCACTTGCGGTACGGATAGTTGTAATAAACTAACGGTATTCGATTGGCTGTCTAATATGTCGCTACCTAATGGTGAAAAACCATTTGATTGGGTAGAGGTACGTTACAAAAACGGTAGAAAGGAATACTACAAAAACACCGAGAATTTATCCCTTAGTATTGGTGATATTGTGGCTACCCAGGCTCAATCTGGGCATGATGTGGGGATGGTTACCCTTACGGGAGAACTGGTGCGTATTCAAATGAAACGCAAGAACTTAAGTATTAGCAATGACGGTGCCTTAAAGATTTACCGAAAGGCCTCCCAAAAGGATATTGATATTTGGTCAGCCGCCCGCGATAAGGAAGAATCCATGAAGGTTAAGGCTAGACAGTTTGCAATAGACTTAAAGTTGCAAATGAAGATTTCAGATATCGAATTTCAAGGTGATGCCAGTAAAGCCACATTTTACTATACTGCAGAAGAGCGCGTCGATTTTCGTGAGCTTATCAAAGTGTTTGCCCGTGAGTTTAGAATCCGTATTGAAATGAAACAGGTAGGATTTCGCCAGGAAGCATCAAGATTGGGCGGGATTGGATCCTGTGGTCGTGAATTATGCTGTTCTACTTGGTTAACCGATTTTCGTTCGGTAAGCACATCGGCAGCAAGATATCAGCAGTTGTCGTTAAATCCACTTAAATTGGCTGGACAATGCGGTAAATTAAAATGCTGCTTAAATTATGAGTTGGATACCTATTTGGATGCCCTTAAGGACTTTCCTAAAACAGATATTAAGTTACAGACTGAAAAAGGTATAGCTATTTGTCAAAAGATTGATATTTTTAAGGGTTATATGTGGTATGCTTATGAAGGCGAATGGATGAACTGGCATAGAATTACTGTAGAACAGGCTAATGAGATAATAGGATTCAATAAAAAGGGCAAAACTGTTACTAGTCTGGAAGAATATGTTTCAGATGTTATTGAAGATACTAAAACCGAATTTGAAAACGTTGTAGGTCAAGATAGTTTAACGCGTTTTGATAATCCAAAACGGAATAGAAAACGTAAAAATAGTAGGAACAGAAACAATAGAAATAAAAATAGAAGAAAGAAACCCCAAAACAGTAAAGATGCGTCTAATTAGTGTATGCCTTATTTTGTTTTCTATTGCTTTAATGATGGTTTCTTGCGATTCCAATCGTGTTTTTGATGAGTATAAATCAGTACCCAACGTCTGGCATAAGGATTCTATAACCAGTTTTAAAATAAACCCGCCAGATTCAATAAACCCATATAATCTGTTTGTTAATTTAAGAAATACCAATGTCTATAAATACAATAATTTGTTCTTAATTGTTGAGATGGTATTCCCACACGGTAAGACCATAGCAGATACGTTGGAATACAAAATGGCAGACCCAAGCGGTAAATTATTGGGAACAGGATTAACCGATATTAAAGAAAATAAATTGTGGTATAAGGAAGGGGTGGTGTTTAAAGAAGTTGGTGAGTATACCGTTAACATACAGCACGCCATGCGCGAAAATGGAAAAGTAAATGGTGTTGTAGAACTGGAAGGTGTTACAGATGTAGGTTTTAGAATAGAAAAGCCATAAAACACCAATTAACTTTAAAATACTTAAGGCACTTATAATTTTAGGCACTTTAGTTATGGCGAAAATAAAAAAACAAACCTCAAAGAACCAGGACTTTTCAAAATACATTCGTTGGTTTTGGATCTTGTTTTTAGCTGGAATAATTTCAATAGTAGTATTATTCTTGGTTGCTTCATGGGGATGGTTAGGGGAACTGCCAGACCATACTGTTTTAGAAAACCCTAAAACTAATTTGGCGACAGAAATTATTTCTTCAGATGGTGAAACACTAGGGAAATTTTATTATGATGATAATAGAACACCTGTAGGTTTTGAAGAATTACCGGAACATTTAGTAGAAGCCTTAATAGCTACCGAAGACGCTCGGTTTCATGACCATTCTGGAATAGATGCTCGAGGTACATTACGTGCGGCTGTTATGTTGGGCAGTGGTGGTGGAGCCAGTACTATATCTCAACAATTGGCAAAACAGTTATTTACCAAACAAGTTTCAAAAAGTAAACTGGAACGTGCTTTTCAAAAAGTAAGGGAATGGGTTATCGCTACCCGTTTGGAACGTCAATACACCAAAGAGGAAATCATCGCTCAATACTTTAATATTTACGATTTTCTTAATAATGCAGATGGTATTCGCAGTGCAGCCCGTATCTATTTTGGCAAGGAACCTTGGGATTTGGAGTTAAAAGAATCTGCTATGTTGGTAGGAATGTTTAAAAACTCGGCACTTTATAATCCTCGTGTTAGACCTGAAATTACAAAGGATAGACGCAATGTGGTATTGGCCCAAATGGAAAAGTATGGGTACATTACTGTACAGGTAAAAGATTCTTTACAGAAAACGGAGTTGGATTTAAACTATACACCAGAATCACATAGAGAAGGTATAGCGACTTATTTTAGGGAGTACTTAAAAACCTTTATGAAAGATTGGATTGAAAAAAATCCTAAGCCCGATGGAACTAAATGGAGTTTGTACAATGATGGATTAAAAATATATACTACTATCGATTCACGTATGCAACAGTATGCCGAAGATGCAGTTCAACAACATATGCCAAGGTTACAAGCTGAATTTTTTCATCAAAATACCCCAAAGCGTAACCCCACAGCGCCATTTTTAGAGTTAACGCCAGGAGGTATAGATACTTTATTGTTGCGTGCTATGCGACAAACTAAGCGGTGGAATAGGATGAAATACGATTTAAAAAAGAGCAATGAAGAAATAGAACAATCTTTTTTTAAGCCTGTACAGATGACGGTTTTTGAATGGAAGGATGGAAAAGCTTCAGAAAAAGACACCATTATGAAACCCATTGACTCCATGCGTTATTATAAATCGTTTTTAAGAACTGGTATGATGTCCATGGATCCGCAAACAGGTCATGTAAAAGCTTGGGTAGGCGGTATTAATTATAGACACTTTCAATACGATATGGTCAAGCAAGGGAAACGCCAAATAGGATCAACCTTTAAGCCGTTTGTATATACAGCTGCGATTGATCAATTGCATTTATCACCTTGCGATGAAATACCGGATACGCCATTTTGTATTGAAAAGAACAAGTATGGAAACCCGGAAGAATGGTGTCCTAAAAATTCTGATGACGATTATGGTGGGGTACGCACTTTAAAAAATGCTTTGGCGAATTCTGTAAATACGGTTACTGCTCGATTGATAGATAAAGTAGGTCCATTGCCAGTAAAAGAATTAGCAGAAAAGTTGGGTGTTGAATCTAATATTCCACCTGTGCCATCCATTGCACTAGGAACTCCAGATTTAAGTGTTTACGAAATGGTAGGGGCTTATGCTGCTTTTGCCAATAAAGGGGTGTACACCAAACCTGTTATGGTCATGCAGATTGAAGATAAAAACGGAACCATTTTGTATCAATTTAAACCCAATACCCGTGATGTGTTAAGTGAGGAAACAGCCTATGTAACCGTAAAGCTGTTAGAGGGGGTTACACAATATGGCTCAGGGGTTCGTTTAAGAACCAAAGGGGCAGATGCTTATAGGCCAGATTATAAGGAAATTGCAACTGGATATCCTTATGAATTTACCAATCCTATAGCTGGAAAGACGGGAACCACACAAAACCAAAGCGATGGTTGGTTTATGGGTATGGTACCTAATTTAGTAACTGGTGTATGGGTAGGTGGAGAAGATCGAGCTGTTCATTTTTCATCTATTACTTATGGTCAAGGAGCAGCTATGGCCTTACCAATATGGGGTTTGTATATGAAAAGTTGTTATGCCGATGAGGAGCTAAACATCTCTAAAGATGAATTTGAACCACCTGCAGCCCTTTCTATAATTGTAGATTGTTCAGAGGAAGGGAAGAGCACCATTATTGATGATATCCAAGAAGAGGCTGTTCCCGAGGGATTGGATTTTAATTAAGTCTTCCGTCCTACAGTCCCTTCTCATTTCAGGGAAGGAATTAGGTTTGTGTTTTATTTTAAATCTTTCTCTTTTTAAGGAGAGGAAGTCTATATGGTTTTAGCAAAGGCTATAAAAAAACCTATCGATTCTGGGTTTTTCATAGAATCTATATTAATGGATTTTTCCAAAGGCATTTTTAACAAGATTTTTTTGACTGGAGCTTCCATTTTTTTGCCACTTATAGTATAGGGAATGTCTTGGACTTCAATAATAGTATCAGGAACGTGCCTTGGCGAGTATTCTTTTTTAAGCTGTTCATTTATTTGGGTTTTTGTATCGTCTGTTAAATCAAAACCAGATTTCATTTTTACAAACAATGGCATAAAATGTTTACCACCATTTAATTCTAAATTCACAATGAGGGCATCTTCTATAGTTTCTATTTTGTTAATACTTCGGTAAATTTCACTTGTACCAATACGAATGCCATGTCGGTTTAAGGTAGCATCCGATCGTCCATAAATAACGAGTCCGTGGGTTTTGGAATTTATCTTTATAAAATCACCGTGTCGCCATTTTCCTGGATAATGTTCAAAATAACTGGCCTTGTAATGTGCTTTATTAGGATCGTTCCAAAAATATATGGGCATGGAAGGCATAGGTTGGTCTATTGCCATTTCACCTAGTTCATCTTCTATGGGATGCCCATTATCATCATAAGCATATAGAGAGACACCTAGGGCACGACATTGAATTTCACCAGCATGAACAGCATAAAAGGGTGTACCACCCACAAAGGCTGTACATACATCGGTACCTCCAGCCATTGAACATAGCCAAACGTTTTGTTTAATGTTTTCGTAGACATATTCAAAAGCTTCATAGGGCAATGGTGCCCCTGTAGAACTAATGGAACGGATTGATGCTAAACTGTATTTTTCTTTTAGAGAAATATTTCTTTTCATACTTGCCACTAAAAATGGTGCGCTTGTGCCAAAGTGGTTAATTTTAACGTCTTCCGAAAACTCCCAAAGCTTGTAGAAATCTGGGGAAGTTGGGGACCCATCATATAATACAATAGTTGCACCCAGTAATAAAGGAGATTGAAGGAAGTTCCACATCATCCAGCCCGTAGTGGTAAACCAAAAATAGCGCTCACCCTCATGTACGTCATTTTGAAATGCTAAATATTTTAAGTGTTCCAATAAAATGCCGCCATGAGAATGTACTATGGCTTTAGGTAAGCCAGTTGTTCCAGAAGAATATAATACCCAGATGGGGTGATTAAAATCTACAGGTTCGAACAACAGTGGTTCGCCCTTTTTTTTAAATATGTCTTTAATGTCTATATAATCCTTTGGGAAACTTTCAACAGCATTTTTGTTTAGGTAAGGTAATACAATAACCTTTTCTAAAGTAGGTAGAGCATTGGCGATGGCTTTAGAAACCCCAGTTTTATCATAAGGTTTTCCATTATAGTAATATCCATCAACAGTTATAAAAACCTTAGGTTTAATTTGTGCAAATCGGTCTATAACACTTTCGCTACCAAAGTCTGGTGATGTACTGGACCAAATAGCTCCTATGGAATTAGCTGCTAAAAATGAAATTGTCGCTTCGGGGACATTGGGTAGAAAGGCAACCACTCTATCACCTTTGGTAAGGCCGATAGATTTTAAATAAGTAACCATAGATGCGACCTTTTCCCGTAATTCATTCCAAGATATCTCAAGGTAAACGCCTTGTTCATTGTTAAATATTATGGCCGTTTCTTCACTTAAATGGGAATGTCTAAAAATATGTTCGGAATAGTTTAATGTTGCACCTAAAAACCATTCAACATCGGGCATAGTTCCTTTTGTTAAAACAGTGCAGTAAGGTTGATGTGAAATAACACCAAAATAATCCCAAATGCTTATCCAGAAATCTTCAATATGGTTTACAGACCATTGCCATAGCTCATTATAGGTATTAAGTTGTAGCCCCTTGTTATTGGCTAACCATGTTTTATACTTATATAAATGGCTGTTTTCTTTCAAGGCAATTGAACCTTCCCATAATTTTTTTTGATGCATTTATCCTTTTTTAAGAGGTTTAAAGATAATGATAATTCAAGGAAAAAAACAGGTTAAGATATCGTTGAAATTAAAGCTGTCAAGGTGAAATGTTAAAAAAATATGTATTTCAACGATTTAATATGTTTTTAATCTTATATTTAAAAAAAAAGTTTCATATTTACAATCCCCAAATAAACCTAACCAATGTTTAGATTTGCCTCAAGTCTACCATAAATTTTAACCTACTTAATGATGGAGCCAAATCTACCTGAGCAAATAGAAATTAAAGACAGTAAACTGAAAGAAACATTTCAAGAACATTTACAATTTTTAAAAGGTTTACTGTATATAACGAAAAAAGTATTCATGCTATAATCCTTTTGGTATAGCATGAATTAACTTTTTTGTGTACTCCGTTTTAGGGTTGTTATAAATTACATCGGCATCATCCAACTCTTCGACTTCACCTTTATTCATTACTAATAGTTGGTCGCTCATATACTTTACTACGGCCAAATCGTGTGAAATAAAAATATAGGTAAAGCCAAAATCTTCTTTTAGTTCGTTCAACAGATTTAGTACTTGTGCTTGTACTGATATGTCTAATGCCGAAACAGATTCGTCACATACTATTAATTTGGGTTGTAATGCAATGGTTCTGGCAATACCTATACGTTGGCGTTGTCCACCCGAAAATTCATGCGGATAACGGTTAAAATAACCTTCTAACAAACCAACCCGATTTAAAATATCCAATACTTTTGCTTTACGCTCTGCATAGGTAGTGCCTATACCATGTACTTTCATAGGCTCCATTATCGCTTCGCCTACTGGAATTCTGGGATTTAAGGATGAAAAAGGGTCTTGAAAGATGATTTGGATTTCCTTTCTCAGGGTTCGAATGTTGGCTCTTGATAGTTTGGTAATGTCTGTTCCCTTATACAAAATAGTACCTGCCGTTGCCTTATCGAGTTGTAAAATGGCATTACCCAAAGTTGATTTCCCACATCCCGATTCACCTACCAAGCCTAAAGTTTCTCCTTTGTAGAGTTTAAAGCTCACTTGATTTACGGCCTTGAATACCGATGGTTTGGTAAACCACCCCGATTTTGAGATATATTCCTTTTCAACATCAACAACTTCCAATAATGGCGGATTGCTGTACAGCTTTTTGTGAAAGGCTTTACGCTGTTGAGGTGTTATAATATCTTTTGAAAAGGTGTTGTTTAGATAATTTTGTATGGTAGGCAGTGTTTTAAACCGAGTATTTAATGAAGGTCTTGAGTTTATTAAGGCTTTGGTATAATTGTGCTGCGGATTTTTAAATATGGATGTTACGTCACCCTGTTCAACAATATCGCCTTTGTACATCACTAGTACTCGATTCGCGATTTCGGAAATTAAAGCCAAATCGTGGGTAATGAAAATGATGCTCATTTTAGTGTCTTCCTGTAAGGCTTTTAAAAGATTTATAATATCCTTTTGCACTGTTACATCTAGTGCTGTAGTAGGTTCGTCAGCTATTAAAATATCGGGTTTACATGCAATGGACATGGCTATCATGACTCGTTGTTTTTGTCCGCCAGAAATTTCATGTGGATAAGCATCAAAAATACGGGAAGGCGTTGGCAACTTTACTTTTTCGAATAATGCAATGGTTTTTTCCTTTGAAGCTGATTTTGATAAGCTGGTATGTTGTAACAATATTTCCTGAACTTGTTTTCCACAGGACATGGACGGATTTAAGGAACTCATGGGTTCCTGAAAGATCATAGCTATCTTTTTACCCCTAATATGTTGAAAATCTTTGTTCGAAAGTTGCGTTAAATCTTTATTGTTATAAACAATAGAACCTGAAGTTATATTTGAAATGCGCTTGGGAAGCAAGCCTAAAATAGCCAAGGACGACACTGACTTCCCCGAACCCGATTCACCAACAATACCAAGTATTTCATTACTGTATAATTGATATGAGATATTATGGATGACCTCATTCTCTCCAAAGGTGATGGAAAGGTTTTCTATTTGTAATAAAGGGTTGTTATTTAGTTTCAAGTTTTTATGTCTATGCACTGGTTTTTATGTTCTTTGACTAAACATGAATAATCTCATCATCACTTAAAAGGTTATCTCCCCGTAACCTTAAAAAGATTTGGGCTACGGCGATGGTATCTTTTTCGCAATAGGTTATAATACGATCTATATCCTTGTCTTCATAATAAACACGGTACACTTCACTACCATCAATGTCATCTTTTGGCGATGGGATACCTAAAACATTAGTTAATAGTTTAAGGGAGGTGTAGGTTTTATAATCCCCGAATTTCCAAAGTTCTAAGGTGTCCAAATGTGGTACTTCCCAAGGTTTCTTGCCAAATAGATTCAACTTGTAAGGCAACTCCATATTATGAATAATCATGCGGCGTGCAATATAGGGAAAGTCGAATTCCTTGCCATTGTGGGCGCACAATAAATGTTTTGCTTGACTGAAATGTGAAATGAGTAGGGTTTTAAAATCTTTTAATATAGTGATTTCATCACCATAAAATGAGGTGACACGAAATCGTCTATGGTTACCTTGAAACGTAAAATATCCCACCGAAATACAAACTATTTTCCCAAACTCTGCCCAAATACCGGCACGTTCGTAAAACTCTTCGGCGGTAAAGTCTTCTTTACGTTGGTATTGTGATTTTGCATCCCAAAGCACCTGTTTTGTATCATCCAACTCTGAAAAGTCTTGGGTTTCTGGAACAGTTTCTATATCTAGAAACAGAATGTTTTCGAGGTTGAGTTTATTGATCATGGGCTAACATATTATAAGCTTCTTCAATATATACATCTACATCTTCGGCAAATTCACCAATAAATGTTTGAGGCGTGCGTTTATGTCCCAGTCTAACGACAATGATGTTATTGGGCCTATCTACAATAACCATTTGCCCTAAATGACCTCGCATAATAAAAAATGATTTGCTGTCTTTTTCATAAAGCCACCAACCATAACCGTACTGTGGACTTTCAGCAAAGCGAGGTGTAATCGCTTTGGAAACAAACGTAGAATCCAAAATCTGCTTACCATTCCATTTGCCATAGTCTTTGTAAAGTTTGCCAAATCGGGCAAAATCCTTGGCATTGCTGGCAATACAACAATAGGCTTTTACCATATCGTTAGCTTCACTATCCACTTGCCATAAGGTTTCATTTTCACAACCCAATGGTTTCCAGAAACTATCCTCTAAATACTCATATAATTTTTTGCCAGTCGCCTTTTCTATGACCATGCCCAGCATTTGCGTATCACCACTAGCGTATTTAAAGTATTGTCCAGGCTGTTCAACAACTTTTACTTTATCCAATATCATGGTGTTTAAATCGTCATCAAAATATGCTCTTGTGGTAATGGAAAATGGAGAATAATAAGCTTCATCCCAATTAGAACCTGAGGCCATACTCGATAAATCCCCTACCGTTAATGTTGCAGCCAAACCATCACAGTATTCTGGTAAAAAATCACAAACGGGTTGGTTTAAACTTTTAATGTAACCGTCCATAATGGCCTTGCCCAAAAGACCAGTTACATAACTCTTGGCCATGGAAAAGGAATTGGATTTGGAGTTTTCATTAAAACCATCATAATACTTTTCAAACCAAATGCTGTCATTTTTTATAATAACAAAAGCAATAGTGCTATAAGTGTTATTGGCATTAGTAAGGATATCTGTTTCTTTAACTTTATTATAGTTTTTGTGATTGGGCCAAGGTTGGGGTGTTCCGTTTTTAATAACTTGATTGTCGAAATTTTTGTAGTCTTCCAAAAATGCAGTGGTATGGCCATTTAAATAAATGTTCTTAACGGCTTTTATAAGGTAATCGGTATCGGTTACATAGAGAGCAATTACAAGCAATACTAATAGAACAGCCAACCATTTTAGAGCTTTTTTTATTTGTTTCATATGAGGTTTTATATTGTAATAAATATAGAAAAATTAATTTACCCTATACGTGTACAACATTCTTAAATTAAAACAATCTTTGCTGTTTATAGGGGCTTTCATGCTCTAGCAGCCACTGTTTTCTATGAAGTCCTCCAGCATACCCTGTTAAACTGCCATCGCTCCCAATTACTCGATGGCAGGGAACGACAATCCAAAGTGGGTTTTTAGCATTGGCATTGGCCACAGCACGAATGGCCTTTATATCACCCAGTTGTTTGGACAGCTCTAAATAAGATGTAGTTTTACCAAAGGGAATACACTCCAATTGTTTCCAGACCTGTTTTTGGAAATCGGAGCCTTGCGGATTTAGTTTTAGGTTAAACTCATGTCTTGTGCCCTCAAAATATTCGTTAAGTTGCATAACACAATCTTCTAATGTCTCTGGGATAACATCAGTTACTTCTTCTACTGAATTAAGCACTGTTATTTCAGTAATACCATCTTCGCTACCAATAATTTTGGTAAATCCCAAAGGCGATGTTATGATGCAGCTTTCCATTAGTTTTCTGAAGTATTATCTATATAGATGCCCAATTTTTTGGCTCGGGTTTCCCAGCTTTTCCGAGCTAAAAGCTGCAAATCGGACACATTGTCGCTTTCGTCCATAATCTCAAGACCCAATAGAGTTTCAATAACATCTTCCATGGTTACCAAGCCGCTAACACTACCATATTCATCGACTACTAAAGCCATATGGTTTCTGCTTTCCACCAACTTTTCAAAAAGAGTAGGAATAGGCAAATTTCTGTTTACTACAATAATATCCCGTTTGATATCAGATAGTTTTTTGGAGCTATTGTCCAGAGCCATTTCCTTGAACACGTCGTCTTTTAAAACAAGTCCGGTAATGTTATCCGAATTGTCCCTGTAAACAGGAATTCTAGAGAATCTCAGGTTTAGATTTTTATTAAAAAATACTTCAACAGTTGAGGTTTCGTCTTCCGTTTTCATTACTGTTCTAGGAGTCATCACATCCTTAGCAAAAACTTGTTTAAAGTTGAGTAGGTTTTTAATAATAAGGCTTTCGTTTTCCTGAAATACCCCTTCTTTATGTGCCATATCGGTCATTGCCATAAAACTTTCCCTGCTCAGTACACTGCCATGGTGTCCCTTTCCTCCAATTAGTTTTGTAGTGAGTTGAAGCAACCAAAGTAATCCGGTCCATTTTAAAGGGAAGATTAAAACGGTAAGGGTTTTTGAGGTAAAATTAGCTAGGCCTTTCCAGTAAGTGGCACCAATGGTTTTCGGAATAATTTCGGAAGCCACTAAAATTAAAAAGGTCATAATAGCCGAAACAATGCCTACAGTGTTAATTCCTAAAAATTCAATATTATGTAGGCTTTCGGCTTGAATACCCACCATCATGGCACCCAATGTATGAGCAATGGTGTTTAGGGTAAGAATAGCAATTAAAGGCTTGTCGACATCTTTTTTTAAGGTTTCCAACATTAAAGCATAATCTTTGCCTTCCTGTTTTTTAATGTTTATAAAGGTAGGAGTTATACTAAGTAAAACGGCTTCGAGAATTGAACATAAAAACGAAAAGAAAATGGAAATAGTTGCCCAAAAAATTAATGCGCTCATAGCTTGTTTTAAAGGACTAAAATACTAATTATTTTCAATTGTATTGGCTGTTTAGAACACTTGTTGTAAAGTTGGGTAAACCAGAAGCTGATTAAAAAAAGTAGAACAATAAATCACATAAATCAACAAATAAGGTTTTGAAGCTACAAAAGTATTTTGTTTTTAATTGTATTAATCAATGTCTAAAACAACTTTAGTTGCCCATGTTTGTAACTGTTATGAAGTGTAGTGTTGAGCTTGGGCATCCCTTTATCATTAAAATATTTCTGCCTAGCCAATTTCACCAGATTGTTTATCTGTTCTGCTATTTGGCCTTCACCACGCATTCGTTTACCGTAACGACTGTCATTTAACGAGCCACCATGGCAACTTTTAATTTGGTTCAGTATTTTTTCAGATCGATCGGGCATGGTCTTTTTTACCCAATCTGTAAAAATCTCGCCAATAGCACCATTCAATCGTACTATAGTATGCGCAATAGATGATGCGCCGTGTTCTGAAGCAGCTTTAGCCAAGGGTAAAACCTCATGGCTGTTAATGGAGGGGATTAGTGGGGCCAACATGACATTTACAGGAATGCCATGGTCGCTTAATGTTTTAACCGTTTCCAAACGTTTATTAATGGTTGCCGTTCTGGGTTCAAGAATACGCCTTGTGTCCTCGGAAAGAGAGGTAATGGATACATTAACTGCTATCAATTGATCTTCCGAAAGGGCTTTTAAAATCTCCAAATCCCTTAATATCAATGCGTTTTTTGTAATTATGGTTACAGGGTGCTTATATTTTAAGAACACGTTTAAACATTTTCTGGTGATTTCAAATTGTTGCTCGGCAGGCTGATAACAATCGGTGTTGCCTGATAAAACAATGGGATGGGCTTTCCAGCTCTTCTTTTTCAGTAAAACTTCCAATAATTTTGGGGCGTCTTTCTTAACTAGAATACGTCGCTCAAAATCCAATCCGGCACTATAGCCCCAATATTCATGACTGTTTCTGGCATAACAATAGATACAGCCATGTTCGCAGCCTTGGTAAGGATTCATACTGTACATTAAACCCAAATCGGGACTATCCACTTTATTTACTATGGTCTTTGGGAAAACTGGCAGATAAAGTGTTTTGTTTTTATCGGCCGGTTCGCTTTCCTTTCTACAAAATTCCAAAAAGTCGTTACGTATTTCATGGCTCAGTTCGAAGAAACGATTAGGGACGTTAAGTTGTGCACCACGTCCTTTTATGGCATTTTTTTGGTTCATTGTAGTAAAATTATGGGTTGAATACTTAATAGAGAACACTTTAAAATTAGATATAATTTGAATGGTAAACTGTTAAAACAAAAACGGGTTATCAACAAATGTGGTTTTGTGTTGCCATAAAAAATGTCGAACTTAGTCTGCACCAGATATGTAGTGTATTTTACAAATTTTGAAATAGTGTCTGTTATGAATAAACCATCCATTTTTTTAATACTTTTTGCTTTTGTTTTTTTATCCTGTAGTAAAACGAAGTCAGAGGAAAGCCTCAAAGAAGTAAAACGTCCAAATATTATTTTGGTGTATATGGACGATATGGGTTATGGCGATTTGGAATGCTATGGAAATCCACTTATAAAGACCCCTAACATCAACAAAATGGCTCAGGAAGGCCTAAAGTTTACCTCGTTTTATGCGCCTAGTTCGGTCTGTACACCCTCCCGTGCGGGGTTGCTTACTGGGAGATATCCTGTTAGGAATGCACCAAACAATTTTGGTCCAGAATCTTCCACGGGTTTGCCTCTAACCGAGGTCACTATTGCCAATGTTTTAAAAGAAGCGGGATATAAAACGGGAGCGATTGGCAAATGGCACTTGGGACACTTGCCACAATACCTTCCTACCGCTCGGGGATTCGATTATTTTTTTGGTCTGCCCTATAGTAACGACATGATTTTACCTTGGTGCCCTTGGCTAACCGAAGATGACAGGTTGTATATGTATGAAAATGATAAGCCGATTAAGGAAATTGGAAAGCAGCAGAATCGTTTGATGCTCGATTATTCCGAAAAGGCAATAAACTTTATTAAGGAACACAAAAACGAACCTTTTTTCCTGTATTTGGCCCATGCCATGCCCCATTTGCCCATTAGTGCCCCGGAAGAATTTAAAAGTACTTCGCAAGCAGGCTTGTACGGCGATGTTATTGAAACTATAGATTGGACTATTGGCGAGCTTCTTAAAACCTTAAAGGAAAATAATTTAGAAGAAAATACCCTTGTTGTATTTACTAGCGATAATGGCCCTTGGCATAACTTGCCCGACCGTATGTTGGCCGATGGCGTGGAACGCTGGCATACAGGATCAGCGGGATTTTTTAGGGGCGCCAAAATGACAACTTATGAAGGTGGCTCCAGGGTACCTGCCATTATGTATTGGCCCAATACCATTAAAGAAAATCAAGTGAATAGAGATATCGTATCGGGGTTGGATTTGTTCCCAACATTTGTAGCCTTGGCGGAAAGCAAAATACCCAATCAATATCCTATAGATGGGGAAAACCTATTGGGGTTGATTAAGGAACAACAGCATTCACCACGTACGACATTGATGTACTGCTCGGGCAAGACCATTGAAGCCATTCGTGAGCAGGAATGGAAACTACGAATCACCGAAACCGATAGTGTACAACTCTTTAACTTAAATGAAGACCCAAGTGAACAATACAATCGTGCTGCTTCATTTCCAGAAAAAGTGCTACAGTTAAAATTAAAAATGAAGGCTTTTGCGAAAGAAACGGGATCGGAGGTTATTAGTGGGTTATAACTGTATACATTTGTTAATGTCGAAGGATCATTCATTCTGAGAGTGATTATACATCTCTTAAAGAGGGGATTCATATTTTTTGTTAGAAATGACCTAAATATCTAACATTGGTTATTTAATTTTTAGATTTTTGATTTTTATAACTGGAACAGGAGTTAAGTATTATTCCCCAGTAAAATCAGCCTTTCGTTTTTCTAAGAAAGCAGAGGTACCTTCCTTAAAATCTTTAGTGCCAAATGCATTTCCAAAGGCATTGATTTCGACCTTGTAGCCATCAACACCATCTTTATAATTGGCATTAATGGATTTAATGGCTGCTGCAATAGCAACTGGTGAGTTTCGGGAAATTTTAATAGCGAGTTTTTCGCATAGAGGTAAAAGATCTTCGTGAGATGTAACATGGTTTACCAAGCCATAACTTAGCGCTTGGTTGGCATCAATCATTCCAGCAGTCATTATAAGTTCCATAGCACGACCTTTACCAATGAGTTGTGGTAAGCGCTGTGTACCACCATAACCTGGGATAACCCCTAAAGACACCTCAGGTAAGCCCATTTTAGCATTATCGCTAGCTACCCTAAAATGACAGGCCATTGCCAATTCAAGTCCACCGCCTAATGCAAACCCATTAATTGCTGCAATAACAGGGGTGCTTAAATTTT
Organism: Aestuariivivens sp. NBU2969; assembly: GCF_019931125.1. Taxonomy (NCBI): domain Bacteria; kingdom Pseudomonadati; phylum Bacteroidota; class Flavobacteriia; order Flavobacteriales; family Flavobacteriaceae; genus Aestuariivivens; species Aestuariivivens sp. NBU2969. The sequence continues at coordinate 214,179 of NZ_JAIOUU010000005.1, forward strand.
CAACAAAATCGAATAAAAGTTGTTGCCCATTAGCAGCTAATAGCGTACCTTCTTCAGCATTAAAATGGGCAAATTCAGTAATATCAGCACCAGCAACAAAAGCCTTGTCGCCACCGCCAGTGACAATTATAACCTTGATATTTTTATCCTTATTGGCTGTATCAAACGCATCATGTAGTTCTTGTATCGTATCCTTGTTTAAGGCGTTTAATTTATTGGGACGGTTAACGATGATAATAGAGGTACTGTTATGGTTTTTGGAAATAATATTTTGGTAGTTCATGATGTTATGCTTTTGGGAATACTACTTTAAACATAGTGCCTTTGTCTTTCTGAGATTCAAAAGAAATGGAACCGTTATAGGTTTCAACAATGTTTTTAACCATTGCCAAGCCAAGCCCCATACCGCTTGATTTTGTAGTAAACTTAGGTTCAAATACCTTGTCCTTGTTTTCTTCTGGAACACCAGAACCATTATCGGTAACAGTTATAATCACATTGTTGTCCAGTTCGCTTACGTGGACTATAATTTGTGGAGTGTCAATTTTTGAAATGGCTTGTATTGCATTTTTAACCAAATTAGTAACCACTCGGATGAGCTGAGTTCTGTCGAACTTAGCAATAATTTCTTCGGCATCCCTAGTAAATATAATATATTCTTCGTTAAATATATCTAATGCTAATTTAACAATATTAACCACGTTTAAGGTTTCGTTTTGCTGCGCGGGCATTTTGGCAAAAGTAGAGAATGCCGATGCAATGGAGCTCATTGTATCGATTTGTTGGATTAAGGTTTTGCTATATTCATCTACTTTAGAGATGATAGTTGAGTCTTTTGGATCAAATTTTCGTTGAAAGTTTTGAACGGTCAAACGCATGGGAGTTAAAGGATTTTTAATCTCGTGCGCCACCTGTTTGGCCATTTCTCGCCAGGCCTGTTCACGCTCACTGGTCGCCAACTTAACAGCGCTCTCCTCCAACTCGTCAATCATACTGTTATAGGAGTTTACCAAAGTGGATATTTCTTCACTTGTATCGTCTATAACAATCTTTTCATTCCGTTTTTCCAGTCTAATAGTATTTATTTTGTCACTAATGGCTTTTAAGGATTTTGTAATGTATCTAGACAACCAAAAGGAAATTACTATGGCCATAATTAATACAAACAAATAGACAAAGCTTAAACGTGTTAGAAATTCGTTAAGTTCTCTTGCTAAAAAGTCGTCTCGTTCTAAATAAGGAAGATTTAAAATAGCTAAGGGCTTAAATTTTCTATCGGTGATATAAGTGTACGACGACAGATACGCTTCTCCATTTTCTTCATGTTTATCTACAAACCTATGGTCGGCAGTATTGGAAACGGCATTTAAAATTTCAGATCTTAAGCAATGGTGCAATGTGTCCTGTGCCAATATGGCCTTTGAGGACTTCAAAAGTGTGCCTTCTAAATCGTAAAGATTAATCTGTAAGGAGTGTATGTCGGCTATTTTATTAAGTTCATCTTTAAAGATGAGAGGTATTTTTTCTGTTAAAACTGGATATGAAGTTTCCTTGATAACATTTCCTAAATGTCGTTGTATGGCTCTTTCCTTACGCTGTAAACGTTGTTTATGGTAGTCTTTGGTCTCTTCGTTATATTGGTAAATAGCCACAAGCGCTATAATTATTGATGCCACAAGCACTAATAAAATCATAGCAATAAAAATGCGGGTACGTAAGGACAGGCTCTTAAGTTTCATTGGCATAAATATAACAATAATCACACCAACTCTTTTCCAAGAAATTCTAAAAAAATAAAACCAAAAACTAACAATTTATTTGTTTAGGGTATCGAATTTAAAATTCCCTCTAGGCTTCAGGATTTCGTTCCCTAATATTCTTATAAACTTTAAAACCTAACATAATAAGAACACCTAAAACCATTAGACCAATAATTCCCCAAACCCAATTTATTGTACTTTTTAAAATCGCCAAAAACACTACGGCAAATAAGATAAAGGTGGCGCCTTCATTCCAAATACGCATAAAGCTAGATGATTTATTTATTACATCTTGCTGCAGTTGCTTAAAATACTGATGCGTTTTTAAGTGATAAATAAAGAGCATTATCACAAAGACTAGCTTAACTTTCATCCAGCCATTGTATAGTAGGGGATAATTTAAAATTAGCAGAATAACAGCAAATATAGTCGCCAAAATAGCCGAAGGCCAAGTAATAATATACCACAAACGTTTGGCCATGAGTTTTAATTGCTTTCCAAGGATTTCCTTTTCTGGTAAAGGTTTATAAAAGGCTTCAATTTGATACACAAACAATCTTGGAATATAAAATAAGCCCGCAAACCAAGTAATAACAAAAATGAGATGGAAGGCTTTGATGTACTGGTAGTATTCTAAAAATTCATCCATAATTATATAGTTTAAACATTGATATTGGACCATTTGTTTATCCAATTCGCCAATAATTCAACAAATTCTTGGTCGTCATTTAAACAAGGGATTGTGGTATATGAATTGCCTCCCATTTCATGAAAAATCTCCTGACCTTCCATTGCAATTTCTTCTAGAGTTTCTAAACAATCACTAACAAAAGCAGGAGTAACAATAGCCATATTTTTAATACCTTGTTTTGCCAAACGTTCAATGGTACGATCGGTATACGGTTGCAACCACGGATCGAAGCCCAATCGCGATTGAAATGAAGTTGAGTAAGAACCTTCCTTTAAATCAAGCTTTTTTGCAACCAATCTAGTAACTTCCATACATTGGTGTCTATAGCAAAACTCATGGGCATTACTTGGAGTAACACAGCATTTACCATCAATTCTGCAATGCGATTTGGTGACATCGCTTTTTCGAATATGGCGTTCTGGAACACCATGGTAAGAAAAGAGTAAATGCTCGTATGGTTTATTTTCTAAATGTGTCTTAATGGAGTTTGAGAGTACTTTAATGTAATCGGGATTGTTGTAAAATGCAGGAACAGTTTCTGTTTTTAACTGTGGGAAATGAGTTTGCCTTATTTTTTCAGCTAAAACTAATATGGTTTCGGTAGTCGCCATTGCAAATTGCGGATAAAGAGGAAACAACAACACTTCATCTACCCCTTTATCAACCAACTCCCGGAATCCTTTTTCAATGGTCATACTGCCATAACGCATCGCCAAAGCTACTGGTACATCAACTTCTTTTTGTACTTTCTTTTTAAGTCTTTCAGAGATGACTATAAGCGGACTGCCTTCTTCCCACCATATTTTTTTATAGGCTGCAGCAGAGGCTTTAGGTCTTGTTTTTAAAATAATGCCCCTTACCAGTAAAGCTCTGGCAGTGTAGGGGATATCTATAACCCGTTCGTCCATTAAAAATTCGCCCAAATATTTTTTTACATCCTTTGGTTCAGGGCTATCGGGTGAACCTAGGTTTACGAGTAAAATTCCTTTCATTTATAACTAATTCAAAGACATTAAATACTTTTTTGGTGTAGTGCCATACTTTTTCTTAAAAGCAGCTATAAAATGGCTCGCTGTACTATAGCCCACTTTATGCCCTACTTCATTAACGTTGTTCTCACCAGATTCTAATAACTTGCGGGCAAATTCCATTTTATAATCAAACAAAAAACTAAATACTGAATCCCCATAAATCTGTTTGAATCCTTCTTTTAATTTTTTAATATTTAAACCAATTTCATCAGCCAAATCCTGTAATGTAGGAGGTTCGGCCATTCGCGCTACAATTATATCCTTGGCTTTCCTTATTTTAATTACATTAGTCTCATCGACCAAAAATGGACACTGCTCCACATCAGCCTCTTCGCTTCTGTTAAAATACAGACTTAGTAATTCGTATGCTTTTCCTTTAAAATATAGGCTTTTAATTGATGAATTAAGGCTGTAGTTAATCATTTGGTTTAATACTATGGCCATTGATGGTGAAATAATACCGTCCTTATAATATTTTTTGTCCTTATTATCAGCATTTAAAAACGAAATATAATCGGCTTCTTCTGAGAACAAACTATGAAATTTTTTAATGGTAATTAGGATGGAAACAATCCATGAATTGGGATCCAATTGTAGGTCAATGGGTAAATTTCGTTGCGGATTGTATAATAATAAGGAGTTTTCTTCAGGAATATCCAAAACATAACTTCCTTGGTTAAAAACAAACTTGGTTGTGCCTTTTATACAAAAGTGAAACTGGATAAAATCGCTATCTATTTCTTTTGTAAGATTTTGAGCGACATTTTTTTCGTTTTTATGAGTTAAAATTAAAAAGCCAACATCTATTTTAGTCTCTTCAAAAGATCTTTCAGCGATATTTTCTAAGTTAATTTTTTTATCCATTTTCGAAATTTATTTAGATTGATTCTAAATATAAGACTTCAAAACCATTGAATTCACTACAAAAGTATGACATTTATCATATTATTTTAAAAAAAATGTTTAAAAAACAACAAGCGACATTAAAAGTTCTTTCATCGTTATTTTTTTTTAAACTATCATTCTACATTTGTTTTGATTATCAGGAATTATATCATGGATAAGTACAATATTTCACGTAGTAATTACTTTTATGCCATTGGATTAAGTTACAAAAAGGCCGATGCGCATATTAGAGGTCGTTTTAGTTTAAATGAAGACGGCAAAGAAAAACTACTTCACCAAGCGAATGAGAGTGGTATCGAAAGTCTTATAGTAACTTCCACATGTAACCGTACTGAAATTTACGGATTTGCCCAACACCCTTTTCAACTTATAAAATTGCTTTGCGATAATACAGAAGGAACCGTAGAGGAGTTTCAAAAGGTAGCTTACATCTATAAAAACCAGGAGGCTATTGCTCATATGTTTCGTGTAGGTTCTGGATTAGATAGCCAAATATTGGGTGATTTCGAAATTATAAGTCAGTTAAAGACAAGTGCCCGTATATCAAAAACAATTGGTTTACTGAACCATTTTACAGAACGTTTGGTGAATGCAGTGATACAGGCCAGTAAACGTATTAAAACAGAAACCGATATTTCTTCTGGAGCTACATCGGTATCTTTTGCTTCGGTACAATACATATTTAATACTATGGAAGATGTTACCAATAAAAATATACTTTTGTTTGGTACTGGTAAAATTGGAAGAAACACCTGTGAAAATTTGGTAAAGCACACCAAAAATGAGCATATTACTCTTATTAACCGCACTAAGGATAAGGCCGAAAAAATTGCTGGTAAATTCAACTTATTGGTTAAGGATTATGCTAATTTACAGGAGGAAATAAGCTATGCTGATATTTTAATTGTGGCTACTGGAGCTCAACGGCCTACCATTGACAAACATCTCCTTCAATTAAAAAAACCTTTGTTGATTTTAGATTTATCAATACCAAAAAATGTTAATGAAAATGTAAGGGAATTAGAAAAAGTGTCGCTCGTTCATCTTGATCATTTATCGCAAATTACAGATGAAACGTTGGAAAAACGTCGTGAACATATTCCTTTAGCAGAGTCTATCATAGAAGAGGTTAAAGCAGAATTTAACTGTTGGTTGGAAACACGAAAATTTGTGCCCACCATTAAAGCATTAAAGCATAAGTTAAGCGATTTTGCTGCCGCAGAGTTGGAGACACAGCGTAAAAAACTAACTGATTTTAACGAGACTCAAGCTGAATTGATCAGTAACAATATTATTCAAAAAATAACCAATCACTTTGCCCATCATTTAAAGGAAGATGGTGTTTCTACAGATGAAAGCCTCGAACTTATTAAAAAAGTGTTTCAGTTAGAAGAACTTTCAAAAACCAATGTCTAAAATTATAAGAATCGGCACGCGCGATAGTGAATTGGCATTATGGCAAGCCAAAACTGTACAGCAACAACTTGAGCATTTAGGATATAAAACTAAATTAGTTCCTGTAAAGTCTACCGGAGATATTGTTTTGGATAAGCCTCTTTACGACTTAGGTATTACAGGTATTTTTACACGTACTTTAGATATCGCAATGCTCAACCACGATATTGATATTGCAGTACATTCCCTTAAAGATGTTCCTACTGTTTTACCAAAGGGTATTGCTCAGGTGGCTGTTTTGAAACGAGGAAATGTTAACGATACCTTGGTTTTTAAAACCAATGAAGAATTTTTAGGTGCCAAACATGCCGTTATTGCTACAGGAAGTTTACGTCGTAGAGCCCAATGGCTTAACCGATACCCTACACATACTGTTGAAGACTTAAGGGGGAATGTAAACTCCAGATTGCAAAAACTAAAGAAAAATACCAACTGGGACGCTGCTATTTTTGCTGCAGCGGGTATTGGTAGAATAGGTATTCGTCCAGAGCAATCTATCAACCTTAACTGGATGGTACCAGCACCTGCACAAGGTGCTATTATGATAACGGCTTTGGCAGAAGATGAATTTGCAAGATCTGCCTGTGCTGGATTAAATCATGAGGAAACCGAAATTTGTACCACTATTGAACGTGAGTTTTTAAACAAACTGGAAGGCGGTTGTACGGCACCCATTGGAGCATTGGCACAAATAAAAAATGATGAAGTGTCCTTTAAAGGCGTTCTACTAAGTATCGATGGCTCTAAGAAAATAGAAGTCTCACGAATTGAAAAATTGGGGAAGCATAAGGATTTAGCCTCCTTTTGTGCCAATTATATTATAGAACGTGGGGGCAAGCGTTTAATGGATTCAATAAGGCAATCCAATAAAACCGTAAATATATATTCTACAAAATCGCTTAGTGAAGAACAAAGGCTGTTACTGCATGAAAAAGTGGTAGTCGAAAGTAGTGATTTCATAAAAATAAGCTTAAACCGCATTCATCCACAGGTAATGAAAAATGAATTACAAAATGTTATTATTACGAGTAAAAATGCTGTAGAAGCACTATTGCACAATTTTTCTAACATCGAATTGCAGTTCAAAAATATTTATTGTGTGGGTCGTAGGACGAAAAGATTAGTTGAAAATAGAATAGGCCCAGTAAAACATGCAGAAAAAAATGCCAAAAAGTTAGCCGAATATTTGGTTGAGTTTATAGATGGTACCGAAGTAACCTATTTCTGTAGTGATTTAAGGTTGGATGATTTGCCCAATATTCTGGAACAAAACCATATTAAGGTTAACGAAATTGAAGCCTACCAGACCAAATATGATGGTGCTAAAGTAGATGATACTGTTGAAGGTGTTATGTTTTATAGTCCATCTACAGTTGAAAGTTATGTGCAAAAAAATCCTAAAGAGATTATTGCGTTTTGCATAGGGGAAACCACTGCCAAAGAAGCACAAAAACATTTTAGTGATGTAAGAGTTGCTAAAGTACCTACGGTAGAAAGCGTGATTGAATTAGTGAACGAACATTATATATAATTATCATTACTAGTAACATAGCGACATGCTAAACTATATAAATAAACCGATTGCCAAAGTAAAATTTTTTGCTTTGCAATGACTTTAAAATAAAATATGATAAAAAACGATTTATTTTTAAGAGCATTAAAAGGAGAAACTGTCAATCGTCCTCCTGTATGGATGATGCGTCAAGCAGGACGATATTTACCTGAATTTATGGCTATTCGTGAAAAATACGACTTTTTTACTAGATGTCGAACACCAGAATTAGCTAGTGAAATTACGGTACAGCCTATTCGTCGTTATGGTATGGATGCTGCTATATTGTTTAGTGATATTTTGGTCATTCCCCAAGCGATGAATATTGAGGTACAAATGAAACCTAACTTTGGTCCTTATTTACCAAATCCTATACGTACTTCTAAAGATGTAAATGAGGTTATTGTTCCAGACGTAACCGAAGAATTGGATTATGTTTACCAAGCTATAAAAGCAACCAAGGAATTATTGAGCGATGAAATTCCATTAATTGGCTTTGCTGGTTCACCGTGGACCATCCTATGCTATTGTGTACAAGGACAGGGTAGTAAGACCTTCGATAAAGCTAAGGAGTTTTGTTTTACTAATCCCATAGCTGCCCATCAATTGCTTCAAAAAATAACCGATACCACCATCGCTTATTTAAAGGAGAAAGTAAAAGCTGGCTGTAATGCCGTTCAGGTTTTCGATTCATGGGGAGGTATGTTAAGTCCTATAGATTATCAAGAGTTTTCTTGGCAATACATCAATCAAATTATTGAAGCCTTAAAAGATAATGCACCTGTAATTGCCTTTGGTAAAGGCTGCTGGTTTGCTTTAAACGACATGGCTAAATCCAACGCTTCGGCACTGGGTGTCGATTGGACATGCTCTGCACAAAATGCACGTTATTTAACTGGAGGAAATATAACGTTACAGGGTAATTTTGATCCAGCTCGGTTATTGTCCCCACCCTCTGAAATAAAGCGAATGGTACATCAAATGATAAATGAGTTTGGAAAGGATAAATACATTGTAAATTTAGGTCACGGGATTTTACCCAATGTACCATTGGAAAACGCCAAAGCCTTTATTGATGCTGTAAAAGAATACCATGCTTAAAAACATAGTTATAGGAATTAAAGCCTATTTTGGTGTCTTTGGGTTGATTTCAAAGCTCAAGCTTTGGAAATATTTTGCAGTTCCTATGTTAATAAGTTTAATAACGGCAGTAGCTATTTTTGGAATGGCCTATGGTTTGTCAGATAATGTTGTGGATTATATAACTAGCATTTTTCGATCTTGGAATAGTTATGAATGGGTAAAAACTACCTTTCGAATTCTTACTGGACTTATAATAATTGTTATTGGCTTAATCCTTTTTAAACACATTATTATGGCATTATCAGCGCCATTTATGAGCCCGGTATCCGAAAAAATAGAAGCTTATTTAGCAGGAAGCACATCACTTCCACACAGAAATACGACGTTTTTACAACAGTTATGGCGAGGCATTCGTATTAACAGCAGGAACTTGTTTATGGAGTTACTGTTAACCATTCCCATTCTATTATTGAAGTTTATTCCTGTGGTTAATATTTTTTCAACGGTTCTCTTGTTTTTGGTGCAGTCCTATTATGCTGGTTTTGGTAATATGGATTACACTTTAGAACGTCATTTTAGGTATGGAGAAAGTTTGAAATTTGTTCGACAGCATAGAGGTCTAGCCATAGGCAACGGCATTGTATTTATATTACTATTAATAATACCTTTAATTGGGGTTGTTTTGGTATTGCCCCTTTCGGTTACTGCAGCTTCGTTAAAAACAGTTGAAGCATTAGAACTAAAACACAAGCCCAATGCTACTTCGTTTTGAAAATTACTATATAGTACCTATTCAAATTAAGGATGCATATCCTATTTATGATTTTGTTATAGCTAACGAAGACCGACTAAAAATGTATTTCCCTTTAACATTAAAGAAAAATTTAACGCCTGAACTATCAAAGATTTTTGTTAAAAAAAAAGTAAGGAAGTTTCGAAAAAACATGGAGTTTTTATATACTATAAATGAAAATAACATCAAAGAATTGTTAGGATTAATTTATTGAGTTATTAAGTTACGTTCTGTTTTATTTGATTCCAATATATAGGTTTTTTATTAATCATTCTCATAATGGAATTGTGCCAAATATTTT